>JALRKT010000004.1 GCA_023268805.1 Bacilli bacterium
CCTGATGTGAAGAAACGAAAAATTAGCCCTCGTCGTCTTTTTGATATGATTGCCTCTTTACAAGGGGAATCAGGTTATCCTTACCTCATGTTTGTGGATAACGTGAATAAAGTGAATCCATTATCCATGCCGGTTAAATTCTCCAATCTTTGCACTGAAATCTTACAACCAACGGTCACGTCACACTATGCGGATTATGATAAGCATGACGAAGATGACATTGGGATGGATGTTTCATGTAACTTAGCTTCGGGTCATATGGGTAATATGATTCGTCACAATACCATCAAGGAAACTGTTTTCGCAGCGATGGATGTCATGAACTCGGTTTCCACCAATACGAATATTGGGTATGTTCCTGCGGTTGCAAAAGCGAACCGAATGAACCGATCCGTCGGTTTTGGTATCATGGGACATCACGGTTATATTGCAGAAAATTACATTTTATTTGGCTCGGAAGAAGATATTGATCTTGTCGACGTCTTCTTTAACTTAGTCAATTATTACTCCCTTGTTCACTCCATGGAAAAAGCGAAAGCGACGAAACTGAAATTTTATCAATTTGAATCCAGTCACTATGCCTCCGGAAAATACTTTGAAGGTCGTGGTGCCATTTATCCTAAAACAGACAAAGTGAAAGAACTTTTTAAAGAGGTTGCCATTCCTACTGACGAAGACTGGGCAGAGCTTAAAGCGAATGTCATGAAGTACGGCTTGTATAACTCACACCGTCTCGCCGTTGCTCCCAACGGCTCCATCGCGTATGTCATGTCGGCAACCCCATCCTTGACACCGATCAAGCAGCTTATTGAAGAACGAACCTATGGGAATTCGAAAACCTATTTCCCTATGCCGGCCTTGGATACGTCTGCTTTCATGTATGAAACCGCCTATAAAATTGATAACTATAAAGTCATTGATGTCATTGCAACCGCACAAAAACACGTTGATCAAGGGATTTCTTTTGAATTAGGAATCACGTCGGATGTGACAACCAAAGAACTCATTAAATACTATTTGTATGCGCACTACCAAGGCATCAAAACCTTGTACTATACGCGTACGCAAAAATTAAAAATTGAAGAATGTGAATCGTGTGTTGTTTAGGAGGATAAATGTATGGCCATGAATAAAAAAAGTCTTGATATCGCGATTGGAAGTTTACATTTTAATCCTGTTTCCGCATTTTCCGGCGCGAACTGGAATGGAACGGATGATACGTTTACGCAACAATTTTACGAGCAAAATTTATCGCAATTTTGGCGCCCTGAAGACGTTTCTTTACAATCCGATTTACTCGTTTGGAAAGTTTTACCGGATACCGTTAAACATGCCTACGCACTCAATTTACTTATTTTGACGTTTTTAGATACGTATCAAGGGGACATTGGCATGCCGGTAGTATCACGTTCCATTGCCGATGAATTTCATCAACGTAAGGCGGTCATCAACTGGATGGCGGCGATGGAAAACGCAGTTCATGCCAAATCCTATTCCAATATTTTTATGACGTTTTTATCCACCCAAGAAATAGATGAATTATTTGCCTGGGGCAAACAAAATCGTAATTTGCAAAACATCATGACGCTCATTGTTGGTCAATATGAAAAACTTGATCAAATGAATTACATGAAAAAATACAACCCTTCCCAAGTGGATTTCTCTGATGAACAATTCAAGGAAACACAATGGAAAGCCATGGTTGCCTCTGTGTTTTTAGAAACATGGTTGTTTTACTCGGGTTTCTATTACCCCCTTTATTTCTATGGCCAAGGCAAAATGATGCAAGCGGGAGAAATCATCAACCTCATCTTGCGTGATGAAGCCATTCATGGTCTTTATGTTGGTAAATTAGCGATTGAAATTTATCAATCCTTTAGTAAAGAAAAACAAGAAGTTCTTAATGACTGGATGATGGATTTCATGAAGAAATTGTACAAAGAGCAAGAAGAACTCGCCGAAACGGTTTATGATCCCGTGGACTTAACCCACGATGTCAAAGTCTTTGTACGTTATAACTGCAATAAAGCCTTGATGAATCTTGGCTTTGATCCCGTATATGAACACGAAGAAGTCAACCCTGTTGTCCTCAATGGGTTAAACACGGAAACAAAAACCATGGATTACTTCTCCATGAAAGGGAATGGGTATCAAAAAATGAAATCCGTTGCCTTAGATGATGATGACTTCGTGTTTAATAAACCCAAAATTAATCAATAATGGCTGCGCAAAAAGCTTTTTTGTTAACGAAAGACCAATGTCCTCATTGTGAGCATCTCAAACAATTTTTAGCCTTGGCATTACGTAATCACTATCAAGATTGCTTCGATTATGTTCATCAAACAAACCATGCGGAACAGTTTGCAACCCTTGTCAGTAAACATGGCATTAAAGAAACACCAGCACTCATTATGGGTGACGATGTACTTCAAGGATTTGCGCCACAAGCGACACTTAATTTTTTAATCAAACATTTTGGAAAACGGCCATGAGTCTTACCATCGTCGTTGATTCAATGACTGGTCAAGGAAAACGTTTTGCGGAAAAAATGGGTTTTCCTGTGGTGATGATTCAAGATGTGACCGATACCATCCAAGGTCCCATCTTTCTTATCACACGTTCTTACAACTTTGGCCAAATCCCCGATTTAACCAAAACATTTTTAGAAAAGCATCACGAAAAAGTCATCGGTGTTGCCGTGGGTGGCAACCGTACGTGGGGTCAGAATTTTGGTGCGGCTGGCGATAAAATTCATGCACAGTACCAGATTCCACTGGTACAAAAATTTGAAGGAATAGGGTTTCCTAACGAAGTCAAAACAGTTCAACAATGGTTAAAAGATTACGTGGAAAAGAACCTTTAACAAATTTAATCACCACAAACCCAAAAAAATTGATAAAATAAGGGCAATATGGCAAAGAAAAAACTCACTAATCCGAACGCTGATTTACCACCATTACTCGTTTTATCGACGTTCTTGGCTGAAAAAAAGCGTGAATTCGTGACAGAAAAACTCAAAGAATTTGGGCTTGTTCGTCAAGAATTTTTTAACCGTAAACTCGGTCATAAAAAAGCAGATTTCCCGTTTAAGAAATTTTTAGGAAAACGCTATCGTTACGTGACGGCGCCGATGACGGAGGAAGAAGTCAATCAACTCTTCGCGATCATTCAAACGCTCACGAGTCTTCAAAAACAAACGAAGAAAATTGATTAATAGAACCGCAAGGTTCTTTTTTCTTGAGTCACGTGATACGATGGATTCGAGGGATTATGATGAATATTTTTTTCACCTTTCTATTGAGTGCACTTGTCTTCACGGTATTAGATTTATTTTGGCTCGTTAAAGTGGCTCCTCACCTTTATCGTCGCCATATTGGCCATCTCATGGCCGAAAAAGTTAATCGAATCGGTGCGTTACTATTTTATGTTTTATACCATGTCGGACTTGTTGTATTTGTCCTTCTCCCTGCGCAAGGAAAACTTTTTGAAGGATGGTTATTGGGGAGTTTATTTGGACTCGTTACGTATGCAACCTATGATATAACAAACTTAGCGACGCTTAAAGCATGGCCGGTAAAAATTACGGTCATTGATTTGTTGTGGGGGACATTTTTGACGGGCGTTTCTACCGTGATTACGTTATGGCTCATGGGGGTTTTTGGTTTATGATTGGTGTTTTAATTTTAACGGGACTTGTCATCACCGTCAGTGTGATTCTCTTACATTTCACCATTTATTTTTTTAAAGCAGAAGCAAAAAATAATTATGGAATCATTGATATTGGTTGGGGACTTGGGTTTGTTTGGATTGCTTGGGCACTCATCCTTGTTCGGACCCAGCTTCTTGGCGTGAATAGTAATTTTCTTTCGTTAATCACCGTGCTCGTTACAACGATTTGGGGCGTGCGTTTATCTACCCATATTCGTCGTCGTAACGAAGGAAAACCAGAAGATTATCGTTACGTTGCGATGCGGGCAAAAATTCAACCTCCGTTGCGAAAACTAAAAGGGTTTGTCAAAATTTTTCTTGTCCAAGCCCTCTTTATGTTTTTGATTGCCTGGGTCTTGATTGCCAATATTATGGTGTCGGGAAATGTGATTGAACCGTGGATGTATGGTCCACTTCTAGGGGGACTATTACTGTGGATGGTTGGCTTTTATTTTCAAGCGGTCGGCGACGCTCAATTAGCCCGTTTTAAAAAAAATCCAGTGAACAAAGGCAAACTCATGACCACCGGATTGTGGGCACTTACGCGGCACCCAAATTATGTCGGTGAAGTCTTTATGTGGTGGGGAATCACCATCATGGGTTTTGGTAATGGATTTATCATTTCCATGCCTTGGTTGCCTTTCATCGCCATTTTTTCAGCACTTGTCGTCACATTTTTACTTCGGTATTTATCCGGTGTTCCTTTATTAGAAAAAAGGATGGTTAACCATCCTGATTTTGCAGCCTATACGAAACGCACATCGATTTTCTTACCGTGGTTTCCTAAAAAATAAATTAAAGCGGAATTGAAGAATTCAAAATAATGTGGGCGATGATAAGTCCCGTTATGATAAAGGGTAATATTTCGTGAATTTTATTCAAAACACGAATGTTGCCCTTTTTTTGTTCTTGTAAATAACCCGTAACACCTTGCGCGATTAATAAACCAATGAGGGTTCCTCCCGTTAAACTTGGGGAACCGGTGATCGAGAATTGAAGGGCAGCATGGGCCAATGCGCTCAACAAGGCAAGGATGCCAAAGTAGCGATGGTTTTTTTGCAAAAATAATAAGATTTGTAAATCAAGCGACGTTTTCTTTTCCTTAAGCTTATTGCGCTTCACAACGGATGCTAACGTGAGCTGAACGAGTTTTCGTGTCATGCTCATCGCGATAAAAAAGACCGTAATAAATCCTAATAATGGGCCCATATTTCCTCCTTAATCACGGAATTGTTCCGGATCAATAATGTGCTTCTGATACCATTTTATCACGGTTTGGATTTCATCACTTGAGAGTTGATGTCCGTGTTTAAACCACGCTAATTCGACCGTTGCTTTTTGTGTTTGAAAACGGTGCACAAGTTGATTGGTTTGCGCTTGCGTGACAATAGGATCTTCGGTGCCTGCCGTCACTAAAATATCTACATCCTCGATCGGTGTAGGGACGACCTTGGGATCGATATCCATCGGATGCATTAAGATTGCCTGGCGAAAACTCATCGGTTTTTTTAACATCATTTGGGCAATCATATTGGCGCCATTAGAATAACCAACACCGAGGAGATCCTGGCGATCCAGCTGATATTGTTCGCACGCTTTATTCAAAAATGCATCGAGTGCATCGACACGCATGCGGATGTCGTCATAATCAAAGACACCTTCTGCTAAGCGTTTAAAAAAACGGTTCATCCCAAACTCGCTTACATCACCCCGCAATGCTAAAACACTCGCCTCATGATCAATCATCTGCGCAATGCTTAAAAGGTCGTTTTCATTTCCGCCTGTTCCGTGAAAAAGCACCAGTGTGGGTCGTCGCGGATTGGTCCCCGGAATATATTTATGAATCATAAGCATTTTTCGCCTCACTTTTTATCAACGGATTTATACTAATATTACCAATTATGGTGAAAAAAGGAGATTTTATGAGCGCAAAAGTTGAATTGTCGTTCGATCAAAAAGTAGACAAACTCCTTGGTTTTAACAAAACCATGGGTCTTGTTCACTTAATCCAAGGGGTTCTCATGATGGCGTTTGCCTTCTTTGTGTATCCCAATATTTCCGAACAAGGGGCCTTTAATATCGATGTCATCGGTAATTACCTTGAGTTCGTTCCAGGTGAAGGGTTAGTCTTAACCGTCACAGACACGTTATTTCAATTACCTTTCTTACCGTTAACTGCAAGTTTCTTGCTCTTATCGGCTTTATTCCACTTCCTTATCGCCTTCCCTTTCAAGAAGAAATATCGTGAAGGTTTACGTGTCGGTATCAACCAATTCCGTTGGTATGAATATGCGTTATCGTCCTCTTTAATGATTGTCTTAATTTCTTCCTTATTCGGTGTTCGCGATGTGGCCGTCTTTGCCTTAATCGCATTAGCGAATGCGGCGATGAACTTCTTTGGTTTAGATATGGAATTACTCAACGCAGGCGAATCCAAAGTCGGTAAGAAAATCAACTGGTTACCCTTTATCTTCGGGACCGTCGTTGGTCTTGCTCCTTGGGTTGCCATTGCCTTCTACATTGGGGTGAACCCCAATTTAGATGCTGTTCCTGGTTTCGTTTGGGCGATTTTAGCCACCTACTTTATCGCTTTCAACACCTTCCCCGTCAACATGCTTCTTCAATACTTAGGCGTCGGTAAATTTAAAGACTATCTTGTCGGTGAACGTGGTTATATCATCTTATCGTTAGTTGCGAAAACCATCTTAACCTGGCTCGTCCTCTTCGGTGCCTTCCAACCTTCCTAACGAATCCCGTTAAAATAAGGTAAAATAAAAGCTAAGGGAAACCCTTAGCTTTTTTTATGAATCATCCTCAAAAACCCGAAATATATCAAGGCTTCGGCCAAACCAATCGCTACTTTGAAGGCTGGTACTTTAAACATGTGACGGCGGATCAAACGTTCTCACTTGCGCTCATTCCTGGTATCTCGCTTTCTAAGAAAGATCCGCATGCCTTTGTCCAAGCATTTTTAGTCGATAACGGGGAAGAACCACGGCTTGATTATCATTATTTTCGTTTTCCCACCTCGGATTTTTCTGCCGATAAGAAACGCTTTCACGTAAAAGTAGGAACCAATACATTCTCATTAGATCAATCCCGTATTGATTTGAAAAATGACGATGTTCACTTGCGTGGTGACTTCCATTATCAAGGTCGTATTCCGCTTCCAAAAAACATTTTGAATCCTTCCATAATGGGACCGTTTGCCTATCTCCCAGCGATGGAATGTTACCATGGCGTACTTTCGCTAAATCATTCGATCACGGGATCGCTATCTGTGAATGATGACGTGATTGAATTTACAAGCGGTAAGGGTTATTTAGAAAAGGATTGGGGGCGTTCATTCCCTGAAAATTATGTGTGGGTTCAAGCGAATCATTTCTCGGAAGACAATATTTCTTTTTTCTTTTCTTATGCGAAGATTCCTTATTTAGGGTTAAAATTCCTTGGTGTTATTGGTCATCTTTATGTCGCAGGTCAACATTACCGATTTGCAACGTATAATGGCGCCAAAGTCATCCAAGAAGTGATTACCCAACGTTCTGGTCACTATATTCTCAAGAAAGGTTCTTTGATGCTTGAATTTGAAGCGACGATTGATCGCGTTGCCTCCCTTAAATCACCAAAATTAGGGACGATGGACCATCAAATTAAAGAAGGATTATCCGGGCATGTTTCCTTACGATTAACAAAAGGGAAACGCCTGCTATATCAAGGGGTCAGCAGCTCGGCTGGCATTGAGTTAATGCGATGAAAAAGAAAATAAAATGGGGGCGGATCATGGCCCTAACGCTTTATGTTATCACGGTGGGATTTTGGACTGCTTCGGGGTTTAAAACCTCAGAAATCATACAAACCCGTCAATACGTTTACGAAGCGTATGCGAAAGAACTTCAACTTGATGAAGAGCGCACCATCTTTTATCGCGAAGCTGGGGATACCAATGCGCCTGTGATGCTCTTTATTCATGGATTTTTAGGATCAAGTTATGATTTTATTCACGTTTTTGAGCATTTTAAATCCACCCATCATGTCATCGCGGTTGATTTAATAGGTTTTGGACTATCGAGTAAACCTCGTAATTATGATTATGGTAAAGAAAATCAAGCGCGAACGGTGCTTGAATTTATCGAAGCCAAGCAATTAAACGATATTACCTTGATGGCCCATTCCATGGGAGGGGAGGTTTCCTTTCATCTTACCCACCTTGCTCCTGAAAAAATTTCCCAACTTATGTTGGTCGGGTCTGCAGGATACTATCCGGAAGGGGCAATGACCAATCCTCCTAGTTTACCTCTTTTCATGTACAAAGAAGTGGTTCAAAACTATTACATTCAACGAGCCTTCTTTTTTACCGCCTACTCAGAATACGAACGGAAAAATGGGCTTATTACAAATGAAGATTTTGATGAAATGTATGTTGTCAATCGTACGATTCCCCCGGATATACTTAAACAATTTGGTGAGGATAATGATTCGCAAAATATGCAAGCGATATTCGATACAATCACGCAACCGATCCTGCTTCTTTGGGGTGAATTTGATGGATTTATTCCCCTTGCCACCGGGGAATTACTCCTACAAAGTTTGGGAGACAATGCCCATCTTGTCATGATGCCCAATGCGGGTCATCTTCCTTTTGATACCTTTTTTGAATTATTTATTGAACATGTGGAGGGATTTATCGCATGAAATATGTTTATCTTAAGCAAAAAGTATTCGCCATTCGGGATGAATACAAAGTGTATGATGAAGTTCAAAATGTCTTGTATGAGGCAAAAGGGAAATTCTTTTCGCTGCATAGTCATAAAGATATTTTTAAAGTCGATGATCCCACCCCCATTTATTCGATTCGACAAAAAGTTTTAACCTTTGTTCCTACGTATTTTTTATACGATCGTCAGAATGCCGTTGTCGCCAAGCTTGCCCAACAACTTCTTGCCTTTTTTGGGGTACGTTTTAACCTCTTAATTCAAGGGAAAAAATATGAAATTCAAGGCGATTTCTTTGGTTATAATTATCGAATTGCCGATGAAAATGGTACTGTGGTACAAATTCAAAAGAAGTTTTTAGCCTGGGGAGACACGTATCAAGTGGCCATTGAAGATGGCTTTGATGAGGCCCTTGCCGTGAGTGTAGTGCTAATGATTGATGATTTTATTGATGATAAGCGTCGCCAAGCTGCTGCCGGTGGTATTGCCGCTTCATCTCATTCCTCAGGAGGTAGAAATCGATGAAATTAATGCAACGTTGGTTGAATAACTTTTTATTAAAACCGTTGCAAGGAAGTTGGCAACGCTTCCCTGTCACATTAATTTATTCTTTTCTTTTAGGATTTTTGATGGTATTGAATGAAGACCTTGAACTAAACTGGTTGACCGATGTTTCTCAAGCCTTGTTCATTTTTCTTCCGTTAACGTTGAGTGTGACTCTCACAAGGGAAACGTTTGCGTGGTGGCGCTGGTCGAAGATCATCGATATTCTCACCGTAATCCTTCTCACCGGGCTTTATTTTGGTTGGTTGCAACTCGAAGCGAATCTTGCCGTGGGCTTCTTTCGCTTTTCAAATTTACTTTTTGGGTTTTATTTATTGCCTTTATTTATCCGATATTTCCATGCGAATAAGGCGATCGAAAAACCCATCATTGATGGCATTAATGTTATTTTTACCGCGCTTGTTTATGCCTTATTCCTCTTTGTCGGTGTCGCCATTATTTTATTGAGCACGAATATTTTGTTTAATTTATCGATTGCCTTTACCGTCTACTCGAATGTGCTTATCTTATCGCTTACGTATGTTTTTGTTCCCACATGGTTGAATGGCTTTCCTCGAGGAAACGAAAAAATCGAGGAAGGATCGTACTCCGTTATCTGGGAACGTATCTTCCTATTTGTGCTTGCACCTGTCATCAGTGTCTTTATGATTTTTATCGTCATCTACTTGCTGACGGGTCTATTTCAAAGTGAACAATATAACGCGGGAATTTATACGTTATCAACCTTGGTGATTGCTTTTGCAGGGATTTCAACGCATGTCTCCACCCGTCGGTTTGTCGAACGTTATCCTTTAATAAAGCTTTTTCAAAACCTTTTCCCCATCGTTTTACTCGTGATTATGTTTGGGTATTATGTCGAACTCATTCGTGTGGGGATTGTCTTTGGATTTTCCATGGGTATCGTCCTCCAACTCATGATGGGAATATGGCCGATCAGTTACGCGATTTGGGTGCTCAAAAGACATCCTCAAGCCACCCAACGCGCCTTATTAACCCTTGTGGGCATTTATGTGTTCGCGGCCGTGATGCCTTTCGTCAATGGGGTTGGCATTGCCCGATTCATTTTACAAGGTCAATTTAACGCGGCGATTGAACGGCTCGATATGCTTGATGAAGAAGGGGAATTGATGGTCAAAAACGACCTTACACAAGAAGAATACAATCAACTTTTTTCGATTGTCACGTCCATGAATGAAATTGGCCTTGCTTCCTTTTCGGGCATTCCGGAATCGTATGAACACCCCTTTGATTTTCCCACGACCTTTGGGACGTATACCGATGACCCGGTCGTCGAATTTGTGGATTATTATTTTTCTTTATCGAATCAAATCTTAGATTTTTCTTCCTTTGACTATGAAACATTCTTATTTGTGCCTTCGATCATGGATCTTGTGGAAACACCTTACACCAGCGACAACGTGACCATGTCACTGACCATGGAGGAAGAAACCGATTTACAACTTGATTGGAATATCACCTATGGTGATGAAGCCGTTACGATTGGTATTCTTGAGGAAATGATTGCCGTTTTGTTAGCGCGGCATTTCCCCGGTGAAGATATCCAACAAGCAGACTACACGGCAGTAAACCCTGAAGACTTACTCATTTCCTTCACTTTTGAAACGTTTTCGATGGATATATGGGTGCAATCACTTATTTATTTTGATGGGTACTATCGTAATTTTGCAATGGGGGCCTATGTAGGTTTCTTCCGATGAGTGGGTTGCTTTTTACCCCTTTTCAATGGGGTTCTCTTTCGCTTAAAAATCGCCTTGTCATGGCCCCGATGTGTATGTATAGTGCCAACGAAGAAGGACACGTACAACCGTTTCATCTCGCGCATTATCCTGCTCGTGCGTATGGCGGTGTGAGTTTAGTCATTGTTGAAGCCACCGCGGTTGAATCACGGGGTCGCATTTCGATTCACGATTTAGGTATTTATGATGATGCTCAACTAGCCGGATTACATCAACTTGTAAGTGCGGTTCATCATGGTGGCGCCAAAATTGCGATTCAACTCGCTCACGCAGGAAAAAAATCAGGCGATATGTCCCAAGAAGCT
Organism: Bacilli bacterium; assembly: GCA_023268805.1. GTDB lineage: Bacteria > Bacillota_I > Bacilli_A > RFN20 > CAG-826 > UBA970. Next base: position 11,050 of record JALRKT010000004.1, read on the forward strand.
ATTTCTCCGTCTGCCATTCCGTTTACGCCTGAACACCGGATGCCCCGAGCGATGACAAAAGAAGATATTCAAACCGTCATTCATCACTTCCGATTGGCTGCCCATCGTGCTCAACAAGCAGGATTTGATGGCGTTGAAATTCATGGGGCCCATGGTTACCTCATTAATCAGTTTTTATCGCCATTAACGAATCATCGAACCGATGAATATGGTGGATCCATCGAAAATCGTACGCGTTTTTTAATTGAAATTTTACAGGCAGTATCCACGGAATTTCATGGGGCCATTTGGGTCCGATTATCAGTAGAAGAATACGCCGAAGGCGGTCATCATGTGGAAGAAACCCTTCGCATGTTGGATCTTATTAAACCTTACGTAGTTGGCGTTAATGTGAGTAGTGGGGGTGCAGTCCCTGTTTCTATTCAATCGTATCCGGGTTACCAACTTGGTTATGCGAAAGCGATTGAAACGCAGGGTATTCCTACGATTGGGGGAGGCCTCGTCACCACCTACGAACAAATCGAAGATGCATTAGGTCAAGGCATATCGCTTATTTATCTAGGTCGAGAACTCTTGTTAAATCCTTACTTTTATTTACAGCTCGTTAAAAAGTATCATCCTCTCGACATGATTGCCCCGTACAAACGCGGATAAGAAAAGCACCCTTTCGGGTGCTAGTCTTCGTCGTTTTCTGGGTTAGGTTGGTTGCTCGGTTTCTTTTTAATCATGGCATTAAAGACTTTGAGCTTTAAATAACCAATCCCGACGACCGCGACCGCGATGAGTACCCAGACCCACCAATCAAGTCCAAACATGGTTTAAAATCCCCTTTCTGCGCTTGCACGCTTGACAAAATAACGAATGGAAATAACTGCAAGGAAGATCATATAGACCGCGCCAATTACTAAATAAAGGGTATAGGAGAGATCATCAGGACCTTGGGTTTGAAACGCGAGATTTAAAAAGGCTTTCACGGGCCAAAAGTTGGGGGTGATGCCTAACAAATATTGTTTCCAATCCCCAAAAGCTTCTAATAATACAAGGGCAGGAATAATGAAGAGGATGCCTGCGGTTTTCATCAACGCAAACCCTTCAATTTTATTTTTAGCAATCGCTGCGATCATCGCCCCAATTGTCGGTGTGAGGAGACTACTAACCGCACTAAAAAGCAGTAAATCAAGGAAAGAAATTTCTGATAGTCCAAACCGAATCCCGTTAAAGGAATACGAATACGCATCGGAAAAAAAGAGGATGATGCCGCCCACCATGACCAGTGTTCCTAAAAAACCAATTACATAGGTGTAAAGACTCTTAAACCATGCATAGCCTTGAACGGTCATGGGTGAGACTGCAATCGCTTGAATCGTTTTCTCATCTTTGTTTTCTAAGAGTGAGAATCCGAGTAAAATACCCGAGATCATGCCACCGACGGCGAGAATAACCACAAAAATAATTGTTAGACTTAATGCGTATTCCCCGGAAGATGTTTCTAGACCGGTTCGTTCTAAAATCGAAGGAATGGCCCATCCCATAAAAAACAACATAAAAACAGGATAAATGAACATAAATAAGTTCATAGGGTCACGTAAGAGTGTTTTGAGTTCATAGCCTAGTAAAGCAAACCAGGATTTCATGCGCGTAAAGCCTCCTTTTTAAAGCGGGGATAAACATAAAGTGGAAAAATAAGCCCAGGAATGGCGACTAAAAAGAACATAGCGAGAAGGATCATTGTGATATCACGGTCGATGAGTAACGACTGAATGATGTATTGAGCGGCGTAACTTGGGGATAAAAACCCAACCCATTGAAATGACTCAGGAATAAGGTCTAAGGGAATAAGAATAGCGGGTAAATAAAACAAAAGTGCGACGCCCATATATTTGACGAGTAAACTCATAAAATCCGGACTTAAAAACATTAAGATAAAGCCAACACTAATGTGCGCAATCGTTGCCAAGATAATGTAAGCAAGGGCGAGGAGTAAAGGAATCCAGTAACTATGAATGAGTCCCATCGTCAGACTGATGAGGGTGATGGAAACAAGGGAAGGCACGAGACTAGCAAGTATTTTTGCAACGAGAACCTTCCTAGGTGAAACAGGACTCACAAACAACGCTTGAAGCGTGCCTTCTTGTTTTTCAAAATAATAAGACGAACCGATGAGGACAATGGTCATTAATCCTGCATCAAGGGCGAGCAGCTGTGGCATGAGTAATTCAGCCTCTTGAAAGGAAGTAAACGCCAAGACAAAGACCCAAATCAACGAGACAAACAATCCAAAATAAATAATTTTATAATGGAATAAACGTAAGACTTCGGATTTAAGTAAAAGCAACAGTTTAAGCATGATCTTCCCCCGTAATCAAAATAAAGATTTTATCTAAAGAGGTTTCTTGACTATGCATGGTCACGATACGGTCTTCTTGAATCAATTGTTGAAAGAAGGCATCACTGGCAAGTTTCTCCATGGGGAAAACGTGTTGTTTTAATCCTTCTTTTTCTTGGTATTCTACTTTAATTTCTCGAACACCATATTTAAGTTTTAATGCTTTCGGATTGGAGGCTTCTAATAATTTCCCATTCGCGATAAACGCCACTTCATCACATAATTCTTCGACATCCCCCATTAAATGGGTTGTGATAATGATGGTTTTACCTTTGGCTTTCTCTTCTAAAATAATGTCTTTTAAAATGCGGGCGTTGGCCGGATCCAGTCCGTTGGTGGGTTCATCTAAAAAGAGAACATCGCCATCGTTTAAAAGTGCTTTGACAAAATTAAGGCGCATTTTCATGCCTTTGGAATATTGACCCACCTGTTGATGCATCGCATTGCCCAGACCGACCCGAATCATGAGTTTTTCAAAATCAATGTGACGTTGATACAACGACGCAAAAAACTTCATGTTTTCATAACCTGAAAGTTTGTTGAAGTGAACAGGCATTTCAAAACCGACACCGATGCGTTCGTAATAGGCTTGTCCCAATTCATTTAACGATTGCCCAAAAAATCGAACATCGCCTTGGTAATCATTGAGTAACTTGATAAGAATTTTTTGTGTCGTTGATTTTCCTGCTCCAGAAGGTCCTAATAACCCAAAGATGGAACCTTTTGGAATTTTTAAAGAAATGTCATGAAGGACATTCCCCCTTTTTGGGGAGTAAGCAAAACTTAACTGATTAATTTCAAAAGCGTATTCCATCTTAATCACCCTCCTTTAGGGAAATATGTTTGATGTATTCAAAAGCTTTACGGAATTCTTGGAAAATGGTGGGAGCATCTGCCCCATCCAATAATCGTTGCCGATATCCTAAGGCCATCACGTAAAACCATTGATAAATAAATTGAGGATCGACATCGTCTTTAAAGAGAGTTAAATCTTTTTCGGTAAAGGGATAAGGGGGGAGTTCTGGCGCTTTTTCTAAGTCGATGAGAATGAATTCGAAAAGATGTGGTGTCGCAAGTTCAAGTTTATATTTTGCGATTTGGAGGTCATACAGTTTCTCAAAGAAATGCCCTTGATTTTGATGGAACGTGTCTTGAAGATGTTGAATGAGAGAAAGTGCATACGTTCGCGTCGCTTCATACAATGCCGCTTTGGTTTTAAAATGATGAAATAATAGCGGTTTGCTCACTCCAGCATGACGAGCAATATCGGCGATACTTGCCTTCTTTTTTCCCAACGTTGAAAAGATTTCAATCGCGGATTTCATGATGGAAAGTTTTGCGGACATAACCCTATTATAAAGCGACTGACCGATTCGGTCAATATGTTCATTTACATTCTTTTTTGCTACACTACAAGTATGGCTGAAACCAACGTCTTTAAGCGGTACGAGAAAAAATTTGTCATTACCCGTCATCAATTCGAAGGGCTTTTACAAACCATTCGTCGACACATGAAATATGACCCTTATTGTCTGGAAGGAAATACGTATCATCTTCGTAATGTTTATTACGACACAATTGATCATCAACTTATCTCTATCTCCTTGTTAAAACCTGATTTCAAGGAAAAATTACGGATTCGTAAGTATGGGGTTCAAGGGGATGGGACGAACTTAGTTTTTCTTGAAGTGAAACGAAAAATTCAAGGTGTTGTGACCAAACGTCGCGCTTCCATGAGTTTGACTGAAATCGATCAATTTATGCTGAAAGGTGAAATTCCGAGTCGAACGGATTATTATTCACAACAAATTTTAAAAGAACTTCATTATATGACTCATGTATATGAACTCAAAAAAGCGGTCTTCATTGAATATGATCGTTTAGCATTTTTTGATAAAAAAGATGAAGAATTCAGAGTGACTTTTGATCAAAACATTTATACTAGATATGACAATTTTGATTTTGAAAGCCCAGATCGCGGTGTTTCTTTACTCAAAGAGGATCAAGTATTAATGGAAGTCAAAGTGGGGGACGCGATGCCTCTATGGTTTGCAAAAGCACTAAGTCGCCACAACATCTATCTTCATTCGTTTTCTAAGTATGGAAAAGCGTATGAACTTGAATTAGCAAAGGAGATTCGCAACGATGTTTGATAATTTAAATACTCAGCTCGACAATTTGGTGGCTGTGACCTTAGTCGTCATGGTATCTGCGGTTTTACTCGGTATTATCTTGGCCTATTTCTACATGTTTATTAAGCGAGATGAAGGTTTTATTTCTGACTTTCCTTGGACGATGGTCATGATGCCTCCCGTCGTCGCAGTATTGATGATTATGCTTGCCAACAATCTTGCCGCAGGGATTGCGGTTGGGGGATTATTTGCGCTTACGCGTTTTCGTACGAATCAACGAAACACTGAAGATATTGCCTATGTTTTATTAACCGTGGTCATTGGCGTCATTGCCGGGACAGGTTACGTCGCGTTTGCTGCCGTCTTTACCTTATTCATGATGGCCATTATTCTTATTTTATTTTCGTTGAAATTTGGAAAGACATCCGATCGCAACATTGCCTTACGAATCATCGTTCCTGAAAGTTTAAATTATGAAAATCTATTTGACGATTTACTGAAGGAATATTGTTTATCAGCTCAACTTAACCGGGTGAGAACCATTGATTTTGGAACACTTTTTGAAATCTCTTATAGTGTTGTCATCAAAAAATCCACCAAACAAAAACAATTTATTGATAAAATTCGTGAACGTAATGGAAATTTAACGGTCACGATGACCGTACAACGCTTCAATCAAGTTGATTTTTAATGAAGTTATTTGTCCTTGCCGCTTTCTCACTACTACCCATCCTTCCACCGCAGTCAGCGGTTGATACCCACACGTTAGAATTTATTATTTTAAATGACGATCAAACGCAAACCGTTGAAGTTGAACATGGTGATTTTCTTTTTTCCGCACCCACCTTTACTCCGCGTGATAATGTCGTTCTAACCGCATGGTATGACGATGAAGCATTAACGCAGTGGCATGATTTTGATGTACCCATCCTCGCTTCAAAAACCTTGTATGCAGAATGGCGTTATCGAGGGACCTCCGTTCAGCCAGCAACCTTACGTGCATCCGAGGTTGGAGAACGTTTTGCTTCGGAAACGATGACACTTTATTTTGATTTATATGAACCCTTAGCCTACCAAGTACGGTATCAATGGCAAGCGGCAAGGGTAACAGAACAACAATTTGAAGATATCGGAGGAGCAACCTTACCTTCTTTTTCACCGTATCGAAATGGTCGTTTTCAATATCGTCTTGAATATAAAGTACCCCTTTATAATGATGCAAATTTAGTCGTTGGTTCCATTCCGTATTACACCGCCCCGATCATCATAGAAATCTATGGCCAACAAACATATACCCTCCCCATTGTATTAGCCTCCTTTTTTGCATTGTTTCTTTTGGTCTATTATTTCCAAAAGAAACGCGCGATTTACTTTGATGTGGCAGGTGGTCAACCTATGCCGCCTGAAAAATTTCATGTAGGAGAAGATACCTCACTTCTTCCGAAAGCGAAGAAAAAAGGTTATCGCTTTGTGGGGTGGTATTATGATAAAGATTACGAATTTCCTTTCAAAGGTAACCGAATGCCATTAAAATCAATGAGATTGTATGCAAAATTCAAACCCACCCTCAAGAAATAATAAAGCGCCAAAATTCAAAGAATTTCGCGTGAAAAAAGCAGGAATTCTCATGGATTTTTTACGGGAATCACTTCCCAAAATGAGTCGAAATAATATCAAGTCATTACTTCGGCATAAGCAAGTTGCCGTTGAAGGGGTCCGTGTATCACGCTTTGATTTTCCCTTGGCCGCGAATGACATGGTCATTGTCTTTTCCGAACGAAAGGTCGAATTGAAAGTATCACGACCTAAAATTATTTATGAAGATGATGAATTCTTGGTGATTGATAAGCCAAGTGGCCTATTAAGTATTGCCTCGGATAAAGAAAAAACAAAAACCGCCATCAAAGTGATGATGGAATATGTTCAAGACAAAAATCCGAATGCTCGCCTCTATGTGACCCACCGTATTGACCGCGATACCTCGGGGATTCTACTTTTCTCGAAACGGGAAGATCTTCGAAATATCCTTCAAGATCGATGGAACGAACTGGTGACCAAACGCGGCTATTTTGCCATTGTTGAAGGGGTTCCCAAAGAAAAGAAGAAAACCATTAAATCATGGTTACGTCAGACGACCACTCAACTCATGTATTCTCACTATGAAGAAGATGATGAAGGCCAAGAAGCGATTACACATTATGAAGTTAAACAAACTTCCGGCAATCATGCGTTATTAGACGTACTGATTGATACTGGAAGAAAAAATCAAATTCGAGTTCATCTTAATGATTTGGGACACCCGATTATTGGTGATAAAAAATACCATAGTGAAACCGATCCGTTAAAGCGATTAGGCCTTCACGCGTATGCCTTAGAATTCCATCATCCGATCACGCAAAAAAAGCTTAAATTCTATGCCCCTATTCCGAAATTATTTCATCAGTTCATGAGTCAAACAAATACGCCATCCCCTCAGGACAAACCTAGAAAAAAACCTTATAATAAAAACCATGGAACTCGTCGAGCTAAGCGGTAAATTTCAACGAAGGTGGTTACGGCATACACGCCGACTTACTATCCAATGGAATCAGCCTGATTCCTTTTTGCGTTATGTTTTCTTCCTCGCTTTTATGGGCGTAATGTTCTTTGCGTATGCACTAGTTACCAATTTATTTACCATTCCATTAAGTGGGGATTATGTGTTACAGCAAATCCCGTTTTATTTGAATGGGTATGATGATTGGTGGCATTTTTTTCGCACGGGTGAATTCGTTTTATGGGATTCATCGACCTACCTTGGTGCGAACCATATCGGTTCTAATTCTTTTTATTATTATTTAAATCCATTCTTTCTACCTATTTTGCTTTTCCCACGAGCATTAGTCCCTCAAGGGATGGCCATCTTGATGATCGGCAAAATGGTTTTAGCCTCATTAACGTTTCGCATTTATTTAAAATATCAAGGTGTTTCTGAAACCAATAGTCGTTTATTCTCTATGGCCTATGGATTTTCGGGTTGGATGGTCTATTACCTTTGGTTTAATCACTTCATGGAAGTTGCGGTGGTGTTTCCCCTTGTTTTACTTGGGATTGAAACTCTCTTAAAAGAAAAGAAGATTATCCTTTTAGCCTCCAGTCTGTTTTTGATGGGCATTACGAATTATTTCTTCCTTGTATCGACGAGTTTTACGGCGTTCTTCTACGCCGTCTTTCGTTATTTTCAAACGTTACCCCGTCGTTCATGGCAAGATTCATTGAAGATAATTGGACTTGGTTTTGTTGGCTTTTTGAGTGGACTGTTGATGTCAGGATTTGTCTTTTTACCTTCTGTTTTGGTTGCCGTCACGTCCGACCGTGTAGGTGGAGCGTGGTATCTTGATCGACTTATTGCCACCTGGACAGCAGAAGATTGGGAACAATTTTGGCGATTATTAACCGTCTGGCAAAATGCGTCTTTGACAGAAGAACCGTACAATAAGTTTTATCCCCTTGTTTCGTTTTTATTTCCAACAGTGAGCAATCGATCTTCGACCTTATTCCGTACGTCGAGTTACGATAATACGATTTCTAGTCTATTCATGTATACACCCTTGACGAAGCTCGTTGTTCCTTCGTAGCTACACTCCATCAAACAAAAGAAAGATTCGCATTTCATCGCCTTGGGTATATTGCTATTTATGTTATTTACGCCGATTACCTATCAATTAGTTCATGGCTTTACCATTGACTACGGCCGTTGGCAAATCTTTGTCGTCACCATTGCCATTGCTTATGTCGCTTTACAATTTGAACATCGCCATGCGTTTAAGGTGTGGTATTTTGATGTCTCATTTGCGGTGATTTTTGGATTAGCGTTTTATGCCTTAGCCGTCGCTCAAGCCAATGAAAATCAGTATTTCTTTACGGCGTTAGAAGAACGCGAATGGGTGGCAATTGGAACCCTTCTTTACATGATTGGTGTTTATTTATATTTCCGAAAACAGTATATGTCCAAAACGTTGACGGAAATCATGAAAAATGCCATTTTTTTTGAATCGATTATTATGGGTGCTTTGATTATGAATATCCATGGATTAGTAAGCTATCCCAACCGAATTGACAATGGCCTTACCCTCATCCGTGATCAGCGGGATGTGATTACTTCCATTAATCGTGAAGATGACGATTTATTCCGTATTTTCAATTTGAATAGTGGCGAATCAACGAATCTTGGGATGCGTCTAGGCTATAACGGGGTGACCGCTTTCCACTCCCTTTACAATTTCCATGTCAGTGATTTTAATGCCTGGTCGCACATGAATTACAACTATCGAGGATGGTCAATGGGATATCATGAAAAACGTTATAACCTTGATACGTTTTTAGGCATCAAATATTACCTGATGCAAAATGTTTATGATTCGTATACGCGGTCGGCTGAACCAAATCCAGACACAGGCTATTATGATTATTTGTATCAAAATGTTCCACATGGTTTTACCAAAAATTATGAATTATCAACCGAATTAAATTCCGTTTATGAAAATCAAAACTTTATCGAAGGAGGGTTTAGTTTTGATACCCTCATTCGCACGAATAAAATCGAAGGGGCATCGATTTATGATTTTTTTGCGAACACCACTACGGAAGTTCTTACCAACGAAGAGGCGTATCTTACTGGGGGTATTCTTGATAATGAGGATGTTTTAAGCGTTCTAGAACAAGCACCTCATCTCCAAGTTCAAGATATACCGAATCGTAATATCGCACGCGTTTTTGCGAATGTTGAGTTTGTCACATGTCCTACGATTTTTAATCCGAATCTATTAAATGATTTAGAAGCTTGTGAAACCGCCTTGATCCCTCCTAATTCCACACTCAGTAATTTCCAAGGCGAATTTAAAACCATTCATTTAACACCGACAACAGGCAACCATTTTGCAGAGGAAACCTCCTTTTTTGCCTTACAACTTCGACTTTCTCATTTTTCCACCGTTTATTTCTTTGATGAGAATAACGAGATTATCGTTCGGGATGCCCATAGTTTTGTCAATACATCATTCAAGTTTATGCGCGGTTATTACCCCGATCGCCCGGTGAGCCGGATAGTGATCGTTCCTAAGTTTTCTTCAGGAACGATGTTTTATCCGGTTTTATACCGAGAAGCGTATTCTGATTATCTTGAACGCCTCAATTTATTAAATGCATATCCTTTAGAACGATTTACGCATACAAAAAACACCATGGAATTTGAAACGAATTATGATCAATCACGATTTATCGTCTTGCAAACTCCGTATGATCCGGGTTGGAATGTCACCTATTGGAACGATCAAGGTCAATCGTTTACTACACCTGTGTACCGTGCACAAGGTGGCTTTATCGGGTTTGTTTCAGGAGAAGGATTTACACGTTATCGCGTTCATTATTGGACCCCGTACTTAACAGAAGGCTTATTACTCTCGTTATCGGGAGCTGTTTTATTGGGTGGTGTCACTGGCGCAGCGTGGTATATTCAACGAAAAAAAGACGACGTTAGTTCCGGTGCATAAGTTTATAAATGTAATTTTTTTGAATGGTCGTCATTTCAGAAACTTGACGTATAGCATCTTTCATGGATAATCCGGTTTCAGTGAGGTTTTGCACCAATTTACGAAGTTCATCATCGCTTAACTTAATACTCATTTCATCTTTATTACCGTCAACGAGAACGACCATTTCTCCCTTAAGCGAAGTTGGGTCAATCTCGACCAATTCTTGTAAGGTTCCACGAAGGTATTCTTCATGAAGTTTTGTGAGTTCTCTAGCAATCACCGCGCGACGATTTCCAAAAACTTCTAACATGTTTTTTAGGGTGCTATCAATACGATGTGGGGATTCATAAAAAATCAGGGTTTCTTTTCGCGTGTATAGATCCTTTAATTCATCCAATCGAGGTCCTTCTTTAGGAAGTAAAAAACCATGGAAATAAAAACGTTCGGTATTGAGACCTGAACCAATAAGAGCATTTAAAATGGCAGACGGACCAGAAATAACAACAACATGAATGTCTGATTGTAATGCAAGTTGAATCAGGCGTTGTCCTGGATCGGAAATCCCGGGATATCCTGCATCGGATACGTACGCAATAGATTCGCCTTGAAGCACAGCTTGGATGATCGTTTGAGACGCAAGATTTTCATTGTGTTCGTGACAAGGTATGAGTGGCTTTTGTAGATTAAAATGATGTAAAAGTTTACCTGTGACGCGTGTATCTTCGCACGCGATTTTATCAACTTTCGACATGATTTCTAATGCCCGTGGAGAGAGTTCTTGTAAATTCCCAATAGGGGTGGCAATAAAGTACAGGGTGTGGGCTGGTTGGGGTTGAAAACTTTTATGTCTAATCATGAACTTTTTGACCTTGTTTACTTAATTCATCCACATGCATGAATACGATGTCGTGTTCTGGGGATTGTAATTTAATGACACGGGTCAAAACGTTCATTGAACTAACACGGTACGTTTGTTGATTTAAGCGATAATGACTTCCTACTTTGGGTAAACTTTCTTTTAGTTCGGTATAGGCGTCATCTTCATATTTAAGGCAACATAATAATTTTCCACAGTGACCCGTTAACTTGGGAATGTTTAACGAGAGCATTTGATTTTTAGCGCGATTGATAGAAATATTATCGAACTCGTTAAGAAAGGAGGTGCAGCATAAAGGCAAACCACAAACCCCAATCGCACCAAGTAATTTTGCGCGATCACGTGCCCCAATTTGACGTAAGTCAATGCGCGTGTGAAATTGATTGGCGAGTTCTTTGACGAGTTCCCGGAAATCGATGCGTTCTTCGGCGACGAAAAGAAAATAAAGTTTCGAACGATCTAAATTATATTCGGCACGAAACATATCCATTTTTAAATGAAGATTTTTAACAATATCTTTTGCTTGTATAAAGGCTTGTTTGGCGTCTTCTTCGTTACGATCAAATTGACGAATATCGTCTTTTGTCGCTTTTTTAATCACGGAATCGACGGTAAATTGACGCGTAAAGGATTCGATGGGAACCGCCTGTTTTTTAACTTGTCCAAGTTCAGGACCTTTCGGGGTCTCGACAACGACCCATGTTTGAAGTTCAACAGGTTCATGAAAACGAACATAATGAACTTTTGGTAAATGATGGAATTGAACCCCCATGATAAACTCATTACTCATAGCAAACGCATTCCTTTCGTAAAGCGAATGAGCCATTGATCAAGAAGAAGAGGGACATTAACAGGAAGTCTTAACCGATGAATCGTTTCTTCTGTTAGTGTCACTAAGACATCATGATCGATGACCGTATCGTTTAATAATAATAACGCAGAACGAAAATTTTTTAAAACAACCTTTTGATGAAATTGGAGGCGCAAAGATTGTTGTAAAAAAACAATCATCCAGGAAAACCATTGTTCAGCCAGTGTATTATCTTGGATCAATGGAATGATGTTTTGTCGAAAATATAATTTCATGACCGATACTTTTTGCCCCATTAAACTGAGCCATTCCATGGTTGCTTTTTTTAACGCGACGTACGAAGAGGTTGACACCCATGCTTTAGCAAGTTCAGGCGTGGTGTAAAAAAACGAGGCTAATTGGGCATCATCTTCATTTAATCCAGCTTGTTGATAAAGATCCACAAGTCGAGATTGTTCAATGGGTTTAAGCGTTACAACTTGAGAGCGCGATAGGATGGTTGGTAAAAGGCTATGAACTGATTCGGTCGTTAAGATAGCATAGATATCTTGTTGAGGTTCTTCCAAAAATTTTAATAAAGCATTGACGGCCTCAGGTGTCATCGTTTCCACGAGATGAAGGATGTAAATTTGCCGTTGAAAAATTTCTAAAGATGTGACAGAAAAGGACTGTTCAAGATTGAGAATATCTTGTTTTTTAATGGATGCTTCTTGACCATCAATCACGTGAAGATCCACAAAATCACCGGCATCGATACGGCGACATGTTTGACATGTATCATCTGCGAGGGGTTGACCGTGTTCACAGACAAGGGATTTCGCTAAATAGATGGCAATTTCTTTGAGCGGTGTTCCTTTTTGTCCCGATAAAAGATAAGCATGCGACCATTTTTTTTGTGTTAAAGCGTGACTGAATAAATGGTGGATATGCGGTTGAAATTGTTGAAGATAATGGGAAATACTCATGTAAGACGCTTTTTGATGTGAGCGTACGTGGTTTCGATGACATCATGTAAAGGTTGAGAAGCATCAATGACCACAATCCGTTGTGGATATTTTTTTGCGAGGGCTAAATACGTCTGCCGAACTTGACGGTGGAAATCAAGACGTTCTAGATCAAGTCGGTTGACTTCACGTTGTTTGTTTTGAGCAATTCGTTTTAGACCGAGTTCGGGTTCGATATCAAAAAGAAGGGTTAATTCAGGGAATGAACCTTCGGTGGCAAATAAATTGATTTGCAACACCTCATCAAGACCAATGCCACGTGCCCCTCCTTGATACGCTAAACTGGAATCAATAAACCGGTCACAAATAACAATATGACCTGCTTGGATACTGGGCCAAATTTTTTCGACGAGGTTTTGTCGACGACTTGCAGCATATAATAAGGCTTCAGCTCGTGCATCGAGCTTTAAGTTTTTTCGATCTAAGATGATCGTACGAATTTGTTCGGCGATTTCAGTACCGCCGGGTTCTCGTGTTTCAATGATGGAGTGCCCTTCATCGATAAGCCGACGGATAACTTCTTTCATGACCGATGTTTTTCCACTACCTTCGGGTCCCTCTAATGTAATAAACATACTTATTCTCCTTTGAGATTCGTTCGACCGGATAACGCTTTGGATAAGGTCACTGCATCGGCGTAATCTAAGTTAGCACCCATCGGTAAGCCATAACCCAAACGCGTAATTTTGATGGATTTATGTTTCAATAGAACCGCTAAATATTGGGCCGTCGTTTCCCCTTCAAGGGTTGGACTCATCGCAAGAATCAGTTCGCCGTATGGTTTTTCTTCAAGACGTTTATATAAGCTTGGAATATTAAGTTGAGAAACTTGAACGCCCTTTGAAGCGGATAGGACTCCCCCTAAAACATGGTAACGATAGGTCACGTCTTCAAGGCGTTCAAATGCAAAAACATCTTTTGGATAACTGACGACAACAAGGGTTTCATAGGGACGAGGGGATTGACAAATTTCACACGTTTCTGATTCGGTGTATAAACCACAAATGGAACACGTGCGAACGGTCGTTTTAACCGCAATCAAATCCTTGGCAAATTGTTGGACATCTTCCTCAGGAAGCTGCAAGACCGCCTGCGCCATCCGTTCAGCAGACTTTAAACCTACACCCGGAAGTTTATGAAATGATTCAGTTAGGTTTTGTAATGTTTTTAATGGTTTCATACATTAAATTTCCAATTACGAACGGTGGGTGGTGTTTGGGTTTTAGCAGGAAGTTTGCCTAATTGACGTAAGTCGAGAAAAAGTTTATTGAGCTTTAAGGATTCTTGACGGTTAACCGCATAGATAAGGACAGGTTCAGGATAAAGATTTGCCAATACATCTTGTAATGCACTTTGATTTTGGACACGATTTAATTTGGCCGCTTGTAAGGCATTATCGTACTCCAAAATAAGAACGTACTCACTGAGTACATACGGTTTTCCATCTTTGAGTAAGGTTGCGATGGGGCCTATGGATTCATCCAGCATGAGGGTATCAAGTTGATCCCATTCTTTGAGAAGGGATTGCTTTTCTTCTTTATTTCCATCCAGCATAATTTTGATAATGTTCAGATCATCGATGTATAAGCTGTCACCTTCTTCCGATAATGAGGAAGCGGATGGTTGAATTACTTTCGGTAAGGGTGAACTTACCAAGGGTTTGGCAGGTATGGGCGTTGGTTGCTTGACAGGCACCATGTCTTGTTTTTTCTCCATGAAGGAGAGCCCACGAATTTCAAACATGTTCAACCAATTTCCGTTCACTTTGTAATCGGCTAACAAGAAGAAAATCATGTCTAATAAAGTATTAGTTTGTTCGATCGATAAGGAAAGAAGCAAACGATTCACATCCGCTTCTGTCAAAACTCGGAGTAAATCAAAATTTTTGGTTTTATAGGCAATAAGGATGTCTTTTAATACATCGATAAGATCATTGAGTAACCGTTTTTCATCCATTCCTTGTTGGATGAATTGATCAATGGCTTGAATAAATTGGGCCCCATCACTTTGACCAAAAGCCTCAAGCACACGAAGTTTTTCATCCAGGGATATCATGCCAAAGAGTTCAAGAATATCTTTTTCTTGAATGGTTTGCCCAGCATAGGCAATGGCTTGATCTAATAACGATAAGGCGTCACGCATCCCCCCATCTGCTAATTGAACAAGTAACTGCAACGCAGCGGGTTCCATGGTAATCGATTCTTTTTCTAAAATAAGACGAATGCGTTCGGTAATGTCGGCTTGGCCAACCTTGCCAAAATCATAACGTTGGCATCGTGATAAAATCGTCGGAATTATTTTATGAGGTTCCGTCGTAGCAAGGACAAACAAAACATGTGATGGCGGTTCTTCTAAGGTTTTTAATAAGGCATTGAACGCAGACGATGTCATCATGTGAACTTCATCAATAATGTAGACTTTGTAACGTCCCTTGATGGGAGAATATTTCACTTTATCGATGAGATCACGGACTTCTTCCACCCCGTTATTACTTGCAGCATCAATTTCAATCACATCCGGGTGGGCATTTTGTGAAATGAGTTGGCAGTTTTCACATACATTGCATTGTTCGCCAAACCCTTTTTCACAGTTTAAGGCTTTCGCAAAAAGTTTTGCCATCGTCGTTTTTCCGGTTCCCCGAGGTCCGGAAAATAAATAGGCGTGGGAAAGCTTATTGGTTTGCAGCGCATTTTGTAAGGTTTTTACAATTGCGCTTTGCCCGGCAACTTCCGAAAAAGATTGCGGGCGATACGTTCGATAAAGTGCTTTATATGCCATAGTTTGATTGCCTAAATTATACATAAAAACACCCCGAATGAAAACATGAAAAACCTTCGTAAAAAATTGTAATAAGCGATATTTATGGTAAGATAAACAAGGAAAATTTATGGAAGAACATTTAAAAAATCGTTTATTGGCCATGCGTGATCGCTTGAAGGTTGTTGATGAACTACTTTTAGATGCCAATGTTCTTTCCGACTCGCGTCAATTCAAAGCATTATCCAAAGAACGTTCGTTTTTAGATGATGTAGTTTCTGTCTTTAATCGTTATGAAGAAAACGAACGAAATTATCACGATGCGCTCCTCATGAAAGATGATAAAGATGAAGAAATTGCTGCTCTTGGTAAATCCGAAACGGAACGGATTGAAAAAGAACAAATTACTTTACTTGATCAAATCAAAGTTTTACTTATTCCCCGTGATCCCAATGATGACAAAAATATTGTCGTAGAAATTCGTGGGGCAGCTGGCGGCGATGAAGCCTTTATTTTTGCGAATGATTTGTTTCGTATGTATACCAAATATTGCGAAGCAAACGGATGGAAAATTCAAATGATTTCCGATGCGGGAGGTCAGTCCACCATCACGTTTTTAGTGAAAGGTGAAAATGTCTATTCCCGTTTGAAATTTGAATCCGGAGCACACCGTGTTCAACGGGTCCCAGAAACGGAAGCCTCTGGTCGCATTCATACTTCGACGGCAACGGTTTTGGTGATGCCTGAAGCAGAAGAAGTGGATATTACGATTAATACGGCCGATCTTCAAGTGGATACGTATCGTTCCCAAGGAGCGGGCGGACAAAACGTGAATAAAACAGAATCTGCTGTCCGTATCACTCACCTTCCAACCGGTATCGTGGTGTCTTGCCAAATTGAAAAATCTCAAATCCAAAACCGCGAACTTGCAATGAAGATGCTTTATGCAAAACTCCAAGCTCATAAACAAGCCGAAATCGATGAAAAAGTAGGAAACGAACGCAAACTTAAAGTCGGGACTGGGGAACGTAGCGAAAAAATTCGCACGTACAATTATCCGCAAAACCGTGTCACAGACCATCGTATTGGATTTACCATTCAAAAATTAGATCGTGTTATGGAAGGCGATCTTGAAGAAATTCTAGAAGCACTCAATCATTACGATCAACAACAAAAACTCGCAGGAGAATAAGATGCAGACAGTGGGTGCGTATTATCATTCACTTCTCCAAAATGAAACCCTTAATCCCTTTGATTTACGGGAACTCTTCATCCAGCAACTTTTCTTGCATTCTCACTCCGATTTTTATCTTCATTTGAATGATCCCTTTCAACCGAGTGATACCTTCTTCTCGGGAATCAAACGTCTTCGTCAGCAAGAACCGATTGCCTATATTGTTGGTTCTTCGGAATTTTACCACTGCCGTTTTCATGTCAATCCATCTGTTTTGATTCCTCGTCCTGAAACGGAAGAACTGATTGAATTGGTTTTAAAGAGAACTTCCACATGGACCGAACCCATGAATGTGATGGATATCGGAACCGGAAGTGGAGTCATTGCTTGTACTTTAAAAAGAAGCAAACCCACATGGAATATAGGGGCTTCGGATCTTTCGGAAAAAGCATTATCTATCGCTAAAAAGAATGCGAAAAAAATGAAATTAAAGATTGATTTTCGCCTTGGCTCAGGGGTAGAACCATGGCTTACCTCCACGATACACGGGGTTGTTTCCAATCCCCCTTACATTTTGGATAAAAATACGATTGATTCTAATGTGCTAATGTATGAACCTCATCTCGCGCTGCTTACGGATGAAAAAACTGTACTCTATCGTCCGATTCTTGAGCTGTTTGTGACCCATCCAGAACTTAAATTTGTTGCGTTTGAATGTTTGCCGGACTGGAAAGCATGGTTTGAATCATTTCTTCAAACCTTACCGATTCCCTTATCCGTACAATTCAGTGAGGATATTAATTCCAAGGTACGATTCGCCTGGATTGAACGAAAGTGAGTACAATGAAAGTAGAGGTTAATGTATGAAATTAATTGTTGCCAGTGATCACGCTGGGTTTGCCTATAAAAAAATCATTTTGGACCACTTAGCCAAACGTTCTGATGTGACGATTGAAGATGGTGGTACTTTTTCTGAAGGATCGTGTCATTATCCTGAATACGCGATTTCAGCTTCTGAACGCGTTGCCAACAAAGAATTTGATTTTGGCATTCTTCTTTGTGGTTCGGGGATGGGGGTTTCCATTGCGAGTAATAAAGTGAAAGGTGCCCGTTGTGCCGTCGGTTATCATGATGAAGCAACGAAGCGTGCTCGTATTGACAATGATGCCAATCTCATCGCCTTTGGAGCCCGTTATATGGCGATGGAAGATATTCTTCGTCGTATTGATTTATTTTTAACAACGCCCTATGAAGGCGGTCGTCATCAAGTTCGCCTTGATCTTATCGCCGATTACGAAGCTAAAAATTATCGTTAAATTTCCCGATTCAACACCTATTAAACGGTGTGGAAATCATTCAACCATGTTCTTTTTGCGGTAATCGTGAAACGGATCTTTTTGATACGCGTAAAGGGGTTCGCTATTGTCGGGTTTGTTTACCCTTTCAAACGGAACCGATTGTCATTCAAGCACAACCATTTTCAATCGAGCATGTGCTTAAACTTGGCTATGCATTAACGCCTGCACAACAACGCGTTTCTGAGGGCATTTTAACCGCCATTCAACAACAGAAGGATGTCATGGTCGATGCAGTGACAGGAAGTGGAAAAACAGAAATTGTTTTTGCATCGATTTTATGGACATTAAAACAAGGGGGACGAGTAGGCTTTGTGATTCCCCGACGCGATGTTGTTCGCGAACTCTTTCCTCGGCTAGTAAACGCCTTTCCCTTTTCTACATGCGTGGAAGTCTATGGAGGACATACCGATCAATTAGAGGGACATATCACGGTACTGACAACCCACCAACTCTATCGTTACCAACATTATTTTTCCTTGCTTGTTTTTGATGAAGTGGATGCCTTTCCCTATGTTGGAAATCGTGTTCTAAAAAAGATGGTCAAACGTTCGGTCAAAGGGAGCATTATTTATTTATCAGCAACATTTACTCCGTATGTTTTAAAGGCGTTTCATGAGATCGGAGGTCATATTGAACGCTTGGAAATTCGCCATCATCAACATCCGATGCCCCAGTTAAAATGGATTCGAACTTGGCAATTTCTTAGTTATTTTTTGATGATTGATCGTGTGAAAATATGGGTCAAAAATCATAAACCCGTCATCATCTTTGTTCCAACGCTTGCTGAAGGGAAACGCCTTTTTCAATGGTTATCATTATGGATTCCAAAAGGAAGATGGGTGCATGCGGGGACGCCCTCGCGTGATGAAGATATTGAGGCATTCAAGCAAGGAAAAGTTCATTATCTTGTGTCTACTTCCATTCTGGAACGCGGAATTACATTAGTTCATCTACAAGTTATTATTGCGTCTGCAGACCATCCGTTGATGGAAGAAAAAACACTCATTCAAATGGCGGGAAGAGTCGGACGGAAAAAGGAGGATCCTAATGGTGAAGTTATCCTATATGCCCAAGTGGTTACACCGGCCATGGTTGCAAGTTACCAACGCATTGAAAATGCCAACCGTGCATTGTCAGATTTGTTTTAAAAGCATGACCCAAGAATGGCGAGTTTCTTATCCACGCTGTGAGTCGTGTGATTTAAAGTTAGAACGCTTGTGGACGTCGCAAAAAATAGAAGGATATCGCTGTTGGATTCTTTTTAAATATAATGATTTTTTTAAGTCCTTGCTTTATCGCTATAAAGGGTTAGGTGAACGCGCACTTAGTCTAAGTTTTCTGCAAGGTGTTACCATGTGGTTTTGGATTCATTTTGAGAATGCGGTCATTATTTTGCCACCCGTTCATTTTATGGATGACGATCGTCGAGGTTTTTCTCCATTAAAGGAAATTTTTAAACGTGTTGGTCCATGTTATCAACCGTTTTTTAAACAAGGGGACTACAAGCAAAGCGATCAATCCTTTCCAAAGCGAAAGGATATTGGGTATCATCTCCGCGTAGAGGATAGTCAATTAAAAACGTTAAAATCGCATCAAAAACTAGTTTGTGTGGATGATGTTTTAACGTCGGGAGAAACGATGAAATGGATGTTTCAACAACTAAAACATCGAGGTTTTAAAAATCTTCATGGTTTTGTCCTCGCACATCCAACGAAAGCATGACATTCTTAGGTATAAAATGGTAAAATAAATAACTGGTAAAAAATATGTCATTTATAGAAAAATTATTTCGTCTTGATGAACGTCAATTAAATAAATATCTCAAAGAAGCGGATAAGGTTTTGGCTTATGAATCGGAAATCGCTGCCTTAACGGATGAACAACTTCAAGCTAAGACGCCTTACTTTAGAGAGCTATTAGCCCAAGGTAAAAACTTAGAAGACATCAAATACGAAGCATTTGCTGTTGCTCGTGAAGCGGCGAAACGTACGTTGAAAATGACCCCGTTTAAAGTTCAAATTGTGGGAGCCTTAGTTCTTCACGGTGGAAACGTCGCAGAAATGCGTACGGGGGAAGGAAAAACGTTAACGGCGACCATGGCTGTTTACTTAAATGCACTCGGTGGTAAAGGAGTCCACGTTATCACGGTCAACGAATATTTAGCAAAACGTGACGCGGAATGGATGGGGACCATTTATCAATTTTTAGGATTAAAAGTAGGGGTGAACGTTCGTGAAAAAACCCCTGAACAAAAACAAGAAGCCTATCAATGTGATATTACCTATTCAACCAACTCCGAGGTTGGCTTCGACTATTTGCGTGATAACATGACAGCAAATCCAAAAACTCGCGTCTTACGTGGATTAAATTTTGCAGTTATTGACGAAGCAGATTCAATTTTGATTGATGAATCGCGTACCCCTTTAATTATTTCGGGTGGCGCCAAAACGTCTGAAGCAGAGTTTATTAAGTTTGATCGCTTTGTGAAATCGTTAAAAAAAGACAAACATTTTACGATTGATGTCAAATCGAAGACGGCAATGTTAACCGATTCCGGTTCAACCTTGGCGGAAATGGCATTTAATATTAAAAACCTTTATTCCCCCGAGCACAGTGAAAAAGTTCACCGTATTCATCAATCGTTAAAAGCTAACCATATTATGGTCAAAGACGTCGATTATTTAGTCGACCAAGAAAATAATGTTCAAATTATTGACCAATTTACGGGTCGCATCCTTAAGGGTCGAGAATTCTCGGATGGATTGCATCAAGCCATTCAAGCGAAAGAAGGGGCGACATTTCGCTCGGAAACCATCACGATGGCGACCATTACCTATCAAAACTTTTTCCGCCTTTATCAAAAACTCGGTGGGATGACCGGAACCGCCAAGACGGAAGAAGAGGAATTTATCAAAATTTATAACATGAAGGTTGTCGTCATTCCGACCAACGTTCCGATTAAACGTAAAGATGACGTCGATTTAGTGTTTGCCTCCAAAGCCGCCAAGCTAGCGGCTCTTGTGAAAGAAATTAAAACCCGCCACGCCCATCAACAACCGTTATTGATTGGGACCCCTTCGGTTGAAGCCAGTGAAGAACTTTCTCGTTTGCTCACTAAAGAAGGTTTGAAACATTTTGTCTTAAATGCCAAAAATCACGCATCAGAAGCTGAAATTGTTCAACATGCTGGTGAAAAAGGTTCGATTACGATTGCAACCAACATGGCGGGTCGTGGTACCGATATTAAGATCAATGATGAAGTTCGTGCCCTCGGTGGCTTGTGTGTGTTAGGAACAGAACGTCACGAAGCCCGTCGTATTGATAACCAATTACGGGGTCGTTCAGGTCGACAAGGGGATCCTGGTTATTCTCGATTCTTTGTGTCTTTAGATGATGATTTAATGGTGCGCTTTGGCTCGGATAACTTACGGACCATGTTTAAATCACTCGGGGATGATGCGATCGAAAATCGCTTGCTCATGAATGCCATTACTGGCGCGCAAAAACGAATTGAAGGACAAAACTTTGATATTCGTAAAAGCGTTTTGGACTATGATAACGTCTTAGCAAAACAACGAAGTGTCATGTACAGCCGTCGTGATGCGATTTTATTTGCTGATGATATCAATGATATTATTAACGACACGTTCAACAGTGCTGGATTATCGTTTGCCGAAAAAAGTGTCATTCCTGATGATCGAACCAAATCGATTGATGGTGAAAAATTAAAAATGAGTCTAGAACCTCGCTTCTTACCCGAAGGAACCATTCAACCCAAAGCATTTTCTGAATCGCCTCTTGAAGAAGTGGCAGAAGATATTACCGTGTTACTTTTAAAGCAATACAAGCAACTCATCAAAGATTGGCCCCCAGAAATTATTAAACAAATTCCTCGTCAATTATTATTGAAAATTATTGACCGAAATTGGCCTCGTCATATTGATGCGATGGACCATTTACGTCAAAGTATTCACCTCCGTTCGTATGCACAGTCCAACCCCTTACAGGATTACGTCAATGAAGGGTTTAAAATGTTTAAAGATTTGAATCAAAAAATTGCCGTTGAATTTGTCGGTACAATTTTATCTGCCAAACTCGAAATGAAAACGCAACCAGCCGTGCCTCCGGTCGTTGAACCAGGTTACCAACCGGCAAAGGAACCTTCAAAATGATTGATTTTTCCCTCATCAAAGCGGAGTTAAATGACTTGAAATTACTCGTTCAACAAGTCAGTGATTCTCTTTGACCCTACTCGCGTAAAACAACAAATTGATCGTGACGAAGCCCAGATGAATGATGATCATTTTTGGGATGATCAACGGGAAGCCAAAAAAGTCGTTCAACGTCTCAATGAAGCGCGTCATCAATGGGAACAATATCATGCGATTATCAACGGGTTTAAAGAACTTGAAGAACTTTTTCAACTCCTCGAAGATGATCCTTCCATTTACGATAGTTTTCGTTCCGAACTCGATCACTTAAAAAAACAAGCGCATGAAGCGCGTCAATTGCTCTTCTTTTCTGGAGAATTCGATGGACTGAATGCAATTCTAGAACTTCATCCTGGTGCAGGAGGGACGGAAAGCCATGATTGGGCAGACATGCTTTATCGTATGTATGTTCGGTACGTAGAATGGCAAAAATTTTCGATTCAGGTACTGGATTACCAAGCCGGTGAAGAAGCGGGCGTTAAAAGTGTCACGTTACTTGTCAAAGGCCCTCATGCCTATGGCTTACTCAAATCAGAAAAAGGCGTCCATCGGCTCGTACGCATTTCTCCGTTTGACGCGAATGGACGTCGCCATACTTCGTTTGCCTCCGTCAATGTCATTCCCGAAATTCAAGATACGATTGATTTAGAAATTCCCGACAAAGATTTACGCATTGATACGTATCGCTCGGGGGGTGCCGGTGGACAAAACGTTAATAAAGTCGAAAGTGCCGTTCGCATTACTCACATTCCTACAGGACTCGTCGCTTCGTGTCAGATTGAACGTAGTCAGATTCAAAATAAAGAAATGGCAATGAATATGTTAAAAGCCCAGTTATATCAACGAAAAAAACAAGAACAACAACAAGCGATGGATGCGATTGTTGGTGAACAAAAAGATATTGAGTGGGGCAGTCAAATTCGTTCCTATGTTTTCCAACCGTATACGTTAGTCAAAGATCACCGTACGAACTATCAAGAAGGCGATGTGAATCGGGTGATGGATGGCGATATTTCTGGTTTTATTCAAGCGTATTTAGAAAAGGAGGCCAAAGTACGTGGATCGTAAATCATGGTTCCTCTCCTTACTTCAATTAGCTGTTGCCAACATTGTTTTAGCAACAGGGACTTCGTTTTTTCTTGCGCCCCTTAATATTGTCAATGGCGGACTAAGTGGAATTGCCATCATTTTTAAAGCATTATGGGGGTGGGATTTAGATGTGACTACCGCGATTTTTGCTTGGTTACTCTTTTTACTGGGCTATGTCACCCTTGGAAAATCATTTTCACTTAAAACATTATTTGCAACGATTTCATACCCTTTATTCGTAGTGATTTTTATTCGGTTTATCGGGATTGATGCCTTGGCCTTCGAAGCGTCTAACGATATTCATCGCCTCCTCGCCAGTTTATTTGGAGGGGCATTAGTGGGTTTTGGTGTTGCTTTAGCGTTTTTAGCAGGAGGATCCACAGGGGGCGTGGATGTTCTTGTGTTATTGGGTAAAAAATGGTTTGATTGGACCACCTCTGCAACCGCTTTTTGGGTCGATGTCCTCATTATTGGCATTGGTTTTCTTGTCTTTGGGGTCTATCAAGGATTATTTGGCATTATTTCAACGGTTATGTCATCCCTCGTTATTGAACTCGTTTTTGTCGGTGGATCAAAGATGTATTGGGTTACGATTATTTCTCATCAAACCAAGCCCATCTTAGACTATATTCATCATCAACTGGAACGAGGATCAACGCTTTTGCCTGCCATTGGTGGTTATACCGACGAACCTTACCAAGTCATCCAAGTCGCGATTGCTCGTCATGATTACTATGCGTTAAAACAAGCGGTATCATCGCTTGATCCCAAAGCGTTTGTGATCTTCACGCAAGCACGTTCCATTCATGGAGAAGGATTTGATCCATTTCCTGTTTCTCCGTTACCGAAACGACGAAAGGTGAAGTCTTAAATGCCGGATTTTAAAATTGTTTCTCCCTATCAACCGACAGGAGATCAACCGATAGCCATTCAACAACTCGTAGAAGGATTAAACGAAAATCGTCGATTTCAAGTGCTTCTTGGTGCGACAGGAACGGGTAAAACGTTTACCATTGCCAACGTCATTGAAAAAACACAACGACCCACCCTCGTGTTAGTTCATAACAAAACATTAGCAGGGCAATTGTACGGGGAATTTAAGGAACTATTCCCGCACAATCGTGTGGAATATTTCGTCAGTAACTTTGATTTTTATCAACCAGAAGCGTACTTACCAAAATCGGATACGTACATCGAAAAAAATGCGATGATGAATGACGAAATCGAAATGATGCGTACTTCCGCGATTAACAGTTTACTGGAACGTCGGGACACGATTGTCGTCGCTTCGGTGGCCGCCATTTATGGGTTAACCGATCCACAGGAATATCAACGGCTTGCCTTTTATTTGCGCGTGGGTGAAACCATAGATCGGAAGCAATTATTCAAACAACTCATCGATGCGCAGTATGAACGTCAACCCTTTGACATCGCCCCTGGAGGGTTTCGTGTTCGTGGGGATGTGATTGAAATTGCGGTGCCAGGATTAGAAGACAAAGCCTTACGAATTGATACGTTTGGGGATGAAATTGAATCCATGGCCCTTGTTGATACCGTCACTGGTGAAACCGTTGCCCGTTATAAAAGTTATGCGATTTATCCTGCCTATGGGCACGCCTCGACGCATGAACGTGTGTTAAAAGCATGTAAATCGATTGAAGCCGAATTACACGAACGTCTCGCGTATTTCAAACAAGAAAATAAACTATTGGAAGCGCAACGATTAGAGCTTCGAACCAAACAAGATTTAGAATCCTTACGTGAATTTGGCATGTGTCCAGGTATTGAAAACTATTCGCGTCATATCGATCAACGTCAACCCGGTGTTCGCCCTTTTTGTTTACTCGATTACTTCCCGAAAGATGCTTTACTTGTCGTGGATGAATCGCACGTAAGTTTCCCTCAAGTTCGGGGGATGTATAACGGGGATCGTGCGCGAAAAGAAACGCTGGTTGAATATGGATTCCGCTTACCGTCAGCGTTAGATAACCGTCCTTTAAAGTTTCCAGAATTTGAAGCGATTCTCCCCAATGTCATTTGTACTTCAGCGACGCCTGGAGATTATGAACTCACACAGGCAGAACAACGTGTCGTCGAACAAATTATTCGTCCGACAGGACTTGTCGATCCAACGATTTCTATTCGTCCTACCATGGGTCAAATTGATGATTTAATGCAAGAAATACGCCAGCGTGTTGACGCTAAAGAACGCGTAATGGTCGTTACCTTAACGATCAAGATGGCAGAAGATTTAACCGCGTATTTGAAAAATAAGGGCATGAAGGTCGTCTACATGCACGCGGAAACAAAAACATTAGAACGTGCCCAAGTCATTTATCAACTTCGTAAAGGTAAATATGACGTTCTCATTGGGATTAATTTATTACGAGAAGGGCTCGATATCCCCGAAGTATCTTTAATTACCATTTTGGATGCAGACAAAGAAGGTTTTTTACGTTCAACACGCTCCCTCATTCAAATTATTGGTCGGGCGGCACGCAATGCTAAAGGCAAAGTGATCATGTACGCGGATAAAATGACCGATTCCATGAAAGCCGCGATTCAAGAAACGGACCGTCGTCGTGCGATTCAACAAGCTTACAATGAACAATTTGGCATTACCCCAAAAACGATTCAAAAAGACGTTATTTCGCCTCTTAGCATGCAAGAAGAAACGGATGTGACCCGATTATTAGAAGGTAAAGCCTCCCGTTCTGAAATTGAAAACCGTATTAAAGAATTTGAAAAAATTATGAAAGAAGCGGCGAAAGCGTATGACTTTGAACGGGCCGCAGAAGTTCGCGATGTCATCTTCGAACTCAAAGCCCAATTGAAGAATTAATGTAGTTTAAATTTAAGTCAAAGTAAGGTATATTTATAACCTGTAGGAGAACATTATGAACTTTTTAGATATTAGCTTTATTGTCGTTTCATTCATCATTATTATTTTATCGTTACTTCAAGGTGGAAAATCTGAAGGAGCGTCGGGTGCCATCACGGGGGCAGGGATGAACGTATTTGTGAAAACAAAAGAACGAGGATCTGAACTCATCGTCTCGTGGTTAACCCTTGGTTTTGGGATGTTATTTTTCTTACTTGCGTTACTGACCAACGCCTTAGCCTAGTCAAACAGAAATAGTTTATGAAATAAGAGTGAGTGAATATCACTCTTTTTTTCTTGGCGTTTTATTTTGATATAATGAATGACGATGACCATTAAAGCATTTGTAGAACAAGAAAAAAGCAAACTAAAAACAACGATTTCATCGTTAAAATCAACCCCCCATTTGGTGATTATTCAAGCGAATGAAAACGAAGGTTCCAATATTTATATTCGTGGCAAAATTCAAGATTGTCAGGATGTAGGCATTAAAGCAACTCACGTCCGTTATCCCATCACAATAACGGAAGCCGATCTCCTTAAAGAAATTCAACGATATAACGACGATCCCTCTGTGGATGGGTTGCTCGTTCAAGTGCCGTTACCTGATACCATTCGCCCTAGTGTTATTCGGGAAGCAATCGTGCCATCCAAGGATGTCGATGGCTTTCATCCTTTATCGTCGATGATGGCGTGTACCCCCAAAGGCATCGTGGATTATTTAGCCGCCATTGGTTTTCCGTTTAAAGGAAAGCATGCAGTCGTCATCGGGCGATCGTTTATCGTCGGAAAACCCTTATCGACCGCGTTACTAGACCGCGATTGTACGGTTTCGATGATTCATTCCAAAACCGAAGAGGCAACAAAATTGGCGTTACTCCAATCCGCGGACCTTATTTGTGTTGCCGTCGGTCAAAAATGGTTTTTATCGGATGAGAAAATTAAACCGAGTGCTATTCTCGTCGATATTGGCATTAATCGTGAAGATGGTCTCTTGTTTGGGGATATTAAACCAGGCCGGCATGCCGCGCTACAAACACCTGTTCCGGGTGGCGTGGGTTTACTTACGCGTTTATCTTTGTTGAAAAATGTTGTTGAGGCGTACCATCTTCGTCATCAATCGTCTTGATGGCGCAATAATACTTTAAATAACGAATAGCCACTGAAATAAATAAGAACACCCCCGATGAAAAACATAATAATATCGGGGGTTTTATTTAAATTAAATAAGACAAGAATTGCCAATCCCCATGCTCCTAACCCCAGCATCCAATCGAGAATCGTTAAACGACGATGAAAATAACGGGCAATAAAGTAAAGACGATAAAAGCCATAACCGACTAAACCGAGTAAAGTTAACCAGGCCACAAGTGCAGCTAGCGAACTTGCTGGAATAAAGATAAAGAGAATCGCCAGCAAAAGTAAAATTATTAATGGCGACACGAGCGCATTTGACATCCGTTGAAACTGCGAAACATATCGATATAGCTTAAAGCCATAATAGGAAATAAGAATAAGTCCTAATAAGCCAATGACAGCCCCTAGAACAGAATAAACAAAACGTGGATTGATCATCGCAAGTAATCCTAATACAAGGGTCGATCCAAAAAAGAATAGTTGACTAAGCTCTTCAAGTTTCCATGGTTTTTGTTTCATCATTCTCATTGTAGCAAAACTTTCTATTCATCGAGAATTGTCCTATAATAAAAAACATTATTGGAGTAGAATGATGAAACAAGAAATTTTACGTCGTTTTGCCGAACTTACGGTTCGTCGTGGGGTTAATGTCAAACAAGGTCAAGATGTGATTATTCATGCAGAACTCGATCAACCCGAATTTATTACGATGGTGGTCGAAGAAGCCTATAAAGCAGGTGCACGAAAAGTTCGTGTCAAATGGACTCACTTACCGATAAGTAAAGTGAATGCCTTAGCCATGGATGAAGCAGCGGCGAGTGAAATTGAAGCGTGGCAACATGCCGAATTACAACACAACGTCGATACGCTTCCTGCTCAAATTCATATTCGTTCGGTTGATCCCGATGGCATGAAGGGCATTGATCAAGAAAAAATGACGCGTATTTCTAAAGCGACGACACCGATTATGTTGAAATACCGTGAACAAATGGATAATAAATTCCAATGGACGATCATTGGGGTTCCTTCCGTCAAATGGTCTGAAAAAGTCTTTCCCCATTTAAAAGGGGACGCCGCAGTGGAGGCAATGTGGGACGCCATCATTAAAGCGACCCGTGTCACGGAAGACCCGTTAAAAGAATGGGATCGTCATAATACCACCTTACAAGCACGTTGCCGTCAACTGGATGCGCTCAACCTTGATTACTTACACTTTCAATCCCAAAACGGAACCGATTTTAAAATTTGGATGATTCCAGAAGCGAAATGGTTAGGGGGAGGCGAACACCTGATTGATGGTCATTTCTATAACCCTAATATGCCAACCGAAGAAGTTTTCATTACCCCCAAAGCAGGTAAAGCGGAAGGGAAAGTGGTCGCGAGCAAACCTTTATCGTACGCGGGCGAACTTATTGAAGATTTCTCAGTGACTTTTGCCGAGGGTAAAGTCGTGAAAGTCGAAGCAAAACGTAATCAAGCCTTACTGGAAAAAATGGTCGCCATGGATGAAGGTGCCTCCCGTATTGGTGAACTTGCTCTCGTTCCCTTTGACTCTCCGATTCAACAATCAGGATTACTTTTCTATAACACGTTATTTGATGAAAATGCCTCGTGCCATATTGCCTTAGGTCGAGCCTATGTCAATTCCATTAAAGGTTACGCGAACATGACGCGTGAACAATTAACGCAAATGGGATGTAATACATCCATGATCCATGTGGACTTTATGATTGGATCCAAGGATTTATCGATTACCGGTGTCACACGAACAGGGGAAACGGTGACCATCTTCGAAAAGGGTAATTGGTCGCCATCCTTAAAATAAACAATAATATATGGATGAAAAAAACCCTTCGTGATGAAGGGTTTTTTATTGGCGAAGAATACGTTACTTAAAGATGGAGATAACGATCGATTTCCCATTGAGAAACGAAGGTGCGGTAGCTATCCCATTCTTTTTCTTTGGCGATGAGGTACTTATCAAAGGTGTGTTTGCCTAAGACATCGAGCATTAATGGATCTTTTTTCATTTCCTTTAAGGCATCTTTAAGGTTTTCTGGAAGGTTTTGAATGCCTTGCGCTTCGCGTTGTTCGCGGGTTAATTCAAAGATGTTGTCATAGACGGGTGGTACGGTTTCCTTGGCGGTGGCAATGCCGTCTAATCCCGCGGATAAAATAAAGGCGAGGGCTAAATAGGGGTTGGCGGTTGGATCGACGTTACGAAGTTCAGTGCGGGTGGAATTGCCACGCGCTGCAGGAATACGAATCATCGCTGAACGGTTTGCATCGGACCAGCACGCATAGCAAGGAGCTTCATAACCGGGAATGATACGTTTATAACTATTTACTGTTGGGTTGGTTAAGGCGGCAATAGAACGGGAATGATTTAAAATCCCCGTCATCCATGAACGAGCCACTTCGGATAATTGCTTATCGCCTTTAGGATCGAAGAAAGCATTTTCTCCTTTGGCATTCGTTAAGGACATGTTGGTATGCATCCCTGAACCATTAATACCGGCAATCGGTTTAGGCATGAAACTCGCGTGAAGCCCATGTTTGTGGGCGATGACTTTAACTACAGTTTTGAAAAGTTGGAGATTATCACACGCTTTTAAGACATCTTGGAAACGGAAGTTAATTTCATGTTGACCAATCGCCACTTCGTGGTGCGATGCTTGCACGAGTAAACCGAGTTTGTCGAGTTCAATGGCAATGTCGCGACGGGTGTAGTTATCGCCATCCATGGGGGCTAAATCAAAGTAACCTGCATCATCATTGGGTTCCACAACCGGTTTTCCATCTTTTAATTTGAACAAGAAAAACTCGGGTTCAAAACCGACGTTAAGCGAACCAAAACCAGCGGCTTCCATTTTTTGAATGGCTTTTTTAAGAATAAAGCGAGGATCGCCTTCAAAAGGTTCACCTTTGGGGGTATAAACATCACATACAAAACGGGCAACTTTTCCTAAGGCTAAATCTTCAAACGTTAAGATTTTCCATGAATCAAAGTCCGGATACAAGTACATATCCGCTTCTTTGATGCGGACGAATCCTTCAATGGAAGATCCATCAAACATGATCTTATTGTCTAAGGCATCTTCAAGCCGTGAAACAGGTAAATCCACGGATTTAACCATCCCAAGCATGTCGGTAAACTGCATACGAATAAAACGAACATCTTCTTTTTTAGCAAAGGCTAAAATGTCTGCTTTGGACCATACGGACATAAAGAGTCCCCCTTTTGAAATGTTAACTTCATTATAAAATTAGGATTTTTATTGTCAATAAGAACGTTTTACGATTCATCGTCATGATCGTTATCATCGTCGTCATCGTCATCATCATCGTCATGATTGTGATCATGTTCGTCTCTCTTGTCGCGCCATTCATCGGTTTCTTGGTCATTTTCATCGAGTTCATAGGCTAAATATTCATAACCAATCACTTGAAGGTTTTCGTCAAGAATTTCGACGACCAAGACTTTGATTTTCCCTTTGACTTGTCCATTTTCAGTGGCTAAGGTAAAAGAGATTTTTAAGATATTTTCGCCGTCTTCCGTTTCGTATTCAAATTTGAAACGATCTTGAACGCGATTTTCATCATTTTCTTCCAGGAAAAGAAGTTCAATTTCAGTTTCATCTTGATCGATTTCCAATTTGAAAATCGAGACATTCAAGACATTATCGACCATTTTGCGAATACGAATTTTTGTTTCGTCCTCTTCGTATTTATAAATGGATTCGATGTAATTACTGGCGTCCGCTTCCGCTTTAAAGGAGAGAATAATTTCATCGTCTTCGATGACTTTAGAACCACTGACAAGAAGCGGTTCACCTTGATTAATCGTTAATTCGCCTTGAAGGGTATAAAAAGTTTCTTCATTCACCGTTTCAACATTATCGAGATTGTAATAAAGCGCATAATCAATTGGATTCCCTTGAATATCGAAGACAGAGAAGCGATCGACATAAGCGAACGGTTGATCGATTAAGACTTCGGTCGTGACAATGGGGGCATCTGCTCGCCCAAGTAATTGTTCAAATAATCCTAAATAAGGACGAATTAAAGTCATCGTTTCGTCGAAGTCATAAGAAGGTCGTGTGGGTTTCGTTAATCGGATCCCAGCAAGCTGTGCGGCATTCACATTGGTTAAATTCGTAAACAAAGAGGCCGTGGTTATCGTTGAAACGGAAAGCGCCGCTTTATCGCCTTCAAGGCGAAGCGGAGGTAGCGTAACTTCTGAACTGGTTACGATGGAAGGATTTTCGGATGTAATAGAGGTTGTAGTCGTGGAATTCGAATCGGTAATCGATGGCGTTGAAGAGGTGATGGCAATCGGGGTCGAGGTTCCAATTAAAATCCCCACGACAAAGAAACCAAGAACGAGGGTTGCAGTTGGGAAAAAACGCCAGATTGAGAACGTTTTCCTGGGTGTAGGAGCTCCAAACCGTTCAATCATAAATGAAGAAAGATCAGGTTCAATTCGGGTTGCTTCGTGTTTGAGTTT
This sequence comes from Bacilli bacterium, assembly GCA_023268805.1. Lineage (GTDB taxonomy): Bacteria > Bacillota_I > Bacilli_A > RFN20 > CAG-826 > UBA970. The sequence continues at coordinate 42,887 of JALRKT010000004.1, forward strand.
TTTAAGAAGGTCTTTATTGTTCATCACGGAACGCCTCCCTCAATGTTTTCATCGCCTTATTGTATTTCCATGTTACGGTACCAAGCGGTAAGGATAACATATCTGCAATCTCGCGATGTTTATAGTCACCAATCGCATACAAGAAAACAATGTGAGCTTCATCCTCAGGAAGAAGCGCTTTGGCTTTTTGAATAATGGGAGAATCAAATTCATACGTATCGTGTCCGCCATCAAGGACATCATTCATTTCTTGGGTGTCAAAAGAATCTTCACGTTGACGAACGTTAATAAGATTTAACGCGGTATTTTTTGCAATCGTAAGCATCCAATTGAGCCCATTGGTTTTGGGTTGAAATTGATGAATGTTTTGAAAGATTTTCATGTACGTATCTTGCATGATATCTTCGGCAAGATGAATGTCACGGAGATAGGGCAAAATAAAACTAAAAACACCTCGCTTCGTTTGCAAGTATAACTCATTCATCGCTTCGACTTCCCCTTGTTGAATACGAACTAATAATGCGTGGATGGAAGCATTCATTCTTCATTACTTTACACCAAAAAAAAGCAGGATGCGAATGAAGTTCAGTAATTTTTTTAGCTACGGAGATGGGATTCATTACCCATTAAACAACTTAATAAGGAATTTTATTGGTAATTTTATTTAAACGATTTCTACCATGAGCAGCGTAGAAAAAGGAAAATTTCCGTGCTTGGTTTTTACTGTTTTTTCATCGAGATTTAAGCGGATGACATGTGTGTTGATTTTTTTGCGTTCCCCATCTTCAAAGTATTCAATAACCACGTTTTTACCAACACTTTCAAGAAGATTACGATTTATAGCTTCTGCGGCTTCCTGCGACAAGTGTGGTTTTGTTGAACGTACGCGTTGTTGCTTCATGCGTTGCATGGTTCCCTTTTGCTCAATGAGGGAAGCGTAAGGGGCCCATTTTTTCATCCCTCGATCCTTCATTTACGATGACCTCCAATTAAGGTGTGACGTTCCACCGTTGTGGAAGCTTCAAGGAGAGCAGACGTACGCAAGACCGCGTTGTGTCCAAAACGATGCTTGATACTGGCAATCGTTTGTTGAAGTTTTCTCTTCTTTTCTGCAAGAAAGGGATCCACAAATAAATCGAGTTGTTCGTTTTTTAAGGGAACAAGTTTGCGAAAGGCAAAGGTCACGTTGCGAATCGGTTTATCCTCCACGTATTTGTGAAAAAGCACCATGAGCGCCCGATATAAAACATCTTCATCATCGGTAGCCCGTATCAAACTCATTTGGTGAGAAAATCCTCCCAACGTTTTGGAATAACCAATCGAAAGGTGAACAAGACTGGATAATTGGTTTTCAAGCCGTAATCGTAAACATAAATCATCACACATTTCCCGAATGACCACAGGAATTTCACTCGGGTTATAATCGCGATATAACACTTGTCCCATACTAATACCAGGCGATTCGGGTACATATTTTTCTCGAATATTCGATTCATCGATACCATTGGCGTGACGGTGGAGTTGTTCACCCATGATCCCAAACTGGGCATGCAGTCGGTGCAAGGGGTAATGTGCAAGATCACCAATCGTGAAAATGCCGAGTTGTTGGAGGCGAATTTCCATGCGTTTGGCGACACCCCACATCTCACCAATCGGGAGAGGCCACAGTTTTTCCTGAAGTTGGTGTTGATACCAACTTGCAATCCCATTAGGGGATTTTTTGGATTCATTATCCAAGGCACTTTTCGCTAAAAATGGATTGTCCCCAATGCCGACGGTGGAGATTAACTTCATTCGTTGATATAACGTATTTTTGATTTTAAGCATTAAGGCTTCCGCATCCATGTTGTAGTAAGCAAGATACGGTCCTAAGTTGAGAAAGGCTTCATCAATGCTATACACATGTAAATCGTCTTCCCCCACAAAATCAAGTAACGTTTGCATGACTTGGGCCGAACGTTGTAAATACAAACTCATGCGGGGTGTCGCAAAAATAATATCGTTGCGTTTCGGTAATTCAAAAACACGGAGACGAGAAGGAACACCGAGTTGACGTAAAAACGGAGAAACGGCTAAAACAATCGTGCCAGTCCCGCGGGTTTTATCCGCGACAACAAGAGGGGTTTTATACGGATCTAATCCACGTTCAACACATTCTACGACCGCATAAAAGCTTTTTAAATCGAGAACGGAAATGACATTAGGATACGTTGGCGAAGGTTTTGCTTTTAACATAGGTGGACTTTTATTGTAGGAAATTTTTTGGTAAAGATAAACGAAAGTTTTCTATGAAAACATTTCTTCATTTCCGATAAAAAAAGACCTCTAAAGAGGTCCTTTTTATTCCCCCGTCACGGTTAATAATTAACGTTTCTTCGCGACGTTTTTGGTTTTTGGGGTGGTTGCTTTTTTCACGGGTTTTGCCGTCGGTGTTACCGGGGCAACATCCGCGACAGCAAGGTGTTTTTTATCCATAAAAACATCGTAAACACCATTCCCAATGAGTAAGACAAATAATCCTAAGATCGTCGGTTCGAAACTATTGATTAATGTCACCACAAGTAAGATGACCATGCCAGCGATCGCCAATGCAGGAACATAGGGGTATCCCCAGACGCGATACGTACGTTTGGCTTCTTTCATCGTCTTACGGAAGCGGAAGATGGAGAAGAAGATAAGTGTGTTAAAGATTAGCCCACCAAACAAGATGAGTGTGAGTAAGTAGTTGACGTTGTCATAACCGAGTAAAACGATGATGATGGAGACAATTGTTTGACCTAAAATGGCGACCCATGGGGTGCCGAATTTACGATCCACTTGGCCAAACACAGACGGCATCGTTTCATCTTGCGCCATCGCATAGTACACACGTGGGAATGAAAGAATTGAACCGTTGAGCGCTCCGAAAATGGAGATGACAATCGCACCAAAGACAATCAAGCTTAGAGCATCCGCGAAATTGGCAAAGATGGTTCCGAACGCTCCAAAGATAGCAGTGACATCAAAACCAGCACTAAGTGCACCTTCTGCGGCAGCCGTTAACGTAGAGAGATCAAGAATTCGGTATAAACCAACCACAAATAAGACATAGACACCCATCACGAGTAAGACAGCGATGGATAATGCTTTTGGTAAATCTCGTTGGGCATCTTTCATTTCTTCGACCACGTTGTTTAAGTTGGTCCAACCTTCATAGGCGAACAAGGTACGGGCAACGGCAAAGAGTAATCCGGAAATGAGTAAACCGAACTCCACATTTTCTGCGCCGTTGGACGCAAAAATATCCGTTTGAGTTCCGAAAAATAAACCATAGAAAATGACAATTAATAGCGGAATGAGTTTCGCCACAAAAAAGACGTTTTGAACGACTTTTCCATAACGTAATCCTAAATAATTAACCAAGGATAAGATAAGAATGACACCGATGGCAATCGCGGCAGTTGTCACGCTATCAAAAGGTGCATTCAGCATGTAACCAAACGCTTGGGCAAAAAGCAGAGCCAATAAGGCGACAGAACCACTGCTTGATAAGAAGAAGTTCGTGATACCTGATAAGAAAGCGAGGCGAGGACCGTATGCTTTCTTTAAATAAACATAATAACCGCCGGTCTTCGGAAATAACGTGCCTAATTCAGCATACGTTAAAGCAGAGAATAACGTTAAAATCCCCCCGACGATCCAGGCAACCAGAGAAAGACTAAGACTATTGGATGCTAATCCAAGCACGAGCATGGAAAAGAAATAGATACCCGATCCAATCATAATCCCTGCTAAAATCGCAATACTAGAGAACAATCCGAGTTCGCGTTTAAGTTTCATATGAAACCTCCTAAAAAATCTAAAGATAAAGTATCAAAAAGATTGCTAGGATGCAAAGAATAAGTTTCCGTGAAAACATTATTTTTGTTCGACTTTTTGGAGTGCTTTGAAGTGTAAAGTGGGGAAACGTGCGGCAAAGACTTCATCTAATCGGCCCACAGGCGTGGAATGTGGCGCAGTTTTCACGATGTCAGGTTGAGTCTTTGCTTCGTGGGCAATTTGTTTGAAAATGGCAATAAATTGATCCAGTGTTTCTTTGGATTCCACTTCGGTCGGTTCAATCATAATGGATTGTTCAACTAGGAGAGGGAAATAAATCGTCGGTGCGTGAATACCAAAATCAAGGGTACGTTTGGCAATGTCTAAGGTTTTTACCCCGGTTGATTGGTCCAGGAGCCCACTGAATACAAATTCATGCATACATGGTTTTTGAATGACTAACTTATAGTCATTTTTTAACGATTCTTTAATGTAGTTGGCGTTTAAAACGGCATTGGGTCCGACATTCATGAGGTCATGGGCGACGGTGCGAATGTAGGAATAAGCGCGAATCATCACCAGGAAGTTCCCATAAAATCCACCGACTTGACCACATGCATGTTCAGGGTAGGATAACGTGTAGTCCTCACCGACTTTCGTCACCACCGGACTAGGTAGATAATCCACAAGATGGGCGGCAACACTAACGGGACCAGAACCCGGACCTCCTCCACCATGCGGTGTGGAAAAGGTTTTGTGTAAATTCATGTGCATAATATCAAAACCCATATCGCCGGGTCGGGCGATACCGAGTAAGGGATTTAAATTGGCACCATCGTAATAGAGTAAGCCTCCCACATCGTGAACGGCTTTGGAGATTTTTAAGATATCTTTTTCGAATAAACCCATCGTGTTCGGGTTCGTTAACATGATACCGGCGATGGTGTCATCCAGGAAAGGTAATAACGTATCAATATCCACTAAGCCATCTTTGGAAGGTAAGGTTATCGTTTCATATCCAAGCATCATGGCACTGGCAGGGTTGGTTCCATGTGCAGAATCAGGAATAATGACTTTAGTACGGCGGTAGTCACCGCGTAATTCGTGATAATGTTTCATGACCATCAGACCAATGAGTTCCCCGTGGGCACCAGCAAACGTGTTGAGGGTGGTCCCTTTCATCCCGGTGATTTCGTTAAGCATCGTCGCTGTTTCGTTATAAAGCTTAAGAAGAGGTTGCACCGTGGATAGTGGTTGTAAGGGATGAATGAGGCGGAACCCATCTAAAGAGGCCATTTCATCATTGATTTTAGGATTATACTTCATCGTACAGGAACCCAGAGGATAAAACCCTGATTCAATGCCAATATTCTTTTGGGAAACTTTCGTATAATGACGAACAACCTCAAGTTCAGAAACTTCAGGAAGATCAGCAGGTGTGTCACGGAATAAGGAGGCATCTAACGTGGTGGATACATCTCCGTCTTGGAACCCTTGTTGGGTTAATTCAAACCCAATCCGTCCGGGTGAAGAAAGTTCAAAAATAAGGCGATTATAAGCCATGATGAACCTCCTTGATACGTGAGACAAACGCATCGATATCCGTTTTTGTTTTGCTTTCAGAACAATAAAATATCACGCGCTGATCTTCAAGACGTTGTCCTAATAAGTATCCGTGTTGTAAGAGCCCGTTTTCTAATGCTTCGGAGTCACCGACATATGTCAGCGCCACTTCATAAGCAAAGGGTGCTTGAAAGGCCATCGTAAAGAGATTTGTCTTCACAAGTTCCTGGGCAAGGTAATGGGCTGCTTGAGTGGCTTGATCAAAAGCTTTCACGAGCCCTTGTTTTCCCATCGAAGCACAATAAATCGTAGCCTGTAATGCGAGTAAGGATTGATTTGAACAAATGTTCGAGTTCGCTTTTTCCCGACGAATGTGTTGTTCTCGGGCTTGTAAGGTTAAGACGAAACCACGTTCGCCCTTGGAATCTTTAGTATAACCACAAATACGGCCTGGCATTTTTCTTACATAGTCCATTTTCGTTGCTAGATAACCTAAATAAGGACCGCCGAAGGATAAAGGAAGACCTAAGGATTGCGCTTCTCCACAAACGATGTCTGCCCCTAAAGAACCTGGCGTTTTTAAACGAGATAAGGCAAAAGGATCGTTGTAGGAAATAACCAGGGCTTTTTGGCCATGAATCGCGGTCACAAAACGATCAAAATACTCGATATTTCCGTAACGATTTGGGTAACTAAAAATCACCGCTGAAAACGGTTCTTGCATCGCTTTTTCAAGCGCGTTTATATCAATGAGTCCGGCTTTGGAAGGTAAGACATCCAAGATTATATTTCGATAATGTGCATACGTTTGGATGACTTTTTCCACATGTGGAAGTAAGGGGGAGGCAACAATTAATCGACGGTGTGTGGCAATATTAACGGCCATCATCATCGCTTCAGCAAGCGCGGTGGGTCCATCATAAACCGAGGCATTCGAAACTTCCATGCCCGTGAGTTCAGTGATCATCGATTGCCATTCGAAAATATATTGCAAGGTCCCTTGCGCCACTTCGGGTTGATAGGGTGTGTAGGACGTTAAAAATTCTTGACGCGAACTCAACGTGTCGACGATAGCAGGACGTTCATGTTCATAAGCGCCAAAGCCGCGGTAAGATTCTAATACGGTGCCTTGATTTGCCTTGAGGTGTTTGCGTAATTGGTGTTCGGATAAGCGTGGCAAAATGGCATACGGTTTTTTCAACCGTAACGAAGAGGGGATATCAATTAATAAGTCATCAACATCTGGGACGTTGATGACTTTTAACATGTCTTTACGATTGGTATCGGTCAGCGGCAAGTATTTGAACATACACTTCAACGACTATTTCGCTAAGGCGTCATAGTCTTCCTTGCTCAATAGTTTAGCAAATTCACTTGGATTTGTGACCTTTAATTTAATCATCCAATTTTCTTCAGCATTGTCATTAATAAGTTCGGGATTTGTGGCGACTGCTTCGTTGATTTCTAAGACTTCTCCTGACATAGGAAGATAGAGATCAGACGCGGATTTCACGGATTCAACAACGCCAAAAATATCATTTTCTTTGAAGGCTTTACCGGGATTCGGTAAATCGACAAACACGATGGTACCTAAACTTGCTTGCGCGAAATCGGTAATGCCAATGGTGGCAATATCATCGTGGATGACCACCCATTCGTGGGAGGGGGAATAACGTTTTTCTGACATGGGTAATCTCCTTAGCGTTTATACTGCTTTTGCATAAATATCATATCACGAACGACGGCGCGTAAGGGGGTCGTTCTCATCATGACGGTGACTTCTTGACCGAGTTCATAATACGGGGCATCTAAAAGCGCCATGGCTAACCCTTTGTCACGGCCAGGAAGTAAATATCCTGTTGTGACATGGCCGATCTTTTGATCCCCCATTAGAACAGGATATTCTGCCCGGATGACACCCCGATCGCGGAGTTCAAGACCGACAAGTTTTCGTTTTAACGGGACGTCTTTGATGGCGAGAAGTGCCTCTTTACCGACAAATTCTTTATCCCATTTGAGTGCGAAGGATAATCCTGCTTCTAGCGGATGAATTTCTGGTGAGATTTCATGGGAATAAAGAGGGAGTGCCGCTTCGAAACGTAAGGTGTCACGCGCGCCCAATCCACAGGGGGTGACATCATCTCGTTTTAACAAAGCCTCCCATAATAGGGTGGTCGTTTCTACGTCCGCATAAATTTCAAAGCCATCACTTCCGGTATAACCTGAACGGGAAATCATGAGCCAATGGCCTTGATGTTTGGTTTCAATGTAGGTCATAAATTTAAGTTGAGATAATTCCACTTTTTTGGTAATGACGGCTTGTAAGGCTTTTTCCGCCAGTGGTCCTTGAAGGGCGAGTTGGCACATGGATAACGTCACGACCTCAAGATGAACATCATACTGATGTTTTTGTTGATGAGATCGCAGCCACTCTAAATCAATGACGGCGTTAATCGCATTAATCACGATAAGAATTTTTTGTTTTGAAAACGGATAGGCGATGAGATCATCGATAGGGTAACCTTCCTGATTCAACAAAAGTCCATAAACGGCTTTGTGAGTTTCAGGTTCAGGGAGGCGATTGGTGATCAGGGATTCAACAAAGGGGATTGAATCCTTTCCTGTAATTAATACACGACCCATGTGGGAGACATCAAATAAACCGGATGTTAGTCGTACGGCTTGATGTTCTTTGACAAGACCTACAAAATCTTGTGGGACGGTAAAACCGCCATAATAGACCATTTTGGCGCCATGACGGAGAAGGGTTTCATGTAAGGGAAGTTGGGGCATATGTATTTTCCTAATAGTACTATCATATAAAAAAATAATCTTTATGGTTTTAAAATCATTCTAGATGGTGTAAAATTAGTCAAAATTTAGCGGAGGGTTCTATGAATAAAACCAATCTCTTTTTAACCTTACTAGGCGTGGGTGTTCTCACAGCCTGTACAACTGCCACATCCAGTAGCGGATTACTTTCTTCGGAATCACCTTCCGAAACGTCTTCGGAAGTTTCTTCGGAAGATCCAGTAGAAAAAACCCTAGAAATTTCGCGAGAAACATGGCCGTTATTAACGTATGATCCGTACGTTCCAACGCGGGCGTTTTTTAACAATTTACAGTTCCGTTATTTCGGAGCCAGTGATGAACCCGATGGTCAGATTACCGATGCCATCAATGGTAACTCAGCATCCTTTTATATGTATAACGTCGACGCCATCGACAACATTGAAAAGATTACGGTAACCTTGGCAAAGAATAAAACGCAAAAGAATTTTGAAATGTTTGCGGCCACCGATATTGTCGGACCTGAACTCGATGAATTCAAAGTCCCTTATACCCAAACAGCAGCGTTAGTGTATGAGTATGATTTTTCTGGGTTAAATGTCAACCATTTCCGTTTCAAAAATGGGCTTTACACCCTCATGATTAAATCCATCGTGTTAACCATATCCTCTTCGTTTGAATTCCCGGACGCGATTAGTACGGGTGGTGGTGAACAACTTCCAGATACAGGTGACGGTTTTTATAAATTAGAATCTCCCACGATTACCCGGGATGATTTTAAGTGGATGACCGGTTCTGCCCTCGATGGTGGTGCGATGCCTCATGTGGGGAATGTCAACCTTCTTATTGTTCCTGTGAACTTCCTCGACTTTAATTGTGGTGCACAAGACATTTGTGATGCCCGCCGTGATAAGTTAGAGCAAAGTTTCTTTGGTGAATCGGAAGAGATGGAATATGAATCGGTTGCCTCCTATTATGAAAAGTCAAGTTATGGCCGACTCAATATTGGTGGGGTCGTTACTCCCGAATTCCAAGTCGGTAAAACGGCGGTGGAATGGGCCCGTGAAGTTCGTCCTACCATTGATCCAGGGATTCAATCTTACTACAATCCTACCTGGGGATTGACCGAAGACATTACCGCTTGGTATCGTGCACAACGCGAAGTCAATCAAGTTGATTTCCCGTTACCCATTGAAGAATTTGATCAAAACGATGATGGTTGGATTGATGCGCTTATCATGATTTATAACGCGCCGTCCTATCCAAATGGCAATTATCCGGATGATGTCGAAGATACGTTCTGGGCCTATTGCTACTGGAACTATAATATGCTTGATTTTGAAAGTGAAAATGATGCGGATTATCCGATTCCTTTCACCTTCTTCTTTGCAAGTCATGACTTTATGTATGAAGGGTATGGCACGGGAACCGTAGATCCCCATACGTTTATCCACGAAATGGGTCACATTTTAGGATTACAAGACTACTACACCTACGACGGACTCAATGGGGATTGGGGTGCGGCTGGCGCCTTGGATATGATGGACAATAACGTCCTTGATCATAACGCTTATTCTAAATTCTTACTTGAATGGATTGAACCATACGTCATTGATAACACCAAGCAAGAAACAACCTTAACAATTCAACCTTTTGAATCCAGTGGTGATGCCATCATTATTAATAATGGCTTTAATGGTTCGCCGTATGATGAATACTTAATTATTGAATTCTATACACCAACCGGATTGAATGAAAAACATTCCTTAACACCGTATCCGGGTAATGGATTACAAGGCTTTACTATTCCTGGATTGAAGATTTATCACGTCGATTCTCGTATTGGGGCTTACAATTCCGAAACAAGTAATTTTGTGGGATTCTCGGATGAAGTGATTCGCGTCGAATCCGAAGATATCGAAGCCGGGGCAACGTATGAATATTACATGATTACGAACTCCAACTCTCCGAGCCGTCACCGCTTAAACGGAACCCGTGGAACCCCCGAGGCTCAATACATGAAATTGCTTCACTTGTTAGAATCCAATGGAATCAACACGTTCCGCGACGGTTTTGATGCAAGTAATGACACCTTATTCGTTGAAGGGGATACATTCACACCGCTCAAACATTTTTCGAGTTTCCCCATCTTTGGACAATTTAATGATGGTTCAGAAATTGGTTTTGAAATCCGTGTGGATAACATCACGAGTGAAGGGGCGACGATTACCTTTACGCGCTTCTCTTTCTAAACAAATCAACCTCATAAAACAAAAGAAAACTTCCCTCGCGGGAAGTTTTTTTTCTAGCTTGGTGGAGCTGACGAGGATCGAACTCGCTACCTCATCGTTGCGAACGATGCGCTCTACCAAATGAGCTACAGCCCCAAACCATACATAACTCTATCAAATTCGTGCCGAATTCACAATTTATTTTGCTTTAAAAACATTTTTACAATTTTTTGTTATGAAAATATTGTAAGCGATTACAAACTAGATTATGATATAAGAAACCGATTTCCTAAATCGGTATTTTGGAATCACTTTTATGAAAAAATACACGTTAGAACATTATCAAAAACAAAAAACCTTTGCCGGTTTTTTACCTGGCATTAGCGGTACATTGGGTATCCCTATGTGGTCATTTTATGTCAATCGTGGCCAAGCGATTGCCTCATTTGGGGTGCGTGATAAAAATGGGGCGATCATGGAATTTTATCCTGCTAACCAAGCATATGCGTATGTGGCAGTCAATGGCTTTCGAACCTTCATCAAAGTCGACGGGGTTTTTTATGAATGTTTTCAAGAAAAAAACCAATCCTTGCAAACCATGGATGTTGAAGCGCATCAACTTGCATTAACGGAAGACATTCCCCACTTAGGATTGCGAGTCAAAATCACGTATTTTACGTTACCTCAAGCAAGCGTTTCTGCGTTAATTCGAAAAGTTTCCTTCGTTAACCTTGACGGGAAAAAGAAAAACATTGAAATCCTTGATGGGTTAAATCAAATGTTACCTTCTGGTATTGATCATGGCGGTTACAAAGCGGTCAGTAATTTACTGCAATCCTGGATGCAAGTCGATACGTTTGATCACGGTATTTTCTTAAAGTTACGGGCTTCCACCGCCGACTCCAGTGAAGTCAGCGATGTTCAAGATGGTAATTTTTACTTTTATGAAGGATTACCGACCTCGCATTATGTGTATGACTATAAATTGATTTATGCACGAGACACTTCGTTCCAAACCCCTTACCGTTTTCTGGAACATTCCTTTAATGATTTAGTCAAACAAACCCAAGCCGCGGTCAATCAAGTGCCGTGTGCATTTGTGCTTTCACACTTTGAACTCAATGAAAGTGCTGCATTCTATGGTGTCTTTGGTTATGGCAAAGATAAAGCCATGATTGAAACGTTCCGTCAAAAGGTAAATGTCGCGTATTTAGACCGTAAGCTTCAAGAAAATCAAACGTTAATTCGTGATTTGGTTGGCCATGTGCATACCGAAACATCGGAAGAAATGTTTGATGCGTATGTGGAACAATGTTTTTTAGATAACGTCCTTCGTGGTGGATTCCCGATGATGTTTGAAACCAAAAAAGGTCCTATTGCTTACCACGTATACTCTCGTAAACACGGTGACTTAGAACGTGACTATAACTTCTTTTCACTTGAACCAGCGTATTTCTCACAAGGGAATGGCGCCTTCCGTGATGTTTTACAAAATCGTCGTAATGACATTTACATTCAACCCAAAATGGATGACTTTTCCATTCGTCAATTTGGATCCTTTATTCAAGCGGATGGCTATAATCCCTTAAGTATTGAAGGGCTCGTATTCTCGTTTGAAGGTGATCTTAACGCGTTTGCCAAAGGATACCACACCTTACTCAAAGAGTCTTTTTCACCCGGTGAAGTCGCGACTTTAGCGGCGCGCTTGGGCGATGATCCCATTCAAACTGTTACAAAGGTTTTAAAACATTCCACGTATGAATTTAAAGCGACCTATGGTGAAGGTTATTGGGAAGATCACTTTACCTATCATCATGATTTAATTGCTGCGTATTTAGATGTTTATCCGGATCGTTTAAATACATTAATGTTTCACGCGATTTATCCGTACTTTGTCTCCCCGGCTCGTGTTCGTCCACGTTCGGAAAAATACGTCTTAAAAAACGGAAAAGTTCGTCAATATTACGCCGCTCATCATGACCATCACGCCCCCGTACGTGGCTGGTTAAACGATGCCGAAGGTCGCGTTGTTGAACATACCCTTTTTACCAAATTACTCACATTGTCTATCAATAAATTTGCACACCTTGATCCGGACGCCATGGGGCTCATGTATGAAGGGGAACGACCTGGCTGGAATGATGCGATGAATGGGTTGCCTGGATTATTTGGTTCGGGCGTGAGTGAACTGTTTGAACTGGCTAAACTGGTAGCCTTTTTAACGACAATTCCTGTCACGGACGCTTTGGATGTGTTAACGCCCCTCGTACCGTTAATGGATACGTTATTATCCTTGAAATCCGTGCAAGGGATGGAAGCGTGGAATACACGCATGACCGCATTAGAAACGTACCGCGATGCTTTACGTCAACCGGTGACATCGACCGCAGTGGATGGTGAACGTATTCAAAAGCTTCTCAAGCATATGCATCAATTCTTAAGCGATGCCGTCACACGATTAGAACAATCCGAAGCGATTATTCCGACGTACTTTATGTATGAGGCAGTTCGGTATGAACCTTTAAATATTGCGGTCGATCATGGTCAACCCACCGTGAAGGTCACCGCTTTTAAACGTCATCCGTTACCTCATTTCCTTGAAGGACCGACCCGTTATTTATCATCAATTCAACCTAAAATTACGAAAGGCAAGGCGCTTGTGGAGGCCATTCGTCAATCCGAAATTTTTGATACCCCTTTAAAACTCTATAAAACCAGTGAATCCTTGGACGCAATGTCAATGGAACTTGGACGTATTCGTGCCTTTACCCCGGGTTGGCTTGAACGAGAATCCGATTTCCTTCATATGAGTTATAAATTTTTCCTTGGTCTTTTTAAAGCCGGACTTTATGAAGAATATTATCGTGACATTGCCACCGGTATGACCTGCTTTATGGATCCTTCGGTCTATGGTCGCTCTCCGTTAGAAAACTCTTCCTTTATTGCCACCTCGAATAACCCGGATGCGACCAAACATGGTCAAGGGTTCTTTGCCCGCTTATCCGGTTCAACCGCCGAAGTGATTTCTTTGTGGAAACTCATGTTTATGGGTCCGACGCTGTTTTCGATGAACGAGGGCGAAATACAATTTTCCATTCAACCACATTTACCGGCTCATTATTTTAAAAACGGAATGGTGAAAACCACCTTGTTTGGTGAAATCACATTAACCATTCATTATGAAGGCAAACTGCCAACATATGATTCATCAGTCGTCGTCGAAGCGTATGCGTTAAAAAATGCGCATGACGCCATTCGACTCCCTGGTTCGGTGATAAAAGGTAAGTACGCGGAAGCGATCCGTGACTTACGTTATCAACATATCGATGTTTTCTTGAAAGGAGGTCGTGAACCCGGTTAACACACCTCGCTTTCGAAATTGTTCACTGACGACTCATCATGAAAGGAGAAAAATGATGAAAAAAATGACGACTTGGTTACCCTTAGGAACCTTCGCACTCATCCTTGCTGCGTGTGGCGGCACATCGTCCTCGCAAGTGGCGAGCTCGACCCCAGCCTCATCGACAGTTCCGAGTTCAGAAGTCACCTCTTCAGTAACCGCCTTAACGTCGATTACCATCAGCGGGGCTGATGATATCGAACTCGAATTTGACGTAGACTTTAACCTGTTTACAGGTGTAACCGCGATTGGGAACGACGGTGTTGATTATTCTGATGAATTAACACTTTCCTCGATCTCAAGCGCAGTAAACGCGACCACCGGTGACTTAGACACCACCGATACGGGTGTCCACGTTGTTCGTTACTTAGTAACGGTTGGCGACGTGAGCGCCTCCAAATTCCGTAACATTACTGTCAATCAACCGGAAGCGACAGGGATGTTAATCAACCCCGACTTTTCCTTAGGAACAGCGGGTTGGGATGATCCTTCCGTGGTTTATATCGCGGATGGTGCTGCGATGACGCTTTCCACCGAAAACGGTGAATTTAAAGCCGAAGTCACAGCAGGATTTAACTTCTTCACGCCACGCTTTGGTCAAATGAATATTCCGTTTGAACAAGGTAAAACGTATGAAGTATCCTTTGATGCCCGTTCGACGGTACAAAAAGAAATCGCCCTTCAAGTTGGGGAATTATTATCCTCTGCTCCTTGGTTTACCGATTTCTTACCGCCTGCGGAAAACATCATTTATCGTACGATTGGCACCACCATGGCACGCTACTCGTACAAATTCACCATGACCCAAGACAACCCACGTGGTGGGATCTTATTTGGTTTAGGTCGTGTGAATAATCAATCCGTGAATGCGACGTTGTACTTTGACAACATGAGTATTACCGAATCGACTGTGGATCCTGACACCACCGCACCGGCGTTCTTTGGTGTTCAAGAATCCGTAAACCTCTTAGTGGGTGCAACGTATGATCCACGTGCCGGTGTCACCGCCCTTGACGTGGTTGATGGGGATGTCACTGCCGATATCATTGTGGAAATTTTAGATGCCAATGACCAAGTGGTTCAAAGTGTGGATACATCCGCTGCTGCCACCTTCACCGTGAACTATTCGGTTGAAGATGCTGCTGGCAATGAAGCCACCGCGTCCACTGAAGTCAATGTCGTTGATTTAGTTTTTAAAGATGAAAATCTTTTAACCAATGGAAGTTTTGGTACAGAAATTGGTGCAGAATGGGCTTACTGGCAACAAGACTGGGGAACCCCACCTGTGGTGAATCGTAGTCAAGATGTGGCTGCTGGAACCTATAGTTTAGATATTACAGGTGGTGGTGACGCTGTTTGGGCGATTCAATTCTTTCAAGACGGTGTTGAACTCACCGAAGGAACAACCTATCGCTTCTCGATTACTGCGAGTGCAACGGTTGCCCGTAAAATCAGTGTTGGTATCGGTTATGGTGATCCATGGAACGAATATGGTCGCCAAAACGGATTAGACATTGGTACGACCTCCTCCACCCAAGAATTTGTCTTCACGGTGACCAAAGCCACAGCGGATGTCAAAGTGGTGTTAGAACTTGGTACCCAAGAAGGTTTCGCGAATGGAACCCTTGTTTTAGAAGAAGTTCGTTTACAACGCTTAGAAGCCGATGCCCTTATTGCCAATAACCAATTTGACCTTTCGGGTTGGAGAGGTTTTGCCAATACATGGGAAGGTACTGCGTTTGAAGCAGGTGTGGTCGAAGGTGAATTCGCGATGACCGTCACCGCTGAAAATGCGTATGAATCATGGCATCTTCAAATCGTCCAAGACGCGGAATCGTTAGCCGGTCTTCCGGGAACCTCTGCCTTCTTAGATATCGATCCAGAAAAAACCTATACGTTAACCTTTGATGCGTATGCGACAGAAGAAGTGACGTTAACACCGAACATCTTTGGTCAAGGTATTTGGACGAACCACGTTCAATCGCCTGCGTCTGTATTATCCACGGAAAAACAAACGTTCACCAAAACCGTAACTACAGTTGGTGCAGCCATTAATGACACAGAAAAACTAGCGTTTGAATTTGGTAATGGATTAACCTTAGGTGCCAATCCGATCACCGTTTACTTAGACAATGTGTCGCTTAAAGAAGGTGACGTTGCTGTTCCTACCCTTTATAACGGCGATATGGAAACGGTCTTAGGAGGCCACACTGTCTTTGGTGATGCTTCCATGAAGCAAACGGCGGAAGGCGCTTTAATCACTGTCAACAGTTTAGGTAGTCAAGCTTATGAACCACATTACTACTACATTCTTCCAAACTTGGGTGTTGGTACGTATCAACTTAAGTTCGTGGTGACAAGCTCTGTGACCCGTGACTTACGTTTCAACATTGTTCTCCCCGATGCGGGTTATGCGTCCATTCTTGAAGGTGGCTTTACCGACTTTGGTGTCACCGAAGATGTCGCTTATACCTTCACGGCAACCATCGTTGTGGAACAACCCATTACGAATGTGAAAATGGAGCTTGACTTCGGGACAATAGGCGGCGATAAAATCTCCTTAGCTGGAGAATTCCTCCTCTCTGAAGTCCTTTTATATCGCAACTTTAACGCGTAAGGAGGTAAGGAATCGATGAATAAGACCTTACTCAAATTCTCGTTAGTAACAGGATTCATCCTCGTCGGATGCGGTGGTACTTCCACCGCTTCCAGCGGGGTGGCTTCGAGTACTACGAATTCAACGACGTCGCAAACGACCAGCCAAACGCTTCGTCCTGTGACGTTATCGTATGCCGACTGGGGTAACCAAGAATTCAATCAACGCATGATTGATGCGTTTGAAGCACGTTATCCGCATATCACGGTGGAATTACGCCAAGATATTACCGGAAGTGGTGCTGAATTTACCGGAAACCTGATTACAGCAGCGCAAGCGGGTCTTTTACCCGATGTCTTTGCGACTGACAACGTGCCGACCGTTATTAACGCGGGCTTAACGTTAGATGTTGCGGAATACTGGGATGAAGATCCGGATGCAGAACTCGTCTACGAAAACATCGCACTTGCGGGTGTCTATAATGGCAAACGTTATGCGGTGCCAAGTTTCCAATTTTTAAAAGGAATTTTAATCAACCTCAACATCTTTGAACGTGCCAATTTAAGCACGATTGAAGGGAAATATCGTATTGATAATGACGGGTATCCTGTCAAAGATTGGACGTTTGAAGAATTCGTGAATATCGCTAAAGATATTAAAAACTTTGATCTTATCAATACCGAAAACCTCGTTGTCGGTATGGATACATGGTATGGAACCCCAGACTTCCAACAAGTTTGGCCCACCATGAGCAATGCGTCAACGCAGTATGATACGTGGGATGGTACGCAATTTAACTACACCTCTTCCGCCTGGGTCGATGCGATGGAAGCTAAAGTGGATCTTCATCAATTAACCGATGGAACCACAACACGCTTCACCGAAGAAGATTTGAACGCCGAAGAAAATGATGAATTACGTACTTACATGATCCAAACCGGTTACGCCGCAATGGACATTGAAGGTTCGTGGCAATTCTGGGTCATTAAAGATGCGATGGATAATCGTGACTTTGAACTCGGATTCTGGCCTTATCCCCAAGGGGATGCGGGTTTCTTCCCGCCCACAATCTTAGACTTCCAAGCCATCTCATCACAAACCGCGCATCCTGAAGAAGCGTATTTGCTCGCGAAATGGATGACGTTTGGTCGCGACGGTTGGAATGCACGCTTAGATTTACTCGAAGAGGATTTTGATGACGCGCTTAATGAAGGCGTCACACCGAACTTCCTCGACCGTTTCCCGGTCGCGGCGTATGATGGGGTTTGGGACCGTGTTCGTGGCCTTGTCGATGGCATTGAAGGCATCGATTATATTTTCGATAATATCGAAAAATCAAAACCTGACCTTGATAAATGGTTACCCGGTTACAAAGATTTCTGGGCCTGGGTCTATGATCCAGAAAACGCGTATAATTGGGATAGTTTAGTGACCGCAGGGTCAACTGCTGTTCCAACGTATGCCGCGCAATGGCAAGCACAAATCAATTCGCTTGTCAGTCAACAATTAACGACACTAGGAAGTTAACTATTTCCTTTGTTACAATGAACCTAGGGGAGATTATCCCCTAGGTTTTACCACCATAAAATGAAGCATAAATTAACCTCACTTTTCCAAAATAGACAACAAAAAACCATTCTCCTCATGGTGTTTATTTTAAGCGCGGTTATTTTAGTCTTTATGGTCAGTTCCGGGACGACAGCGCTTAACCAATACTATCCTTCGATTGCTGCGATGAATGACCTCGATTATCCTTCTCTCAATGATGTGTATGGCATTCCGACGTACACGGCGAAAGCACGTGTGTATCAAGAACAAAATTACCCTCAATCCGATTATGAAAAGACGTTTGCAGGCGATGATCTTGAAGGCACCGAGTTCATACCTGATGGCGCAGAAGAAGAAGCGATGGTGGCGGACTATGAAGCTTTCTCAGGCATAACGACGCCTGTATTTACTGTTGACGCCACGTCATCCTTATCCTTCACCTTTGATTTTAATTTTGCGACGCTTAATTACTTTACCGTTGATTATTACCTTCTTGATGACGGCGTTGAAGACACCAAAGTCAGTGTTCGTATCAATGGAGAACTCCAATTTTATGAAGCGCAAGCGATGGTATTACCTTCTTCATGGGCCTTTGTCAGTGATACCTTCGCGCTCGACCGGTATGAAAATGAGCTTCAACCCAATTCACAAAAAGTCAAACAATGGGCGAATGTGGAACTCAAAGATCCGCGTGCCTTGCATGCAGGGGCCTTTGCCTTTTTCCTTGAAGCGGGAGATGAAGTAACCTTTGAATTTGTGAATGCCCCCTTCCTCATCGGTGCCATTCATGCGATTAAACAGCCCAAACTTCCGACGTATGAACGGTATTTAGAACGTCAACCTCAAGGTGAGGTGATTGACACGTTATCCCTTATTTCCGCCCGTAGCATGGTGACGCGTTCGGATTCTTCCATTCGCTTACGAACCGAACAAGATGCCTCGACCCTTGCTTATGACACCCAATTTTTACGTTTGAATACCATTTTTGGGGATTCCTGGGAAAAAGGTGGCCAAGCGATTACGTACGAAATTGATGTAGAAACCGCGGGTTTTTATCATTTATCATTCCGTTATCGCCAATACTTATTGAATGATATGATGGCCCATCGCCGCATCTTCGTTAATGGCGAAGTTCCTTTTGATACGATGGAAGCTTTTCCTTTCCCCTTTACGATGCAATTTAAAAATCGAACCCTAAAAAACGAACAAGGGAATGCCTATCAATTTTATTTGGAAGAAGGAATTAACACGATTACTTTAGAAGCGGTGAACTATCCGTATCGTCGTGCGATTGAAACCATTCAATATGTAATGGCGCAAATCCAATCGCTTTCCTTATCGATTAAACGTTATACCGCAGGCAGTAACGATCTTTACCGTGACTGGGATATTGAAACGTATTTCCCCAATGCCAAAACCGATATTGAATTATGGGCGGATCAACTCCAAGCGATGTATGATGCACTTTTGCCATTATCCATTAATACCCGGCCTTCCCAACTTGCTAATTTAATCGTCAGTATTGCCCGATTACGTTCGATTGCGAGCCAAATTAATCGCTTACCGAGCCGCATGGTGCAATTTTCTGATGGCGATTCAAGCGTCAACCAAATGCTTGGGGTCATGCTCCAAGAATTTTTCCGTTCCTCCTTAGAAATTGAACGAACAATGGTGCACGGCAATGTGTCCTTACCAAGACCGACGGCTAATTTCTTGCGTTCTGCCTATGAAGGTTCTGCGCGTCTCATTCTTTCGTTTATTAATAATCCGTATTCTGCCACCGATATGAATGAAGAAGACTTAAATGTTTGGGTGAATCATCCGCGTCAATATATTGAAATCATGCAAGCGATGATCGATCAATCCTACCCAGGAACGCGTCGCGTGACCTTATCGCAAATGCCGGATGAAAATAAACTAATTCTCTCCAATATTTCTGGGCAATCCCCGGATGTCGCCATCGGCGTGAACCATTGGATTCCCTATGATTTTGCTGCACGAGATGCCGCCTTAGACTTACGTCAATTTTCGGGGTATGAAGAAACCGTCTCCCACTTCTCCAAAGGGGCGATGATTCCTTATATTTTTGAAGAGGGGGTCTTTGGTCTTCCGGGTACGCAAAATTTCTGGGTTACTTTTTATCGCCGTGATATTTTAGCGTCCATCGGGATGAATGAGATTCCGCAAACATGGGATGATGTTGTGGGTTCTTTTCGACCGAACCAGCTGGCGATTTTGCGTGCGATTGCTTTAATGCCACGCCAGATTTAGGTAACAACCAAATCATCAGTGCAATGAACGCGATCAGAGCAATG
>JALRKT010000050.1 GCA_023268805.1 Bacilli bacterium
TGGCAGAGCAAAGACAAAAGACAAGGTGATTATAATAAATTAATTTAAACCAAACATTCATTTATAATAAACATTATAATAATAATATATTGTATACATACTCACATAAAAACAAAATGCTCTCAAAACACTTCACTTAAATGGCGTCAACAGCGAACATGCTGTCGTCTTCCCGCTGCTCGAACAGTCTTTTACAGATGTCAATCCGCTCGTTTGGATACAGACCACCTCAGAAGCCACTTAGCAACTGGACTATTGTCAGAGGAGACTTTGTAAGAAACATTCCTAGAAGAACAAGTAGTGTTCAAAACTTATCTCTAACCAAACGATGTTTTGATTTGATTGTTTCTAACAGGTTGAAGTGACATACGGTCGCTACAAGAAGAGTCAAGGCAAAGTGTTGAGAGTCATCCGCAAGAAGAATCAAGTAGTTGTCCAGGGTGTCAACATGAAGTACAAAGTTGTCGATGATGAAGAGATGCAGAGGAGAAAGAAGACGATTCAGAAGGAGTACCCCATTCATGTCTCTAATGTGTCGCTGATTGACCCTAACCTCAACGAGCCTTGCAGAACCAAGACTGGCTACCTTGAGGATGGCACTAAAGTTAGAGTTTCTAAGAAATCTGGAGGAATTATTCCAAAGCCAGACCGCTCTGAGATGACCTACGACAACAGAACAAAGACCAGAGAGACAGGCATCTACGACACCAAGCCAGAAGATGTGCACGAAAAGACCTACAAGGGAGAAGACTTGCTCAAAGTCCAGCTTGAATTCCAAGAATACATTAACATGAAGAAGCTCAAGGAGAGAGAACTTATATTCAACGACACTTTCGACGCATAGCCCAGGCCCAAATTCGACTCAAGGTTCTGATTAAACAGCAGAATGTGTTCATTGTTTTAATATAAAAGGCAGCTATTCCCTGTTTTAATCAGCAGATAGTATAATTAGATTTAATCACACTATTTAAAACATTAACAAATAATTTAATAATTAAACAAAAAACAAATACAAGACAGAATGGTGGACGCTGCTTCTTCTCAGTTCGTTTATGAGCTCAAGGTTGGCATGACTTGCGAGGGATGCTCCGGTGCTGTCACCCGCATCCTCCAAAAGAGTGACCAGATCACCAAGGTTGAGTGCGATGTGGCCGCACAGAAGGTGCTCGTCGAGGGTGCCGATGGCCTTGACATTGCTGCCATGCTCCAGAAGTGGGTAATTACTTGGTATAATCTAATTCAACTTCGTATCTTTCTCAACAACTTCTCAACAGCGCAGAAGCAAAGTCTCCTCGCCAAAACACATTCTTAACCGTCTTTATTTGCTTATTTATAGTCTGAGTCATCTGGCAAATCAGTTGAGTTCGTCTCCAAGACTGCCAAGTGAAGATCAAACAAGCTAAACAAGCTATAAAAGATAGGTGGGGGACGTCACTATCTTAGATCTTTATTTTTTAGAGACTTTCATCCTTTTAACCAAAATAAAAATTAACAAGTATATATAGAAAAATCACAAGGGGTTTTGGGGTTTTGGGG
>JALRKT010000051.1 GCA_023268805.1 Bacilli bacterium
GACGTCTTTGACTTCTTGTTTCGCGTTGCCCATGGCAATAGAAACCCCTGCAAATTCAAGCATTTCCATGTCATTGGGAGCATCCCCAATCGCCATGACATTTTCAGGTTTCCATCCGAAGTGTTCTAAGACTGCGAGAATACCTTTGGACTTATCGGAGTCGCGCGGCATAATATCGACCGCATACGTATCCCAACGGGCGGATTTACAGAGTTGAAGATGCGGTAAAAATAAACTTTCATCGAGTTCATCACAAAAGGCAATCGCTTGATAAATTTTTCGGTCGTAGTGATCAGGGAAGGTGCGAGGTTGGGGAAAACGCGTTCCATATTTTTCATGAGCTTGAATCACCCGTTCATCGACATAATTAATATGACCACCATTTTCTTCGACTAAGGTTAATCCAAATTTTAAACGTTTGGAGAATTTAATGAGGGCATCGACTTCGGATTCCGGTAAAGGATAACGGTGAATGATTTTACCGTTGATAATCGCATTGGCTCCATTCATCGTGATGAGACCATCGGGTTTGATGAGATCAAGAATGCCTAATTTGGTAATCAGATAACGATTCCGGGATGAGGCTAAAAACACTTTTATGCCTTTGGCTTGAAGTGCCTTGACGGCATTGACCGCGGAGTCAGGCATGACTTTGGTTTGATGGGAAAACAGCGTTCCATCAATATCGGTGACGACAATTTTAATCGGTTCTTTCGGTTTCATTACTTCCATCATAACAAACTCTTTGTGGTTTTATCGCATTGGAGGGGAATTATAGTAAAATAAGGTCCATGAATGGCTTGCTCATTTATCACACGATTCAAACCGTCCACGAACAAAAGCGGCTTCAACATCTGATTGATGCCTTTGCTCGTTACAAAATGAAAGTCGTCACCGTCCAACTTGATCAAGTGATTCGCTTACTTGAAACGACTACACCCGGCTTTTTCTCCTTTGCCTATTTATTCGCCGAAGACCTTCAACTCGCGAAAGCATTAGAAAAAGGATATAACCTTCACGTCTATAACCAAGAAACCGCGATTAATATTGCCAATGATCGCGCCTTACTTTCCTTAACGTTAAGGAATGAAGGTATTAGTCATCCGCAAACCATTGTTTTACCGTATGTGATGAATCAATCCATTATGCATCAATGGAGTGATGTTAAAACGATGATCCAACCCTTAGCCTTCCCCTTTCTCATTAAGGAACGTTATGTTTCTCCCAATCAGCCCGTCTATTTTATTCGATCCGATGACGATTTAGTGGCTACCTTTCAACAAGTGGGTTTAAAACCTTTGCTTGCCCAAGAATACATCGGGCCTCTTTCCCGTGCAGTATCGGATCAAAATTAAGTAAAAACCCTGATGGGCCTTCATCTTTTTGGTGGCTTTGTCATATTGACAGTTTGCCTAAATTGGGGCCCAATCTGAGCATTCGTTGACAGGAGAAAACATGACAGAACTCGCGTCCGCCGTCCGCTCGACCGCTAAAACACAAGACAC
>JALRKT010000052.1 GCA_023268805.1 Bacilli bacterium
GTGGTAATAAATGAGACTTGGAATTTTATCACAAGATATTTCTCTTTATTCAACAAGTAGATTGTATGAGTCTGCTAAAAATCGCGGGCATGAAACAGAAGTGGTTAGTTACCTAAGATGTTATATGAATATTGCAAAAGCAAACCCAAGAGTATTTTTTAAAGGTCGAGAAATTAACTACGATGTTGTTATCCCTAGAATTGCAGCAACTTGGACATTTTATGGTGCCTCTGTAGTCAGACAATTTGAACTTATGGGTGCTTTATCTGCGAACTCTTCTGCTTCAATAAGTAGATCTAGAGATAAACTTAGAGCTCTTCAATTAATAGGTAATAGTGGTGTCGAAATGCCCGTAACTGGTTATGTTCATTTGTCTCGAGATATCGAGTCTGTCTTATTGACTGTAGGAAAACCACCATACGTAATTAAATTGTTAGAAGGTACACAAGGAAGAGGGGTTGTGTTAACTGAGACAATGGAAGCAGCAGTAAGTGCTATCGAAACAATGAAAAAAATAGATGCCAATATCTTAATTCAAGAGTTTATCAGCGAGGCTAATGGAGAAGACATTAGAGCTATTGTAGTTGGAGATAAAGTTGTAGCTTCTATGAAACGTAAAGCAAAACCAGGAGAGTTTAGATCAAATGTCCATTTAGGTGGAAGTGTTGAAGGATACAAACTTACTGAAGATGAAGAAAAAAGTGCAATTAAAGCTGCTAAAGTTCTAGGTTTATCTGTAGCTGGTGTTGATCTAATTCAATCACAAAGAGGCCCTTTAATTTTAGAAGTAAACTCCTCTCCAGGCTTAGAAGGTATAGAAAGAGCTAGTGGGATTGATGTTGCTGGTAAAATTATAGATTATTTAGAGTTTAAGCATTTAAATAGAGATAAATCAGCTCCTA
>JALRKT010000053.1 GCA_023268805.1 Bacilli bacterium
CATGCTTAGCCTGGATCAGGAAGGGGTAAGTGTTCACTAGGTCCACTCCCTGAGAGTCCAGCCATCGGTCACGCTCGCGTGCTGTGGCTACATCGGGGAAGAGAGGCCTGAGCAGCCGTGCAATAAGCTGCTCAAAGCGGTTCCCTTTTTGCTTGACATTCATGGATCCAGCCTCTTTGTAATGTAGGCCTTCATGTACAGGATCACCTCATGACGGTGCCACAGCTTGTCTTTCTCCTCAGCTGTGCTCATGCGATATTTTGCGCGAAGCTCTTCCTCCAAGCGTTCAAGCTCCAGGAATACATCCGTGTACGCATTAAAAGCTGCGCTTGGCATCCTGTAATTGGTCGTAGATAAATTTCGCATACTCCACTGTATTTCCAATGTTCTCGCCCTTTGCAATGCAGTACTCCACGGCAGCCTTAAAAGACATTTGTATTTCAATGCTTTTCTGACGATCATCACCTCCCGTTGGCAGAGGCGGATTAAATCCTCCAGCTGGTCGCTGTTGGAATTGGGGGTTAACTTTCTTCGCATACGGTGTCTGATTGCGGTCCGTTTTTCCTGTCAGTTCGTAGCTCAGATCATCGCCAATGTTGAAAGCGTTTGCGCTTTTGGCGTTGAGCAGGATGTGATCTCCATTGGCCAGCTTGACCTCATAGGAGTAGAGCAGGCCGTGAGGGCCTTCCCAGGTACCATTGCCCTGGACGGATGTGATAGTGCTATTTTTCATTTAGCTTGCTTGGGATTTCAATGGAGTCCAGCTCCATCAGTTTCATTGATGCCTCGCGTAATGCTGCTGAGGCGCGTTTCAAACGAAGCAGCCAGTATACTGCCTCGG
>JALRKT010000054.1:0-239 GCA_023268805.1 Bacilli bacterium
ACCTCCTGGTTGTTTTGGTCGTCCCACCTGCTTTCCCACTTAGCCATGAATTAGGGGCCTTAGCTGTAGGTCAGGGTTGTTTCCCTCTTCACGACGGACGTTAGCACCCGCCGTGTGTCTGCCGACTAGTACTCCTCGGTATTCGGAGTTTGGTTAGGATCAGTAAGTCTGTGGGACCCCATTACCCATCCAGTGCTCTACCCCCGAGGGTATTCGGTCGACGCTCTACCTAAATAGAT
>JALRKT010000054.1:249-841 GCA_023268805.1 Bacilli bacterium
ATTTCGCGGAGAACCAGCTATCTCCGAGTTTGATTAGCCTTTCACCCCTAGCCACAACTCATCCGGACCCTTTTCAACGGGTGTCGGTTCGGACCTCCAGTAAGTGTTACCTTACCTTCATCCTGGTCATAGCTAGATCACTCGGTTTCGGGTCTGATCCCACGAACTCATTCGCCCTATTAAGACTCGCTTTCGCTGCGCCTACACCTATCGGCTTAAGCTTGCTCGTAAGACCAAGTCGATGACCCATTATACAAAAGGTACGCCGTCACCGCTCAAGGCGGCTCCGACTGCTTGTAGGCGTCCGGTTTCAGGTACTGTTTCACTCCCCTCGTCGGGGTGCTTTTCACCTTTCCCTCACGGTACTGGTTCGCTATCGGTCAGTAAGGAGTACTTAGCCTTCGGAGGTGGTCCTCCGATCTTCAGACAGGATTTCACGTGTCCCGCCCTACTTAATACGTCCAATCAAACTTCCCATACGGGACTGTCACCCACTATGGTCACCCTTTCCAGAGTGTTCTGGTCATTCTCATGGCTCGGCTGGTCCGCGTTCGCTCGCCACTACTAGCGGAGTCTCTATTGATGTCCTTTC
>JALRKT010000055.1 GCA_023268805.1 Bacilli bacterium
GAATCCAGGAATCCGGATTTGCAAAGCCCGATACTACCTGAGCTTGACCATTAACAATATGTGGACTGTCCTGGCCGCTCATAATCGGAGCAAGTATGTAGAAACCTAGTGCAAATGCACGCATCCATTTGGTCATAGTACGTGTAAATTATGGATTGTCATCCGTTAAGGTATTTCAAAATCCACCAACAAATTAGCCCTTTACCTTCCCAATAAGTGTTCAGTAAATTCCGAACACCCTTTTGGAATCCCGGGAGATTCCATGAAGTGCCGGTAGGTGTTGTAGAAATCAATAACTTAGAAAGAGTAAAGCTTTACTATATTTTTTTGAAAACTATGAATCTGACTGTTAATCAGAGGGTCGCTGGTTCAAGTCCAGCAGGAGGAGCTCTTAAAATCAAGCACTTACGTCACTAGATGTAAGTGCTTTTTTCAATTCTAGCACACAATCTAGCACACAAATTCCGTCCAAAACGCCTGTAGATCAGCCTCAACAGTGGGTAAGTTGGAAGCTATAGGGCTTCGTTAATTTTGTCGTTAGGCGTTGTTGTTTACGGTTGTTTCGCCTTGGCGGAAGGCAAGGCCCCCTTCATCCTCTGTTTGATTTACATCTCTAGACGTAGACTGATAAACTACATATCGGATGGTCAATTGGTCGTGTGCGAATTCTTCAATAGGGTGGTTCGTGTGTCCCGAAGCGCAAACGGCAGTTCAACTGATTCCAGATTGAACTGCCGTTTGCGCTTCTTCCCGTTCCGGGAATACCAATTTCCAACATAACCTATGACACTCCCTATCGTCT
>JALRKT010000056.1 GCA_023268805.1 Bacilli bacterium
GGGAATGATTGCTGAAGACAACCCTGATAAATACGGGGTTGATCTTCTTCTGTATTCAGATGCAGGACTTGTTGCCTGTGCTGAAGTTGAGGTTAGAAACTCTTGGAAGACAGTGGAGTTTCCGTATGAAGATCTCAATGTACCACACAGAAAGAAAAAGCTGTTGGAAAACAATGAGCTGGATACGTGGTTCTTTTCTATCAATGCCAACGGCTCAGCTTTGTTCTTCTGCAAAGGCGAAGATGTTCTTGATTCTGATGTCAAAGAAAGTAGGAACAAATATGTCTATAAGGGGGAACACTTTTTCAAAGTTCCTTTAGATAAACTAACTCATGTAGTTCTCTGCCCTTAGCTCAATCGGATAGAGCAACAGCCTTCTAAGCTGTAGGTTGCTGGTTCGATTCCAGCAGGGTAGGCCAAAAAAGAAGCCAGCTTAGTTGCTGGCTTTTCTTTTATCTTCTACTTGCTAGTCCTCCCTTTGCTAGCTTATCTGTTAGCTTCAGAATGTCTGTTGGCTTAACATCATCAGCCTGTTCTTTAACACGGCTAAGCTTTGTAGAAAGAGTTTCTAAAAGATTAGCTCTCTCAGTAGACCCCTGCTTACGAAGATACTTAGCAATGTCTCTCAACTGTTCAGGATCGATTGTAGTTCCCTGCAGTCTTGACACATAAGCCTGACCTATGCCTGTTCTTACAGACGTTAGCTCACCTGTGGAAGCGTAAGATCTAAACAGAGTTCTAATATTCTTGTACAGTTTGTTAGCTGCTTTAATCTTATCTGCTTCTTTCATCGACTCCCA
>JALRKT010000057.1 GCA_023268805.1 Bacilli bacterium
GAATACCCTGTGCAGCAGCCTTCTCAGCTACCTGAACGCCTGCGCCCTGGTAGTCGTCGAGACCCATAACGCCACAGCCCTTGCTGAGCATCTGGTCACCGATGGTTGCGTACTTTGCGGTGTCACCCTGTGCGTTCTGGATGTCAGCTTCGAAACCAGCTTCGGTCAGTGCTGCCTCAAGTGCGGGGCGGTCCTGTGACTCGTAGCGAGGTGAAGACTCAGTGTCAGGAAGAATTACACATGCGCGCTTACCTGCAGCGTTGGTGTCGCTGCCAGGAGTGCCGTTGCTGGCACAGCCTGAAAGGGTAAGTGCTGCTACTGCGGTAAGTGCAGCAATTGAGATCAATGAAGACTTCTTCATTTCTCCCCCTTCATAAATAAAAAAGGATCCCGGACTAGTCCGGGGGCGGCTCGTCGGTGAGCCACACTCTTATGTTGCCGTAGCCAACAAATAAATAGCAAATCATTTTGGTCACGAACTCATAACAAATAAGGGAAGTTTCTTTATTTGTTGCGTAGCAGAACAAAAAGAAAATCGTTTGTTGTAACAAAGAACGCCAATTGTCACCCATCTTTTCTTTAGCTTTTTTGCCACTGATTAGAGACAATAGAGCTGTGAGCACAACCCCACCCATCCCTGCTCGTCACGCGATGACGACCAAGGGCAGCAACCGTGAAGACATTCGTCGACACAATCTTTCTGCTGTGCTCACACTGCTCTCCCGCACCGGTCAGATGCCTCGCTCTGCTCTGACAGAGCTCACTGGCCTCAACCGCTCCACTATCTCAGACCTC
>JALRKT010000058.1 GCA_023268805.1 Bacilli bacterium
TTACCTTGACAATTTTTGCCACCTGTGCACTGGAGTTGCCTGTGGTATTGGGGTTGCTGACAATTGTAAAGGTGGCATTGTCGTACCCAACCATGCCCGCCGTCGCAGATTCAAAGTTGAAAGGCAAGGTTTGGGCCCAACTAGAGAGCGCGCTAAGGACAAGAATGGAGGTAAAGAGGTGCTTCATGGATGTGGTGTGGTCGTTTCGTATTGGGCTCAAAGCGTTGCGGTGATCTGTCCACATCCGTGTCAAGCGGTAAAGAAGGAAAAGCTTCGGAGAACAGGCTTCCCCTTTGCTTCGTTAACGAATGTAGGCCTTTAAGAGGCGCAAGCAACATGGGGGACGACAATCCTTCAGAGAAGGGAAAACAAAAAAAGCCCGGCGTTTTCACGTCGGGCTTTCTTGCTCCTCCTGCTGGACTTGAACCAGCGACCCTCTGATTAACAGTGTAAGCTTGGTTGCTTATAAGGTTCTAAATATCAGATGGATAGGAAGCAGTTTAGCTCTTTATGGTCCGAAATATGGACTGATTATGCTCAAATCTGGTATTACCCAGTACAAGAATGGGTACTTCTGCATCTACGTACGGATGGATGGGAAACGTTACAAGTATTACAATGGCAGTGCTGTTGGCATAGATCTTAAGCCGAATTTACAAGATGGAGTTGCTGACAGGAAGAGGGCTGCAAAAGAACTTCTGAGAGCGTTCAACAGCAAAATCTTGGAAGGTTGGAGGCCTGTACAGAACACACCTCCTAAGGTGCTCTTAAAC
>JALRKT010000059.1 GCA_023268805.1 Bacilli bacterium
GCCATCAAAAAATTATTGAAGAAGCTCCAGCACCTGGTTTATTAGCAAAACTTCGTGAAAAAATTGGTGAACGGTGTGCCGAAGCATGTCGCACAATTAATTATCGCGGTGCAGGTACATTTGAATTTTTATATGAAAATAATGAATTTTATTTCATTGAAATGAATACGCGTTTGCAAGTTGAACACCCTGTCACTGAATTTATAACCGGTATTGATATTGTTCAACAGCAAATCAAAATTGCTGCAGGTGAAAAATTACCATTTAAACAAAAAGATATTGTATTTAAAGGTCATGCGATTGAATGTCGCATTAATGCTGAAGATCCTTATAACTTTGTTCCTTCACCTGGCAAAGTCACTACATTCCACATGCCAGGAGGCCCTGGTGTTCGCGTAGATACACACACTTACGCAGGCTATACCGTGCCTTCCAATTACGATTCGATGATTGGTAAATTAATTACTTATGGTGATACGCGCGATCAAGCCGTCGCAAGAATGCGTGTGGCCTTGTCAGAAATGGTCGTGGAAGGTATTAAAACAAACATTCCTTTGCACTTAGATCTCATGGCTGATCTTGCGTTTAACAATGGCGGTGTCAGCATCCATTATTTAGAAAAAAAACTCGGCATACAAAAAAAATAAATGGCCGCTTGGATTAATCTTAAAATCCGAGCAAGCGCAGAATATGCGCATATCATTAGTGATGCTTTAATCGAACTCGGCGCACTTTCATCATCGATCGAAGACTC
>JALRKT010000005.1:0-2393 GCA_023268805.1 Bacilli bacterium
GAACGCGTCTAGAATAGTTTGCTTATTAGACTCAGCAACGCCGACTTTTTTCCCTTTGATAGCCTGCGCTTTTGGCACAAAAACATCGGTGTAGTGATTTAATTGTTGATGGAGGGTATGACGAATCTTTTCACCTGGACTATCTGGATCTAAAAGAAGATAGATAGGGGTTGATGGGGCCAAACTTTGTAAGTAACGAACGACGTTTTCGTCAATCGCAGAACCATTGACACTGACAAATTCTGATTCTAAAAAGTTTGATAAAAACGCAATATCCATCGTACCTTCAACGACAACCACTCCCAATATTTTCTTTTTCATTTTGTTTTCACGTGAAATAAATTCTCTACATTACTCTTGAGAATTAATTCAAGTTGGTTTGCGGAAATTTCTAACACTTCACACGCTTTTTCAAAGACAAGTGGTAAGAATGTAGGGGTGTTCTCTTGTCCGCGATGCGGGTGGGGCGCAAGATAGGGACTATCGGTTTCTAGATGCAAGCGATTCAACGGTGTGTTTTTAAGAACATCTCTTGCTATATGCGCGTTTTTGAAGGTAATAGGGCCGCCAAACGATAAATCAAAACCGAGATCCAAAAATCCTTTGGCTTGTTCGGGTGTACCACCAAAACAGTGCATAATTCCACGATACGTTCCACCCCTGTTTTGTAAATGCATTAAAAGCGCATCATAGGCATCACGGCAGTGAATCACAACAGGCAATTGAAATCGCTCCGCAATCGTCATTTGTTGGTCAAAGACATGGGTTTGAACGGTGTGTTGATGGGTTTCTTTATGCCAGTAATAATCAAAGCCGATTTCTCCTACAGCGATAATAGATTCACGATTGTTTTCAATCATGGGCGTTAACCAAGCAAGATCTTGGCTGGTTTCTGTGTCTACTGGATGAAGGCCAACAATCGCTTTGATTTCGGGAAATCGCTTGGCAAGTTCAACCGCTTTTTCTGAAGAAGCTTGGTTCCAACCCACCACGAAAAATTGGCGGACCCCTAATGCTTTCGATTCCTTGAGAAGGGATTCCACTCGCCCCTCAAAGACGTCCGCGTTGAGATGACAATGCGTATCAATCATTGGTTATTTACCCACGCAAAATCGTGAAAAGATTTCTTCACTTAAATCTACTTTTCCTTCAAGCCCTAAGAGTTGAATCATCCCTTCATACGCAAGTTGTAAAGAGGAAGAAAGAATGTCCATGGTTTGTTGGGCATACGCATCGGCTAATGTTTGTTCAAGGTACCCTTTGACCTTACCTAAATCACCCAGTTGACGGGCGTTGGTTAGGTTGGGTTGTTGATAATGAATCGGTTCAATCCCCAATCGTTGTTTCATCGCAGAAAGTAAGCGTGCAAAATCTTTGGTTTTTGCCGAAATCATGACTCCATCGTCGTATTGTTTTGTGGTTAAATCTTTTTTGTTATACACACGAATGATGGGTTTGTTTTGTAAAACGGGGTTGAGAAGCAGTGGATCAATTTCTTTGGGGTTTTGTGCATCAAAAACGTAAAGGATAATATCTGCTTGTTGAATGGTTTGTAGAGATTTTTGGATCCCAATGGATTCCACCCGATCCTCGCTTAAACGGATGCCTGCCGTATCCAATACTTTCATGTAAACCCCTTCAAGATTAAACTCGGCCTCTACCACATCCCGCGTGGTTCCTTCAATCTCAGTCACGATAGCTTTTTCATCATTAATAAGGGCGTTTAGTAACGAGGATTTCCCCACATTGGGTCGTCCCATAATAGCGACTTTAATCCCCTCTTTGATGAGGCGACTTTTTTCGCCGGAATCCAATAAAGATTGAATCGATTGTGTTAAGTTTTGACATGTATCAATCACCTTCGTTAAGGTAACTTGTTCAATATCTTCATACTCAGGATAATCAATATTGACTTCGATTAAGGCGAGGAGCTCTGCAATCGCGGTTTTAATCGGTTGGAGTTGTTGACTTAATTGACCCCCTAACGCAAAAAGGGAAAGACGTTTGGCTTCGGGCGTGACCGCATCAATGACATCATGGATCGCTTCGGCTTGAATGAGATCAATCTTTTGATGAAAGTAGGCCCGTGAAGAGAATTCCCCTCGTTCCGCCATACGAGCGCCAAGGCGAATACAAAGTTGTAAGACTTGTTGCGTAATGATCGGTGATCCGTGCGTAATAATTTCAACACTATCTTCACCCGTAAAACTATTTGGATTTTGATAGACAAGGGCGACGACTTGATCCATTTTTTCTTCACCGTCATGAATCCATCCCGTAAAAATCATTTGCGGTTGGGTCAACGTGATCGGTTTTGAAAAGATTTTCCCCAAAATAGAAAACGATTGTGACCCCGACATACGAACAATCGCCAACGCACTTTTCATTGGCGG
>JALRKT010000005.1:2412-55788 GCA_023268805.1 Bacilli bacterium
GTATCTTGTAACGGTGTGTTCATCAATAAAAGCAGCCCTTATCGGGCTGGGTTCTTTTTAACCAACGTAGCGAATGCAGATCGCGCGGCGATGTCCTTCGCCCACACTTTCTGTTTTAATGCCCGGCATACCCGATAACGCATTGTGAATCACACGACGTTCATCCGCAGGCATCGGATCAAGGGTAATATCTTGTTTGTTTTTGGCCACATCACGGGCAAGACGACGCGCCATCGAGGTAATTTTTTCATATTTTGCATCTTTGTATTCGTTAATGTCTAAAAGAATGCGGTAACGTTTACGGAATTTGCTCGAAGTCGCTAATCGTGTGAGTTCATTGAGTGCTTGTAAGGTTTTACCGTTTTTTCCAATTAAAATCGGATTACGGGAGGTGTCTAAGGTAATGTGAATAATATCACCTCTGAGTTCCGCTTTGGTTTTGACTTCAAACCCGAATTGAGAAATCGTTTTGACTAAATAGCTTTCGGCAAAGGCAACTGCGTCGGCAAGTTCATAGACTTCGACGACAACCTTCTTAGAGAACAACCCTGCTTTTTCTTCGACGACTTTGTAGGCAAGTTCTTGATAAGGCGTTAAGAGTTCGGCTTCAGCCGCTTTTAAGGCTTCTTCGAGGGATTTAGCAGTGTATGTTTTCATTTTTTAATCTCCATTAATTTTCGTGTTAATAATGTTTGTCCTAAGGAAATAAGTGCCCCTACAAACCAATACACACCCATCGCGCTCGGTAATGAGAATCCCATCACAATAATCATGACAAACATCACGTTGCTAATCGTGTTAGCTTGGGATTGCGAGGCAGAAGCGGCATTATTTTTCATCGTAGATCCCACTTCTTTGCGTGCTTTCTTTTGGAGCCACATCGGTAATTTCATCGCTACAAATTGGGCCGCTGTCATGAGTAAGAAAATAACAATAGCAGTCCACCATTTCGCTTCAAACCAACTTGACGTAATCACACCACCGAGTGGGGAAGATAAGTTCAAGCCGAGGAAACTTCCAGTTGCCAGCACCGCTGATCCCGTCATGGCACCCCATACGGCAATAAAGACGGGGAATTGGACAAAGGCGACCAGGATTTGATTAAACGGATTGACCCCGTGTTTTTTATACAAAGCCATCTGTTCTTGCGCCAAACGTTGACGTTCAAACTGATTGGTGTTGGAGTTGGGATATTTATTTTGAAGCTTGGCGATTTCCGGTTGAAGTAACGACATTTTTTGCGTCGCCACGGTGGACTTGAAAGTTGCGGCAATCATTAATCCACGTACAATTAAGGTTGTCAATAAAATCGCAAGCACTTGGCTTAGTCCAGAAATCGGACTCGCAAAAGCATTATTAAAGGTTTCAATTAAGAAGGCAATGGGGTAGACAAACAATCCTTCAATGAGGCCACGGTTAAAGGCTTCAGCCCACGTTTTTCCTTCAAAGAAAAACTCACCATCCGGACCATAATTTCCCGAAGTGGTGGTGATGCAGCTACGGTACGTAGCGACGGCACGATCAACTTCTGATTTATAAAGGGTTGTGAAGTCACGGTTGGGGGTTTCTGCTAAAGGAAGATCGGTTTTGATTTCTCCGACCCACTTATCCCAATTGGACCAAACGACAGAATTAGGTCCTAAGAATTTTACATATCCATAACTTAATAAAACTTCTTCATCGGACAGACTTTCTTCTCCGTTGTTAATCGCTTCTGCACGGGCCGCAGTTAAGACTTTATTATCCAAGGCTAACCAGAAAGCTTCGGAAGGGGTATCAATACCATCCTCTGCCGCTTGATCGAGAATTTGTTGAAGACCTGGATTGGTTTCGTACACTTGGCTTGTCGCGTTATAGGACAAACCAGAATCATACGCATACATCATCCGGGTTAAATCGACCTCTGAACAAAAGCTAGCCGTACACGAGGAAAGGACAAAAAGTCCACCCACCAATATCAAGGTCTTGTGTAGTTTATTCAGTTTCATGATAATAACGATCCTCCTAAAGATCGAATCAGTGTGAGAAGTTGTTGTTCGTTATCGAGAAAAGAATGGGTAAGATAATCATTTTTAACGATAATGACAAGATCAAGGGATTGATCGACAACCAGTCGGTGCTGAATCATAGAACGAACTTGGCGACGAATGCGATTACGAACGACGGCGATGCCGAGTTTTTTGCTAGTGGAGATGCCCACACGGACATGACCAAGTTCGTTTCGAGTTAAGTATATCGTAAAGCTCGAATTT
This sequence comes from Bacilli bacterium, assembly GCA_023268805.1. Classification (GTDB taxonomy): domain Bacteria; phylum Bacillota_I; class Bacilli_A; order RFN20; family CAG-826; genus UBA970. The sequence goes on from JALRKT010000005.1 coordinate 4,665, forward strand.
CCGAGACGTTTTTTACCGGAAATTGTGTGTTGAAAGTCCTCGTTTTTCTTTAGCCGATAGACTTTATTCACAGCGTTACGCCGAAAGCTTTTTACGACCTTCTTGACGACGTTTGCTTAAAATGGTTCGACCGGTTTTGGTCGCCATACGGGCACGGAAGCCGTGCACTGTTTGGTGTTTTCTTTTGCTAGGTTGATAAGTACGTTTCATAGCGAGTCCTCCAAGCCGTATAAAAATACGCGCATAAAATTATAGTCACTTAATCCGTAAAAAGTCAAAGAAAATAACGCATTGACGCGATTGTTTTTAACTATTCACACTCTAAGAAATAAATAACATCGATGGAATCAACGCATTTCAAGTTATCCACATTTTCCACTGTTGAAATATGTTTTCCACATAGTTATCCACATAAAAAAGATGTGGAAAGTGTGGAAATCGCTATTTTTTCGGTGTTTTTTTGGGTTATCTTGTGGAAAGTATTATTTTACAAATAAAATTATATACTTATGCACATTATCTTTTTATAATACAAACATCATGGTGAATGCAACCTTATCGGAAATTGCCCAAATTTGGGAACGTGTATTGGATCGTTTGAGCCAAAAGATTAACGATCGCCATATTTTTGATTCTTTTTTTGCTGATTCTTACATTCACACGATTCAAAACGATGAAATTGTTGTGGTGGTTAACTCGGGCCTCGCTGTTAATTTATTAAATACGCGCTATTTAGATATGGTGAGTCAAACTGTTCTTGATGTCACTCAATCTAATTTTAAACTTAAATTTGTTCAAAAGAGTGAACTTGAAAAAATTCCTGTCAATAAACCTCAAAAATCAAGCTTCTTTGCTAATTCCTTCGTTAACCGCAAATTTACGTTTGATAATTTTGTCGTTGGGACATCCAATCGAGAAGCCTATCAAGCCGCGTTACTCATTGCTTCAAATCCAGGAAAATTATTCAACTACAACCCACTTTTTATTTATTCCCAATCGGGTTTAGGTAAAACGCACTTACTCCACGCGATTGGTAATTACATCAAAGAAAATGCGTCTGCATTAAATGTTCTTTACATCACCACGGATGATTTTGTTGATGAATTCATCAAATATGTAAGTGGTGAAAAAGACAAAGATAACATGAAGGATTTCTTCAAAAACGTAGATGTCCTCATGGTGGATGATATTCAATTTTTAGCAGAGAAAACAAAAACCGAAGAAATGTTTTTTTACATCTTCAATAACCTTGTCAATGACGGAAAGCAAATCATCTTAACGAGCGATCGGCATCCGAGTGAAATTCGTGGCATTGAAAGTCGCCTTGTTTCTCGCTTCAATTCAGGGTTAACCATGAATATTTTAGTGCCTGATTTATCCACCCGAGTCGCCATTCTTAAGAATAAAATTCAAGCCAATGGTTTGGATATTACGTATTTCGAGGAAGATGTTCTTGATTTCTTCGCAGAACGCTTTTCCAACAACGTGCGTGAGCTTGAAGGGGCACTCAATCGTTTGTTATTTTATGTGATTAATATCAAACAAACTAAACACATTACCATGGAACTCGCGATGGAATCCGTTCAACCGTTAATGGGATCGAGCTCACCTACCAGTTCTTTAACCGAAACTCGCATAATTAATACGGTGGCAGACTACTATAACTTAACTTCTAACCAGATTACGGGTCGTATTCGTACAAATCAAATTGCCATGGCCCGCCATATCGCCATGTACCTCATTCGTACCTTACTCGATATGCCCTTTTTGAAGATTGGAAGTTTATTCGGTGGCAAGGATCATTCCACGGTGATGAACGCGGTGTCAAAAGTGGAAAAATCGTTGAAAGTTGACAGTGCGATTGCGACCGCTGTCCAACAACTCAACCAACGCTTAAAAAAGATTGCTTAAATCGATAAAAATTGCTCGTTCTTTCCTAACTCAAATATGGTAAAATAGAGGAGCAAATAAGGGGAAATACGACTTATCCACACTTACCACATGCCTTATTATGATTATTATCTTTAAGGAGATAGAAAGATTATATGAAATTCAAAGTGCTTCGCGACGAATTATTAAAGAATGTCCAAATCGCTTCACGTGCGATTGCTGCCAAGAACCCAATCCCCGTTTTAGCCAATTTTAAACTGGTTATTGATGAAAAGGGATTAACGATTTTAAGTTCGAATAACGAACTCTCCATCCTCACGCGTGTTCCGATTGCTTCGCAAGGAAAAACCATTCTTTCCGATATGGAAGAAGGGGGAACCTTAGTGAATGCTAAACTCTTTGCCGACATTGCTCGCAAAGTGGAAGGTGAAACCCTCTCCGTTGAATTGTTTGATGGTACCGTTGTTCAAGTCAGTGACGGTCGATCCACGTATAAACTAAATTCCGTCAAAGTCGAAGAATATCCTGAACTTGATCTTGATCGATCGGGTGTCAAATTAGATATTAACGCAAAAGTTCTTAAGAAGATTGTTGAACAAACAGCCTTCGCAGCGTCCACCAAAGAACAACGTCCGATTATGACCGCGGTCAATTTAGATGTGGGAGATGGCAAACTCGTCGCAACAGCAACAGACTCTGCACGCTTATCCCGTAAGGAAGTTGCCATTGAAGCACCGGTTAAATTTACAGCCAATGTTCCCGCTAAAGCGCTAGTGGATGTGGTTGGATTAGCAGACAACGAAGAAACGGTCACGTTATCCACGACGGATAAACGTATTACCTTTGAATTTGGTACAACCACGCTGATTTCTCGATTGGTGGGTGGAGATTACCCCAATACCGCGAATATCATTCCGAAAACAACCAACTTTGCGCTTATTGCCAACGCCAAAGAACTCATGGCCGCGATGGAACGTGTTGCCTTGCTTTCGGTCGAACGTGAAAATGTGATTAAACTCTCCCTTTCAGAAACGTCTGTTGAAGTTTCGAGTAAATCCGCTCAAGTCGGATCGGCAGTTGAAGCGTTATCTCATTTTTCCTTCAATGGTGACAAATTCGAAATTAGTTTTAATGCGGCGTATTTAATGGAAGCCATTCGCGCTGCGGATGCGGAAGATATTAAAATCGGCTTTTTAGGCGAAATGAGACCATTTGTCATCAAGAACGATAAAGATGACTCCCTCATTCAACTTGCCACACCAGTGCGTACATATTAGGTCTTAAAATCGATTTTAGAAGGGTGTTAGGGAATATAAATATTCCCTAATTTTTCTTTTTTGTGCTATAATAATTGAGGTTTGAATGTGTTTATGACGAACAAAACACCGGAAGAAGTCCTCATTCGTACCCCCTATCTCCAATTGGGGCAACTTTTAAAAATGACAGGACTTATTGCCACCGGGGGTGAAGTCAAAACCTATCTCCAATATCATGTTGTTTTAGTTAACGAACAACCTGATCAACGACGCGGGCGAAAACTTTATCCAGGTGATACTTTGCTCATTGAAGGTCGTCACTTTATCATTCGCTCCGCATGATTCTTGAATCGCTTGAACTCGTTAACTATCGTTCTTACGCATATTGTCGTGTTGTTTTTGATCGAAAAATGAATGTTTTTTTAGGTAAAAACGGTTCTGGCAAAACCAATCTTGCGGAAGCCATTCATTATGTTTCCCTTGGCCGATCGTTTCGCACACCGGATGACCGTGCTCTTCTTAAAAAAGGCGAGCAAGAAGCGTTTATCAAAGCGGTTGTGGTTCACGATGGCGTCCAAAAAACCATTGAAATTGGATTTACCCCGCAAGGGAAAAAGGTTCGCCTTAATTTCAAGCCGATTCAAAAGCTTTCGGAATTAACGAATGTGTTGAATGTGCTTGTCTTTGAACCGCGTGATGTGCTTATGTTTGATGATGCACCCCGTGTCCGTCGCCAATTCTTGGATATCACCTTAAGTAAGCACCAAGCATCCTACTTATCAGCGATTACGCGTTATGAAGCGATTTTAAAAGAACGGAATGCCTTGCTCAAAAACACCAACGTGGATCGCCAACACCTTGATCTATTAACAACACAATTGATCGATGCAAGTTTTCCGATTATAAAAGCCCGAGCCGCCTATCTTCACGACATTAACCGCGTGCTGGGAAAAGTCGTAGGGCTTATTAAAGGAGAATCGTTTCACGTCAAACTGCACTATGTCCCTTATGTTGACCTTCAGGGTGATTATCCCCGACAAGCGCGCTTACTTTTTGAAAAGTCGCTAGAACAAGATATCAAGCGAAAAACCACACATATTGGCGTTCACCGCGAAGACTTTGTGGTGGTCTATGAGGACCAAGCTATTGCCTCATTTGGCTCTCAAGGTGAAAATCGGATTGTGGCACTTGCCCTTAAAATGTCACCCTACTTCCTGATTGAGGATCCTGAAAAAAAACCCATTCTTGTCCTCGACGATGTCTTATCCGAACTCGATGAAAAAACCCAACAACGACTCTTGCTCTTTTTAGAAAAACTCCAACAAGTCTTTCTCACTACAACCCATTACCCCGATTCCAACCATACAATCTACACCATTGACAACCACGTCATTACAAGGAGGCCACACTATGGCAAATGAAACACAATTAGAAAAGGAAAAACGCGAACTCGCGGAAGAAAAAGCCCGCGAAAAAGTCAGTTCGGACTATAACGCGAGTAGCATTCAAGTTTTAGAAGGCCTTGAAGCGGTTCGCAAACGCCCAGGGATGTACATCGGGACCACCAGTGTCGCGGGTTTACATCATCTCGTTTGGGAAATTGTGGATAACTCCGTGGACGAAGCTCTTGCCGGTCATGCCACGCATATTCAGGTTACGTTATTACCCGATGGTTCCGTGAAAGTGGAAGATAATGGCCGTGGTATTCCTGTCGATGTTGTCGCTAAATCAGGAAAACCAGCCTTAGAAACCGTCTATACCGTCCTCCATGCTGGGGGTAAATTTGGTGAAGGGGGCGGTTATAAAGTCTCCGGGGGTTTACACGGTGTTGGTGGCTCGGTTGTTAACGCCTTATCCGAATGGATGAACGCAGAAGTTCGTCGTGGTGGGAAAAAATACCGTATTGAATTCGCCCAAGGCGGAAAAGTGACGTTACCCGTTACCGAAATTGGACCTGCTGAAGGCTCGGGAACTACCGTTATGTTTAAAGCAGATCCGACAATTTTTACCGAATCAACCACCTATCAATACGAAACCATTCGCGATCGCTTACGTCAAATGGCTTATTTAAACGCAGGTTTAAGTTTAAGTATTGAAGATCTTCGCGGTGAAACACCTGTTAAAGAAGCATTTTGTTATGAAGGTGGAATTAAAGAATTCGTTCAATACATTAATAAAAATAAAGATCCGCTATTCCCAGAAGTGATTTATGCTTATGGGTCAGAAAACGGTATTTTTGCCGAAGTTTCCATTCAATATAACGAAGGATTTATTCCTTCGATTTATTCCTACTGCAACAACATTAATACCCACGAAGGGGGCGCCCACGAAGATAGTTTTCGAGGGGCGATTACCCGGGTGATGAATAAATACGCGACCGAACAAAAATTGGTCAAAGATAAAGATGAAGCGTTTACCCAAGATGATGTTCGTGAAGGGATGGCGGCGATTATTTCTGTTAAACACCCGAATCCACAATATGAAGGGCAAACTAAAACCAAGTTAGGAAACTCGGAAGTGCGCCCGATTGTGAATGCAATCGTGGGCGAAGGTGTAATGCGCTTTTTGTTAGAAAATCCAAAAATCGCCAAACAAATCGTTGAAAAAATCCAACTTGCCGCGGACGCCCGTGTCGCCAGTCGGTTAGCCAAAGAAAATGTTCGCCGTAAATCCGCATTAGAATTTTCCACATTACCAGGAAAACTTGCGGATTGCTCCTCAAAAGACCCTGCAGTCAGCGAACTTTATATCGTTGAAGGGAACTCTGCCGGTGGCTCCGCGAAAAATGGGCGCGATCGAGAAACCCAAGCCATTCTTCCGTTACGTGGGAAGATTCTAAACGTCCAAAAAGCTCAAATGAAAAAGATTTTTGCCAATACCGAAATCGGGAACATGATTACCGCGATTGGCGCGGGCATGTCCCCAGAATTTGATATTGCCAAATCGCGTTATCACAAAATTGTGATTATGACGGACGCCGACGTCGACGGAAGTCATATCCGTGTCTTGTTATTGACGTTCTTTTTCCGTTACATGCGCCCCCTTATTGAAGCGGGTTATGTTTATATTGCCCAACCCCCGCTTTATAAAGTGGAATATCATCAAAAATCGTATTATGCGTATAACGATGGCCAATTAACCCAAATCAAAAAACAACTCAATTTACCAGAAGGCTATCCTTTCCAACGGTATAAAGGGTTAGGGGAAATGGATGCCGATCAATTATGGGAAACCACGATGGATCCTAACGCTCGTAAGATGCTTCGCGTGACGCTACAAGATGCGATTGAAGCAGATGCAGTCTTTGATGCCTTGATGGGTGAAAACGTCGAACCACGACGCGAATTCATTGAGAAAAACGCTGTGTTTGTGAAAAACCTCGATATTTAAGGAGAACACCATGGAAGATAACAAAGAAGATTTCATTCAAGAGGGGATTGAAGCGGGATTAAAAGACGTTGATATTTCCAGTGAAGTTAAAACCGCCTTTTTAGACTACTCGATGTCGGTGATTGTCTCCCGCGCCATCCCAGATGTTCGTGATGGGTTAAAACCTGTTCATCGCCGCATTATTTTTGGCATGAATGAATTAGGCATGCAATCGGACAAACCGTATAAAAAATCCGCCCGTATTGTCGGGGACGTCATGGGTAAATTTCACCCCCACGGTGATCAAGCGATTTACTCCACCCTTGTGCGTTTAGCCCAGCCATTTTCCATGCGTTATACCTTAGTGGATGGACACGGAAACTTTGGTTCGATTGATGGTGATGAAGCGGCAGCCATGCGTTATACCGAAGCGCGTATGGCAAAAATGGCGATGGAAATGGTGAAAGATATTAATTCAGACACCGTGGATTTCGTCGATAACTATGATGGGACTGAAAAAGAACCGGTCGTACTTCCTTCACGTTTCCCGAACTTACTCGTCAATGGGGGTTCAGGGATTGCGGTCGGGATGGCAACGAATATGCCGACGCACAACTTACGCGAAGTGGTCAATGCGATCAAGGCGTACGTCGCCAACCCAGAAATTACCGTCCCAGACCTTCTTGACATTATTCAAGGTCCTGATTTCCCAACAGGTGGGATTATTTTGGGACGTGCTGGTATCCGCGATGCGTTTACTAACGGGACCGGCTCGGTCGTTATTCGTTCCAAAACCGACATCGAAGAAATGGATAATGGCAAAAAGCGCATTGTTGTGAATGAAATCCCGTATCAAGTGAATAAAGCGACCATGATTGAAACCATTGCGCGTTTAGCCAATGAAAAAGTGGTCGAAGGCATTACCGACATTCGCGATGAATCCAACAAAGACGGGATTCGCGTGGTCATCGAATTGAAAAAAGAAGTCATCCCCGAAGTCATTTTGAACCAACTCTTTAAACATAGCCAAATGCAAGTGAGTTTTGGCATTATTAACCTCGCACTTGTCAATGGTCAGCCCAAAGTGTTGAATCTTAAACAACTCATGCAGCACTATATGGACCACCAAATCGAAGTGGTGGAACGTCGTACGCGCTTCCAATTAGGAAAAGCCCTCGATCGTATTCATATCGTGGAAGGGTTTTTAATTGGGATTAACAACATCGATGAAATTATTCAAATCCTGAAACAATCGGCTAACACCGAAACAGCACGATTAGCCCTAGGTCAACGGTTCTCGTTATCGGAACGTCAAACGAAAGAAATTGTCGATATGCCACTTCGTCGTTTAACCGGGTTAGAAAAACAAAAACTCGAAGACGAAAAGGTATCGCTCGAAAAAGATATTGCCTACTATAACCAATTATTAGCAGACCGTAATCTCGTTCAAAGCGTTATTTTGACCGATCTTGATGCGATTGCAGATAAATTTGGCGATGATCGCGCGACAGAAATTACCGATGATACGTCGTCCATTGAAGACGAAGATCTCATTCCAGTGAGTCCGATCGTTGTGACCGTTACCAAAAACGGCTACATCAAACGCTTAGACCCCGAAGTGTTCAAAACCCAACACAAAGGGGGGCGTGGGGTTAAAGGAACAGGTTTGAATGAAAATGATGCTGTTGAAATCATTATTCACGCGAGCACCCATACGGATATCCTCTTTTTCTCCAACCTAGGACGCATCTATCGTTTACGTGGATATCAAATCCCCGAAATGAGCAAGAATGCGAAGGGTATTCCTGCGGTCAACTTATTGCCCCTTGAAAAAGAAGAAGCCATTAAAACTATTATTCACGTGGACGAATACTTACCGAATCACCAACTTCTGTTTGTCACGCAACGGGGTGTTGTCAAACGTTCTCCGATTGAAGAGTTTGCTAAAATTAACCGTAACGGAAAGATTGCGATTACGCTTCGTGAAGGAGACATGCTTCTTGATGTTAAACACACCGATGGTCAACAACGGATCGGTTTAGCCTCCTCGGAAGGGAAACTCGTTGCCTTTGATGAAAACGATGTTCGCGTCATGGGTCGTACTGCGGCGGGGGTTCGCGGCATGAGTGTTCCAAAAAACCATCAAGTGGTCAGTGTGACAACCTCCTCAGAAGGACGATTCATTCTTGTTGTCAGTGAAAATGGTTACGGAAAGAAAACACCGTTTGAAGATTATCGCGAAACAAAACGCGGCGCAAAAGGTGTCTACACTATTAAATCCGATGCCAAGATTGGTAAACTGGTCGCGATGAATGCGGTCAATGGTGATGAAGATTTACTCATTGTCACTAAAGCAGGTATTGTCATTCGTATTAATCTTGCACGTGTTAGTGAACAATCACGCAACACCATGGGGGTTCGCCTCATTCGTTTAGACGAAAAAGATCGTGTCTCTTCGTTAGCTGTGGTTGAAGCGTCAACGGATCCAGAAGACAATGTCGTTGAGGAGCTCCCTCAAGAGGAATAACATATGCTTGATTTTAACCTTATCAAAGCTCAGCCTGACATCATCGCAAAACGATTACAAAACAAAGGATTTGTGGTGGATTTCACCGAAATCCTTCGTGATGACCAACAACGAAAAACATGGTTATTAGAAATCGAACAAGTCAAGGCGGAAGTCAACCGCTTGTCTGCCAGTGTTCCTATTAAAAAGAAAGCAGGGGAAGATGTACAACCCATTTTCCAACAAGTCAAACAACTCTACGCCTCCATCGCTGAAAAAGAAAAGGCGATGAAAGCCCTTGAAGTTAAAATGGATGCATTCTTATCGGAATTACCCAATCTTCCCGATGAAGACTTACTTGCCGGTGGCAAAGAAAACAACAAGGTTTTGCACGAAATTAACCCCAAACCTTCGTTTAATTTCCCCATCAAAGATCACGTTGATCTTGCCGAATCGTTGCATTTAGTGGACTATCAACGGGCCGCAAAAATCTCGGGCGCTGGAACATGGATTTATACAGGTATTGGTGCACAACTCGAATGGGCTCTCTTAAATTTCTTTATCCAAGAACATTTAAAAGATGGTTACCAAATGATTCTTTTACCCCACCTTTTAAATTACGAATCAGGGTTAACCGCGGGACAATTTCCAAAATTTAAACAAGATGTGTTTTGGTTAGAACGTACAGAACCTGAAAAATTCTTATTACCGACCGCAGAAACAGGCTTAGTAAATCTTCATCGTAATGAAATTCTGAATGAGTCGGACTTACCCAAGAAATATTTTGCCTATTCTCCTTGCTATCGTTTTGAAGCGGGTAGTTATCGTTCTGAAGAACGAGGGATGATCCGTGGCTACCAATTTAACAAAGTTGAACTCGTTCAATACACCAAACCTGACCAAAGTGATGCGATGTTTGATGAATTGGTAAAAAAAGCGTCCTCCTTGGTAGAAAAGCTTGGTCTACATTTCCGAGTCTCCAAACTCGCAGCCGGGGATTGTTCGCATGCGATGGCAAGAACCTATGATATCGAAGTGTTTATTCCTTCGTTAAATATTTATAAGGAAGTAAGTAGTGTGTCTAACGCCCGTGATTACCAAGCACGTCGGGGTATGGTTCGCTATAAAGACACCACTTTGAACAAAAATGTCTTTGCGCATACCTTAAACGCTTCTGCCTTAGCAACCTCTCGAATTTTGCCTGCCATTCTCGAACAATATCAAACCAAAGAAGGATGGGTTCGTGTTCCTACTGTTTTACAACCCTTTCTAGAGGGGCTTACTGTTTTACAACCATGATCGAACATAACGACGCTCATTGGATGAATTTAGCACTTGAAGAAGCTCGCAAAGCCGCTTTTTTGGGGGAAGTTCCTGTGGGTGCCGTTTTAGTCCATCACAATACATTGCTCGCCCAAGCGCATAACACAAGGGAAACAACCCAACAAATTTCGGGACATGCTGAAATTAAGGTGCTTGAAAAAGCGGGTGAAGGGATTCAATCATGGCGTTTACCAGAAACAACCCTTTATGTCACGGTAGAACCGTGCTTGATGTGCGTAGGTGCTATTCTTCAAGCCCGTGTTCGACGGGTCGTCTTTGGGGTAAGGGAACCTAAATCAGGGAGTTTAGTATCAAATCTTCAACTTCTAAAAATCCCTAACACGCCTAAGGTTGAGATTACCGAAGGAATTCTTTCTTCGGAATGTCGATCATTAATGAAATCATTTTTCGGAGTTCAACGTGAAAGCTAGATGGCGTTTATTGTTTGTGGTTTTTATGGTGGGATGCACACCTACTTCGCCAACGAGTAACTTAAACAATTCAAGTGTGTTGACAAGCATTCCTCAACCCGATGATTTTGACAAAAACCGCGATGGAAAAACTGTTTTGATAGAATTGAATAAGTCGATTAACTTTTCACGTGAAAACAACAATGTGGGTGATTTTGTTCGCCTCTTCCCGGAAAACTATCGTGAGACAGAGGATGTCTGGGTACCCTATGCAACCGCAGAAGGGCCGGCGCTTGATCCTACATTTACAACCCGTGTTTGGACGGAAAATGAGTGGGACACAACCATAGCTCAACTCACCTCTCCTACTCAAGAAGCTTTTTTAGCGTTGTTACAATCCTGGTTACCCTTTGATGATGTCTTTGTGTACCGTGAAGAAGTTGTGAATTTTAAAGATTTGAGTCACGAATTTTATGGTGGCGATTATTATTGGTTTAATAACCATATCGACACGTACACCACACGGTACGCACGGATGGATAACCAATTCATAACGGGTCGAGCAGAGGTACAAAGAACCTTTCAAACATTGAACGAAATCTCGTTTGAACGCCTTCATGATGTGCAATTCAACGATGACACTATTTTTTCCTTGCAGGATGAAACTTTCCCCGCTGGCTATTTTGGGGCGGTTGATCAAAAATTAATGACGCCACGCGCCGGAAACAACACGAAGCATGCCTTGTCGTTAGGACCGGCTCGTTATTTATTAGACACCCTTGCCTATTGGGATTATTTGATTCAAATGAGTCAGTCGGATAACACGATTAGTCCATATGCCCTTCAATTTACGTTTCAAAAACTTGCCGATGATGATCTTAATTTGCAATTTAATATCACACAACCGCTCGAATCCTTACGCACAGAGGAGTATTATGAACATGTTGTTGACGTTCAAATACGTCAACGAGAATGGGTCGCATTCCATGAAGCCTCGTATCTATGGCTTGCTGACCATAGTGAGGGATAAGAAAGCGTGGTAAAATAAAAACCGATGAAAAAAGAAGATATTTATAGCCTTGTTGTTTATGGGGTGATGGTTGCCATTGCCTTATTTGTGGGTTTAGAAATCATTGCACCCGCTTTTCGTACCCTTGGTATTGTAGGTGCAAGTCAATACGGATATGCAATTATCACCATCGTGGCGGCTTTTCTCATTAATGTCATCTTATTAGAATTAGGCCACGTCTTGGGTGCGATCGTAGGAGGCTATGATATTAAATCCGTGAACATCCTTGGTCTTGCTCTTTATCGTTCTGAAAAAGGATGGCGAGTTGGCTTTAAATCGTTTGAAGGATTATCGGGAGAAACCGTTGTTGCTCCGAAAAACGCCAAATCCAAACCCGTTCTTAATCTCTGGGGTGGATTAATTCTTTACATGGTCGAAGTTGTTGTTGGCTTTTATCTTGCTTACTACGTATTTCTCGCTGAACAGTGGGGTCGTTACGCCTCCATTATTGTGATTGCCATCGGCGGGATGTTAATGATGTATAACTTTATGCCTTTCCGCATGGATACCGTGACGGATGGATATCGTTTAGCGACCTTATCTAACGAAAAAGGAAACGAAGCGTACAACGAACTCATTCGCATTGAAAAAGCGTATAAAGATAACAGAGATCCAAAACCCTTCAAAACCTTCAAAGAAGTGAACAATCTCACCGCACAAATTCTCGTTTATAAAATTTATGACGCGCTTATCAATGAACAATATGATGATGCGTTAGGTTTTTTAGAACGCATTGAAGCGCATCCCCGCCTCGGTGAACTCTACCAACAACGCGCATTTTCCATTCGTTCTTTCATCACCTTATGGACGAGTAAGAAAAAAGAAGCGAGTGATTATTTTTATAATCTTTCCGCTAAAGATCGTAAATTTTTAGCTAATCATAACGCGATGCTCACGATGGCGGCTTATTTAATTGTCGCGGGAACCATTGAAGATTCCTATTCTGAAGCCCGCTTTTGTGTGGACCGTCGTCCGGGATCCCTTGCCAAAATCAAAGAACCTGGTCGTGCCGAGATTGAAAATAAACTCTTTGAAAGCGTCCTTGTCAAAGTCCAAAAGAAACATCCCAATTGGGATCTTAACCCTTAATTTCCTTTTTACTTTCTTTTTTCTTTTTTAAAAGATCTTTTTCGATTCTTAAACGCACTTTTTCAGAATACGCGACCGCTTTGACCACAAAGAACAAGAGCAAGGCAATGAGTAAAAAGTCGATTAAAGATTGGATTAGTAACCCATATTGAAGTCGGATGGGAAGGGTTTCCCATCCACTCGGTGGATTCATTAAGTCCATTTCTTCAGGATTAACGGGAACTCCCGGTTGTAGCGTTATAAACCAACTCGATAAATCTGTGGATACAAGCCAACTGATGAGCGGCATAAAAATATTATTCACAAGGCTTGAGACAATCTTTTGAAATGAGGTCCCAATCATGATCCCGACAGCAAGATCAATTACGTTGCCTTTGGATATAAATTTTGAAAATTCTTGAACAAATTTTTTCATCGTAAACTCCTTTTTTATATCGTAATCAAAATAAGACGAAGTAGCAAATGAAGAAGATTGTCTTACAATACATGTTAGAGGTACTTTGTATGCAAGATTCTATTTTTTATTTGATCGCACTATCCCTCGTCGTTCTCGTGCAAATATCCGTTTATCTCATTTATCAAAAGACCCAACAACAAAAAATCGCACTCCTACCGAATCTTGCCGTTTTAGTGGGCGGACTCGGTGTGAGTGCGTATCTTCGTTTTTTTGCCCCGATGGATGGGTGGAATGATCTTGCGGGCACGGTGATAGTTATTTTAACCATCGTCGCTACCTTGGCCAGTTTACTAACGTCGTTTTTGATGCTTTATTTCATCAAGAACAAAAAGTAATTATTTACCGGAAACGGTTAAGGATTTAATAAAGACACTGGGAACGTTGTAGGACGATAAAAGAAGTTCGTTATCATTCGCAACTTCTTTGACGTTCATGAACACATCCACTAAGTTACCTGCGACGGTAATGAGGGTTAATGGGGTCGCTTTTTGACCTTTTTCAATCATAAAACCATTCGCTTGTAAGGAGAAATTACCAGATTGCGGGTTTAATCCAGCATGGACACCCATGAGTTCGGTAATATAAACCCCTTCTTTGACTTGGCCAAAGAGTTGTTGAAGTGATTTTTTGCCCGGTTTTAAGACGATGTTGTTAAATCCAACCCCGACTTTACCGCCGCCACGATAGCCGTTTCCGGTGGTGGTTACACCATCTTTTTTTGCGGTGGTCAAGTTATAGAAGTACGTTTGTAAAACACCCTTTTTGATGACCGTCTTGTTATAGGTTGCAACGCCTTCGTCATCAAAGTACGTAAAGAATTGGTTTTTTGTTAACGGCATTTCCATGACGGTGACTTTCTTACTGGCGACCGGTTGTTGCAGTTTGCCAAGCATCAAGGATGTTTTCTTTTGCACTTCTTCTGCAGAGGCGTTTTCTAAATAGGCTTCGAGTAAATCGGCCACGACATCCTTATCAAGAACAACTTTGTAATTTTTCGATTTACATTGCGTTCCACCAAATTTTTCGACCGCTTTTTCGACAATTTTTTTGGCAAACGCATCTAAATCAAAGTCTGCGGGATCGTTGGATAAGTGAACTTCCCCCGAACTCTTACGTTCCCCACTAGCTTCTGCAAGGACGCCAGCGTAGTAATAGTAGTAATTCGATTTGCGTTTGAGTTTTAAGCCATACGAGTTAATGAGCATCGCTTCGGATTCTCGTTCGTTGTATGTACATGCATTCACTTGGGTCACGCGGTTATCGAGTGCTTTTAATTTCTTTTCTAAAGCAAATAAACGTTCTTTTTTCGTTTCAATCGGTAATTCAGCAATCGCGGGATTAAAGACATTACGCTTTTTGTATTTTTCTGAACCCTCAAAAATAATCGCGAGTTCTTCTTTGGTGACTGTACCCGCGTTCGTTAAGATTTCTTGGATTAAAAAAGCAGGGGTATCTTTGGTGATTTTTTCCGTCGAAGCATACCCAATTTTTCCGTTGACGATACCACGGGCATAAAGTGAAATATCTTCGGCGATTTTATACCCCTCAATTTGGGAGTTATAAAGTTTAAAGCTTGTGGATTTTCCACGCGAAAAATAAAGTTCTAAGACATCAATTCCTTTTGCTTTTGCTAACGCAAAATAAGCATCAAATTTCGCCATATTATTGTCCTCCTCGGCGACCACCGACGGTAATTTCGGTTACTCGTAAGGTGGGTTGTCCAACATCGGTTGGAATACTACCGGATGCGGCACCGCACATCCCTTGGGCGCGGGCTAAGTCATTGGCAATCATATCGATTCGGGGAAGAATTTCGTCTCCCTTACCGACTAAAGCAGCGCCTTTGACCGCTTCGGCAATTTTTCCATCGCGGATCATGTAGCCTTCTGAGACGGTAAAGTTAAATTCACCGGTTGCAGGATTAACCGATCCACCCCCCATTTTTTTAGCGTATAAACCATAAGGGGTCGCGGCAATAATTTCTTCGACGGTATGAGGACCGTTTTCAATAAAGGTGTTCGTCATACGGGACGTTGGTTCAAATTTGTAGTTTTGACGACGGGAGTGACCATTTTGTGGCGTATTCATACGGCGACCATTGAATTGGTCCACCATAAAATTCACAAGTACCCCATTTTTAATAAGTTGGGTTTTTTCGGTGGGGAATCCTTCATCATCGACGTTCGTTGAACCCCAAGCATTTTGAATCGTACCATCATCCACCGCGTTCACGATGGGATTAGCGACTTGTTTACCTAATTTATCCCAGAAAACAGAAAGTTTCTTTGAAACGGCAGACGCTTCAAAGGGGTGACCACATGCTTCGTGGAAAATAACACCACCAAAGCCGTTTCCAATGACAACAGGCATTTTTCCGGAGGGGCATTCTACAGCGCCTAATAAGGTAATGGCACCCTTGGCAGTTTCTAACGCTAATTCTTTGAGTTTGATTTTATCCGTGAAGAATTCTAAACCATCACTGGCACCAGGACCTTCACCCGAGGTTTCAAATCGACCATTTTCGGCAGCAATCGCAATCATGTACATACGACCACGACGACGTTCATCTTCAACGAGACGTCCGAGGGTATTAAAAATAGTGACCTTTTTGACCATTTCTGAAAAGTACACATTGGTACGAACAATCCGTGGGTCGTAGGCGGCCATGATATCATTGGCTTCTTTCATGAGGGCGATTTTTTCTTGAACACTCACGGACTCTAATGGTTTTTCTGTCGCATTTAAATCCTTACGAGTGCGAACTTTTTTGAGTTCGGGGACGTCAATCACGCGTTTATCTTGAAAAGCTTTTGAGATATTGGTTGCTAATTCAACTAAACTCTTTTTGGATAGGTCGGATGTATAGGCATACGCACTTTGTAGGTTTTTCAAGACGCGAATCCCAACACCATAACCGTTATTGGATGTGCGTTCTTCAATTTTGCCGTTTTCCATGATGGTGGTTTGACCCACAACATCTTCAAAATACAATTCGGCAAAATCCGCTCCGTTTGCTGTGGCTAAAACGAGCAACTCTTTCGCAAATTTCTTTGAAATCATAATTTTCCTCCGCGATATTTCATTATTTTAACAAGTTATTTTTATAAAGGTTAGTCAAATTCATTGAAACTTGGTTGAAACTTGACATTTTCTTGATGTATTTTGGCTGGTTTGACGGTAAGTTTTTTAGTAGATAAGGTAGTAATCATCTCCCCCTACCCGCTTCCACTTCATCGACCCAAGATTCGCACTGAAGAGGGAAGAATTATCTAAAAACGCTTAGGTTAAGGAGCGTTTTTTCTTTTGATAAGATGATTTCTGTGTTATAAAGAAGTGTCTAGCAAATAAAATTGCTGTCTCGATTGTTAACTTGATAGAGGAAAAGAAATGAAAATTAACAAAACTATTTTAGCTTTAGGCGCGACGACCGCCTTTTTAACGTCCTGCTTGGGACCACAAACTTATTTTTCAGAAGTCTTTAATACATTATACGACACCTATTTTCCAACCCAAGATGCCCAAGATCGCTTGAACATGAACTATCGTGTTGATGCGGAAATCGTTCAAGACACGAATGTTTATACTTTTGAAGTGGATTTCTTTGGAACGGGCTTAAAACTTGTTCAAATTAGTCCTGCGACAGTCAACGGGGTGGAAACCACACGCACATTAACCGTGATCTATGATTATGCAGAAGAAGGTATGTTTGCCTCACGTACGTATGCGAACAACCCAACTGTCACCGATAAAGTTTTTGAAGCGTTTGATGACAACTCCTTCGATTTATTTAACGAAGCTGTCTCTGTTGCCGAAGCAACGTTAACCGAAGAAATTAAAGGAATTATTAACAACCAAGCGACCAACTTAGTCATTGGAGGTCAACCTGCCGATCAAGACGTCAAAGTTTACACCCTTCCTGTCGCTCAATTTGTCGATCTCGCTTCCTTTGAAGATGTGGCGGGCTTTGTTCCAACCGAACTTACCGTGAAAGTCACATTTACGGCCAGTACGACTGCTGCCATGTTTGAAATTGATGCCGCGTCGACGGATAAGTCTTACAGTGCAACCGTTGAACTTTCTAATCCCGATGGACTTGTTGCCAGTAATTTCTTATTAACAGCCGAACAAAAAGCCACCTATGAAGGCTACGCTGCTTAAGTAAAAGTCATCAAAACAAAATAAAAAGAGAGGCTAATAACCTCTCTTTTTTGTATGAAATTTACCTATTTTAAAGTGGGATGGAGTTTGTTTTTAACTTGAATTAATCCAAAGCCTAAGGCTCCAAAGATGCCCACTAACAACACAATAATAAACACGAATATTCCTAAATTACTGTAATTGTTAGGATTCACAAAGCCGTAATTGAATGCGGCTTCCCCGCTTTTAAACGTAAAGCTTAAACCAATGATGGTGTGAAAAATAAAATAAACAAACGGATAGATTAAAACGGTGATTGCGTTGCTATTTTTTAACGTACCAACACCAGGGATCATAAAGAAAACCATGGTCATAAGGACGGTGGATAAATTGTGGTTGAGTAATTCCGAAAGACTCGAAACAGGATTCCATTGTCCTTGAAGCACGGGGTTGAGAACAAAGAATACGATAAAGAACACAATCAACGTATTAACGGTAATGATAATGACAAGTAATTTGTTCGTAATAAAGGTGAGTGTTTTTTCCCATTGAAATAGTTTACTCAAACCATAGGTGACAGACCAACCCGCAACCATTACATTGGTTTGATAGGTAAATAAATACCAAAATCGCCACCAGTCATCGGTTTCGTCTAAAAGAAAATCGGCCACAAATTTTTCGACAAGAACGGCGGTTAACAATAATCCATACGCAAGAATGACCCAAGTTAACCAATGTTGTTTTAGTGTAAGTTTCATCCATTTAACTCCTTTTAAATTGATATCATTATAATTCCAAAAAAAATATTTACAATTACACTCGTAAACATTGCACGAAATCTCGTTAAATGATACTATACGTTAGCACTTACTTTAAATCCGCTTGAGATTTAAGGCAGAAGGGAGCAACATTTATGAAAAAAGGACTTCACCCCAACTACAAATCTGTGACGGTGACGTGCATTAGCTGCGGTAACACCTTTGAATCGGGATCCATTCTTGATGAAATTCGTGTCGATACCTGCAACCAATGCCACCCATTCTTTACAGGTAAAGATCGTTCGACGAAGGTCGATGGTCGCGTGGATCGTTTCAATAAACGTTACGGCAACTTAAACAAATAAGGATTGTTAAAAAACCACAGGACGTCCATTCTGTGGTTTTTTCTTTATAATAAACATCATGAAAAATAAATTTTATATCACCACCCCCATTTATTACCCAAGTGCCAAGTTACACATTGGCCATGCGTATTCTACGACGGTCACCGATGTGTTAGCCCGTTATAAACGACTCAAAGGCGTTCCTACTTATTTTTTAACAGGAACCGATGAACACGGCCAAAAGATTCAAGAAACTGCAGAAAAAAACAGTAAAACACCGCAAGTGTTTGTCGATGATATAGTCGTGGGTATTAAAGACCTATGGGCAAAAATGCACATTTCTTATGATGATTTTATTCGCACGACCGAACCCCGTCACGAACAAAGGGTTCAAGACATTTTTTCGCAACTTCTAAAACAAGGAGATATTTACTTATCCAAATATGCAGGGTGGTATTGCACGTATTGCGAATCCTTTTGGACAGAAACCCAAGTGGGTGAGCAACACCTTTGTCCGGATTGCCAACGCCCCGTTCATTTAGAAGAAGAGGATGCTTATTTTTTCCGCATGAGTAAGTATGCCGACCGATTGGTGGAATATTACGAAAAAAATCCTTTGTTTATTACACCTGAATCGCGTAAAAACGAAATGTTGAATACGTTTATTAAGCCGGGATTAGAAGACCTTTGTGTTTCAAGAACATCCTTCACTTGGGGGGTACAAGTGAAAGAAGATCCTCGCCATGTCGTTTATGTTTGGTTAGACGCTTTAACAAACTATATTACCGCGCTTGGTTATGGTACCAAAGAGGATGAAAAATATCAGTCCTTTTGGGTAGATCCCGAAAGTGAAATTGTGCACATTGTCGGTAGTGACATTACTCGATTCCATGTGATTTATTGGCCGATTTTTTTGATGGCGTTAGGTCTACGATTACCCGACCGCGTCGTTGCCCATGGTCTACTCATGATGAAAGATGGGAAAATGTCGAAGTCCAAAGGCAACGTCATTGACCCGCTCCCCATTATTGAAAAATACGGGGTGGATACACTTCGCTATTACATCGTCCGCGAAACCATTTTTGGCAGTGACGGTCAATTTACACCTGAACAATTTATTGAACGTACGAATATTGATTTAGTCAACGACTATGGTAATTTGTTAAATCGCACCCTTAACATGGTGAAAAAGTATTTTAATGGAGCGGTTCCTAGCAAGGTGAGTAACTATACAGAGTTTGATGATCAACTCGTAGGCTTGCTCGAAGTCACACTTTCCCAATTTGAAAACCTCATGGATCAACTCAAAGTAACGGAGGCCTACATGGTGGTTAATCAACTCGTTTCCCGGGCGAATAAATACATTGATGAATCACAACCTTGGGTGCTTGCGAAAGACCCTGAAAAGAAGGCTCAACTCGAAACCGTCATGCATCACTTGATTGATGTATTAGTGACGGCAACCACATTATATAGCCCGATTTTGGTGGAAACTGCACCCAAAGCATATTATCAACTTGGTATCACCAATCCGCCCTCCTTTTATGTTTTAAAGAAACGTGATTATGTGGACGGATTATTGAACCAATCCCCTCAACCCTTATTCCCACGATTAGATCCAACACTTGAAATAAGCAACATTCAATCGATGATTGTAAAAAAATAAAAGCGCTTACAAGAAAGTATTGAAATCGCTTTCATTTTTTACTATTCTAAAAGTATCAAATCCGTAAGAAACGGAGGAAGGAAGTAGAAAATGAAAAAGTTAGGCTTTTTCGCAAGTTCATTGTTAGCCGTTACTGCATTGGCTGGCTGTGGTGGATCAAGTGATTCGATTTACATGCTCCAAAACAAACCAGAAATCGATGCAGCGCTTCAAGCATTCGCTGAAGCTTACACCGAAGAAACCGGTGTAGAAATGAAAGTCACGTCGTGTGGTGGGGATCTTTGCCAATTAGGAACCCAACTCCAAGCTGACATCGCCGCGGGGGAAGCCCCAGACATCTTTGTTATTGATGGTATCCCAGCATACGAACAATACGAGGATATGATTGCTGATCTTTCTGACGAACCATGGGTTGAAGACACGGATGTGGCCTTCAAAGTCGATGGTAAGGTTGTTGGTTTCCCTGTTGCCATTGAAGGTTGGGGTATGGCCTACAACAAAGACTTAATTGACGAATTTAACGCGTTACCAGGTGTGACACCTATCGATGTCACCGAACTTACCAATTATGACGCTTATGTTGCTGCCTTTGCTGCTTTAGATGCAGAAAAAGTCGCCTTAGGCATTGATTCGGTCGTTTCGATGGCAGGTGGTGCCGCGGGGATGAGTTGGGTCACCAATGACCACAACTTTAACAGTTTACTTTCTGCAGGTCTTGAATACGGTGATTTATCCGTGGTTGAAGATCTTTTAGAAGGAACCGTTGATCGTACCCGTTTAGGCTATTATGCTGACTGGGTCAACCTCCTCTTTACCTACGCAGACGAAACCGTCTTACGTACGGGTGGTTATAACGAACAAGTCGGTGCTTTCGCGGAAGAAAAAGCCGTCTTCTTACACCAAGGTAACTGGGTTGAACCATTCTTGGGTGATGCCGAAGCGACCTTCGCTCGTGGCTTTGCTCCTCATGGTGTGTTCCCAGCCAGTGTCCAAGAAACCGATGGTATCTTCGTTGCCGCTCCTTCATGGTATGTGGTGAATGCCCAAGCTCCTGAAGCGCGTCAACAATTAGCCAAAGATTTCTTAACCTACATGGCGACAACGGAAGCCGGTCATAAATACATGGTTGAAGAAGCCGGTAATATTCCTGCCTTCAAATCCGTGGAATTATCACCCACCGCTCCTTTATCTGTCTCGGTCCAAGAATGGGCTGCAGAAGGTAAAATCTATAGCTGGAACCAATACTACTTTAACGGTGATTTCCGTTATAACGAATTAGGTCCTATCTATACCCGCTTAGCCAATGGTGAAATTACTCCAGGACAATTTGAAACCCTCATGACCATTGCCTTAGAAGGGTATCCAGATTTCCTTGCCAACCTTTAATTCGTAGCTAATTAGACATACGAAGGAAAGGGATTTACCTCCCTTTCCTTTCTTTTGTTGGAGGATACGGTGTGATCAAACAATCATCAAAAATCTCATTATTTTTTAAAAAACATCAAAAATCGTTAGTTTTTTGGGGATTTCTCGCACCGGCTCTTCTTGCGTTCGTTTTTACAATTATTATTCCGTTTTTCTTGGGACTTTATTATTCCTTTACCGACTGGCGTGGTTTCGGAACCCCGGAATTCATTGGTTTTGAAAATTACATTCGTTTATTTACCGCAGGTGGGAATGAAAGCATTCGCTTTATTTATTCACTCATCATTACGTTTGTTTTTGCGGCCATCAATATTGTCTTACTTAACATTATTTCTTTCTCGCTCGCCTTGCTTGTGACCCGCGGATTAAAGTTTCAAAACTTTTATCGCGTTGGATTCTTCCTACCCAATCTCATTGGGGGTATCGTCTTAGGTTACTTATGGAAATTTATTTTTAATAACGTCGTTCCTGATGTGACATTGCTCGCGAGTGGTGAATCCTTTTTAATGCTCGCGGATCGTAACACCGCCATCTTAGGTATCTCTTTAACTTGGGGTTGGCAGTACGCGGGTTATCTCATGATGATTTATGTCACCGCGATTCAAAATATCCCTCAAGATATTGTGGAAGCCTCGGAGATTGATGGTGCCAAATTTATGCAACGCATTCGGCATATTATGCTACCCATGGTTGCTCCAGCCTTTACCGTGACGTTATTTTTAACCTTAATTAATTCTTTTAAGCAATTTGATGTGAACTTCGCTTTAACCGCTGGAGGTCCATCCACTGAATTCCAAGGCTTATCCTTATGGGGGACCAAACTCATCTCCATGTACATTCTTGATACGTATCAAGTAAGTTTGAGACCTGCGCTTGCCCAAGCTCAAGCAGTCATATTTTTTATCGTATTAACACTCATATCAATCATTCAAGTGCAATATAACAAACGTAAGGAGATTGAAGCATGACCCGTAAAAAACGAAGCACCCTCTTGCTTGAAATCCTCACGATTCTTTTGTTTGTCATTTTCTTTTCGCCGTTTGTCATATTGTTAATGAATGCCTCGAAAGAAACTTCCTTTGAAGTGTTAACCGATCCGCTTGCGCTCACAGGAACATTCGCACAATTATTAACGAATATGGAGGAAGTCTGGACTTCTACGAACACGCAATATCAACAAGCCTTCGTTAACTCCATCATTATTACCACGGGCTCCTTGATTGCCATTGTCGTGGCATCGTCGATGGCCGCCTGGGTCCTTGTGCGAACAAAGACTAAGGTTTCCAATCTTATCTTTTTATTGTTTGTGGTCGCGATGATTATTCCGTTCCAAGTCGTTATGATTCCGCTTGTTTCATGGTTTAGAACGTTAAGGGATGTCACTGGCATTCCGTTTTTACGAAGTCATTTTGGTATGATTTTTGCGTACGTTGGGTTTGGTGCTCCGCTGTCTATCTTTATGTATCATGGTTTCATGAAATCCATTCCGTATGAACTTGAAGAAGCAGCAGAAATTGATGGGTGTAACAAAGTTCAAACGTTTATTTACATCGTTTTCCCCATCCTCAAACCGATTACGATTACGATTATGCTGTTGAATGGCATTTGGATTTGGAATGACTTCCTACTACCGTTATTAATCGTCGGAAAAGGCACGCCTTTCCAAACCGTTCCGTTGGCGATTGTAAACTATGTTGGCGCCTTCGTCGCCGAATACCAATTTCTCTTATCTGCCGTCTTAATTGCGATGATTCCCGTGATTATTCTCTTCTTGTTTGCACAAAAGTATATTATTAAAGGGATGGTCGCAGGATCGATTAAATAACCCTTTGTGAGGAGTCTATGATGGCGATTTCCCCGACGCTTTTGACTGAAATTGAAACCCTTTACCGCCGGATTTATGGTGATGAATTATTCGCAATTCACGGACGCGCTTTTTTCTCACTTCTTGAACGTTATCACTCAAAACGGCCTTCATGGTTAAAAAAGATGGACGAAAACCCTCAATGGTTTCAACAAGCCAATATGATTGGGATCACTTTATACATTGATTTATTTTCGAAGGATTTAACAGGACTTCAATCGAAAGTGGATTACTTTCAATCGATGGGTGTTCAATACATTCATCTCATGCCCTTACTAAAAGCGCGTGAAGGCAATAATGACGGTGGCTATGCGGTAGAAGATTATCAAGCCATTGAACCACGTCTGGGGGACATTGCTACCTTCCAAGACGTCATTAAAACCTATATGGATCACGGTATTTATATCGCAATCGATTTTGTGCTCAATCACACGGCCAAAGAACATCGATGGGCTAAAAAAGCGCTTGAAGGTGATCCGTTTTATCAGGCCTATTATTTGATGTATGACAATGAAGTGATTCCCAACGAATTCAATAAGACGGTACCCGAAGTCCTTCCCGACATTTATCCGGGTAACTTCACGTATTATCCTGAGATTAAAAAACACGTTTTTACCTCCTTTTCGGAGTTCCAATGGGATTTAAATTTTGCGAACCCTTACGTCCTACATGACATCGTTGATATCTTTTTATGGATGGCCGATATGGGGGTAGCGATGATTCGCCTCGATGCGATTCCCTTCTTATGGAAAGAACTTGGAACCACGTGTCGAAATTTACCCCGTGTTCACGATTTAATGCGGTTATTCCAAGCGGTAAAACAAGCGGTAGCCCCGGGCGTAGCGATTCTTGGAGAAGCGATTGTGGAACCCGAACAAATCTACCATTACTTTGGTACAGAAAAACAACCCGAATGCGATGTTCTTTATAACGCGATTTCCATGGTGAATATTTGGGATGCCATCGCCACACGTGATACGCGGATGATGGCCCATGAACTAACGCGCTTTCCTGCGCCCAAACACGCAACATGGATGAATTATGTCCGCTGCCATGATGATATTGGTTGGGGGTTTAATGAAGATTTTATTCGTTCGACAGGAAGAGACCCTTATTTGCATAAACATTATTTGATTTCTTTTTTTAATGGGTCATTCCCCTATTCCTTTGCCCGTGGCCAAAACTACCAAGAAAATGCCAAAACGGGTGATGCGCGTACAAACGGGACCCTTTCTGCGCTTTTAGGGTTTGAAGAAGCGATGGAAATCGGTCACCCGGAAATGATCGAAAGAGCTTTTTTACGCTTTGAACTCATCCACAAGCTTTTATTTACGCTCCCCGGTATGCCTTTGATCTATTCCGGGGATGAATGGTTACAACCGAATGATAAAAATCATGCTGATAAACCCGGTAAAAAAGATGGCCGGTGGATGCATCGACCTGTCTTTGCCTGGGAAAAAGTTCAGCATCCCGAAAAATATCCGCTTGAATCGCGTGCGTTTACATGGTTAAACACGTTGATTCGTTTTCGCCAAACCGAAGCCCGTTTTTCAAACCAAGCATCCTTTCAGGTGCTTCCAAGCACAGAGGATGCGGTCTTAATCCTCCAACGCGATGAGGAAAAACCATTGATTGCCATTTTTAACTTTTCTGAATTCCCGAAAATGATTCATCTCCCGACCGGTCAAGGATCACTCGTTTTAACGGATCCTTTCACGTTAAAAACCAAAAACGTTTTTGACGGTCAATGTCATCTTGATCCATACGAATCGTGCTTTTTTAATCTTTGATATGACTTTGAATGGATGGAAGTTCATCCATGGATAGTTCAAGTGTCTCGCTGTGTTGTGGTGTGATTTTATCAATCACTTTAAAGGGAGTATTTTTTAAGACAAAATAAAGATGATCAAACGTTACAAAATAAGGATAAATGACATCCGATTCGGGAAAGGAAGCCCCGCGTTTTTCACGAAGTGCTTTTTGTATCGCCCCTAAGCTTTCAAAGGTCGTAATGCGGACATCTTCATTGGTTTCTTCATGACGGATCACTCCATGTGTAATGAAATCATTCAACGGCATTGGGATATAGCCTTGAGATAACGCAAATGCAGATTGCCGTAGATGCTCTTGTTGGGCTAATAAGGAACGAGGTGTGATTTTTTTGGGGAAATATTTGGCAATATCCGCATCATTTCTCGCACGCAAGTGATCAAGATTTTCTGGTCGTAATTGCAGCGGATCATACGCTTCAAGGTATCGCCGTTCCGAGATGCCCTTGTCTTGTTGGACTAAATCAAAACCCATCAAATTTAAGCGAAAACGAATACTGACTGCTTCATAGAGGTATGCCTTCTTTTCTTGGAATTGAAGGCGATCAAAGTTATCTTTTGGGTGGAGTAAGGAAAAAATATTTTCCGCCATGGTTGTCAAAGTTGGACTCGTAATATGGCGGAGATTATAAATCGCATCGCCTTGGCCTAGTACATGGACAAATGAATCTTGAAATAATTGACTATGATCTGCGTACGACTTATTCATCAACTGGACAAAAACTGTCACTTTGGAATGAAGTTTAAATTTTAAAACATAATCACGAATTTCTTGTAAGACTTGTAAATTTTCTAAATCCGAATCGAGGGCAATGATCACAAATTGGGCATCATGTTTTTGATTTAAAAAAGGCAACATTCCCTCAATATAATGTTGAACGGTATGCGTGTGCGTTTGTGAAGAAAGATTGGGTGAAGGAAGTTCGTTTTTATTCGCCTTTTGTGCGCGATTCAAGGTCGTTTTAGATTCGGGAATGGGTCGACGATCATAGAGGTGATAATGAAGTGGCTCCTTGCCAAACCAATCACTCAATAACGAGCTTGATGGGTTAGGAAATTGGTTCGTCGTATAGAGATGTTGATAGATTGCTTGATTCGTTAAACCATAACCCACCAAGTGATAGGCGATGGAAGCTTTTTTTAAGGACGCTTTTTCCGTTTGAATCATCCCATAAGGAAGTAGGCGTGTGAGGGGGTAATCAAATAAAAAGCTTCTGGCGACAAGTTGATGATAAGAAAAGAAATTGATGCGATGGCGATACTCACTAAACGATTCATAGACAGGAAGTCGGACTTCTTGATCGTAAAGAACATAAACTTTTAACGCACTGGAAGAGTGTTTTCGAAAATACGTATTGAGTTGCGCGATTAATGTTAAAAC
The DNA here is from genome assembly GCA_023268805.1 of Bacilli bacterium. GTDB lineage: Bacteria > Bacillota_I > Bacilli_A > RFN20 > CAG-826 > UBA970. The sequence continues at coordinate 31,438 of JALRKT010000005.1, forward strand.
GTCTTCCTCTTTGGTGAGGAGGCTTACGATATAGGATTGGGACTCATTGCCAAGAAGATGGGCAAGCGATTGATGCTGAACATCAAAACTGGTCACCCCTGGTTTATAACGATAGTTGGTTTTGATTTCTTTGCTTTGAAGAAGTGTTTTGCTTAACGCGACATTAATCTTTAATTTATTATGGCGAGACAATGAGGTGGCGTCAAACGATTCCATAAAATATTTTATGCGATCATCGTCGGCGAGAACTAACACATGAGGACGTGATTTTTGTAGGTGAAATCGCATTCTTAAATTGAGGTTTTTGAAGAAAATGGCAAAGACGAGGATGTATGTATAACCAAATCCCAGGACGTGAATAGCGTAGGCAGAAATCAAGAATAATAAATCATTATTAATCCTAGGCATAATTTCGGAGGTGCGAAAAATACCACGTAAGATTTGCGATGTATTGCCAAATGCTTTTAAGACAACATCCAAATAGTTCGGGGTGGGATCTTGGTAAATGAGCCCATACGTATACAAGGCGACACCCAGAACAATAATTGCACCAAAGTAATAATATTTATATTTGGATAAATCCAAAAAGAGAATGGACCCGATGAGCACCATCGTCAGCACAAATAAAAGGACCGAGATTAAATCCATTGAAACACCCCGTTTAATTGAACCCCAAGATAGATAATTAGTCCAAGGATAATTAATACAATTAACACTTTCCAGTTTCGAAGGATGAAGCGAATCATCTTAATGAGAACACCGCCTGCACCAAAGATAAATTTAAAGGGAGCAACAACCGTTTGAAGGATTTGTTTCAAAACGCGCTTAAAACGATTGCGTAAACGGGGGAGTTGGCTTTTTTTGTCGGATTCATAAACCATGCTTGCAACAGGGACCGCATAACGATGGCCTTTTTGCTGATAGGTTAGGTTATAAATGGCAATATTTTTCAAGGTCGTGATGTCAAAATCAAACATGTATTTTTTTCCGCGTTGAAACGTCTCTTCACTGAGACGATAGCCAAGTTTTTGACCGATGACTAAAGCGTAAGTATAGTTTTTAGTTTCCGTACGATCCATTTTCACTTGATTCGAGATTTTATAAATAGAATCAAATTGATAGGCTTTGTAGGTGAAAAAGTTTTGAATCATATTCCAAGCAGATTTTTCGCCGCTTTCAATGAGGCGAGGTTCTTTTTTGACGATTTCTTTTTTTGGAGTGGTAATGGTTTCACCGGCAGTACGAGGATTAATTTTTTCGTGTTTATCAGAAAGAGTGGCTTGATAAACATAACGAAGCTCATCGTACTTCACACGCATTTCAAGAATGTCTTCAGGAACAAAATAATGTTGTTTTTCATGATCAAACAAGTTAAAGGCGACGTAATAAAGTTTTAGAAACCGACTTTTGATATTTGCCACATCTTTATAGAGAAAAAGGCGACCGAGGACGTCATAAAACTTATCTTGAATTGTCGTCATATCAATAACTTCGTGAAAGAGTTCGCCGACTAATTCGATGGTGAAATAACGTTTTGAATCATAAAAATATTGATTATCATAGATACCAAAGACATGTTCTTCGTGAACCTGTTTGGTGGTGCGCGTGAGACTGTCATCTAAAAACGCATAATGCGTTATTTTTAATGTTCCTGCGCGAAAACGTAAAGGGATATGATACTTATGAACAAAACCATCTGCGTCTGCGAATTGACACCCATACGTTTTACCTTGGATGGTGATTTCAGATAGGCGTTGGCCAACGACGGGCAAATAGTAAAAAATGACCAATTCTTTCTGGTTCGAAAATAACGCTAAAATTGTCGCTTCAACCATCGAACCTTTTTTGCTGCGATAGGTCGAAAGATCTAAATGGAGCAAAATCGCATCTTCATGAATGGGAGAATAACGATCTAACTTATATTTTGAAATTAAGTCGGTATTACGTTTCATAGTTCAATTATACTTGATAATAGGAGACCGGAAATGAAAAGTTGGATACGTAAGTTTAAATTTTCTTCAACAAAATCAACATATTTTAAAGTCCATTTCGTATTACTGTTCGTGATAACGTTGATTACCTTGATTCGTAGTTTGCTGCACATCTTTTTACCTGATGGAGGAGCGGGTGTTATTGCCACCATACCTTTAGAAAATTACAGTGAACCTGCTCAAGCAACCATTGTTTCGATGTTTGCCTTTTGGGGGTTATCACAAACAATGGTTGCCGTTGTTATGATCATCGTGCTCTGGAAAATGCCTCAATCAAGCCCCTTACTCTATGTCTTAATAGCCTTTGAATATCTTTCGAGAATTTTAATTGGCCTTTATAAGCCCTTTGAAACCATTCAAACCGCGCCTGGTGTGTACGGAAATTATCTTTTGCTTTTCATCGCCTTAGGCGCTTTATTGATTCACTTCATTCGAAACGATTAAAGCAGCAGCTGTCCGTCCGCGTCTTGATTGATTTGCCCTGATAGAATTTGGACGCCTTCAATAAAACCCCAAATACCCGCGATAAACGGTCCCACGACAATAAACCACCCAAAGATGGATAAAAAGAGTTGGGTAAATCCGCGGTCGCGATAACCTAAATAAAAATTATGGACACCGAGATATCCTAAAAAGATACCAAGTAGACCGGCGATGAGTCGTTCACGCTGCTTGGGTGACGCATTCTCGTTCGGCGAAAAAGGTAAGGGGTTGAAAGAAGGAGTTGATATCGTTGGTTTTTGTCTTGTCTGGAAAGGATTTTTTAAATTCGCTCCACACCAAACACATTCTTTGGTTTTATCGTAGTTTTCGCGACCACATTTTGGACAATTCATTGTGAAACCTCAAGACTAAGTATAATATGAGCAAGATGCATCTTAAAGTTCTTTCCCTTAATGTTCGCATTGATGTTCCGGTGGATGGGGTAAATCAATGGTCCTTTCGGCGTGATGCCATTCTTCAATATATTCAAACGCAACAACCGGATATTTGTTTTTTTCAAGAAGCGAACGCTTCGATGTACGCTTATCTTTCAGAACATCTCTCAGATTATGAAAGTGTTTATACTGGTAGGGATGCCAACCGTCTTGGGGAGGGCTGCCCTATTTTTTTTAAAAAGAATCGTTTTGCCAGGGTGAGTGGGTATACGTTTTGGTTGTCGCATCATCCCCAAACCCCAGGTTCGATGGATGAAGAGGAAGGGTTTCCTCGGATCGCCACCCATCTTCGTTTAATGACTCAAGAAAAAAACACCATATCGTTTTTGAACACGCATCTTGCTTATCGCTCTAAACGAAATCAAGATTTAAATTTGAAAGTACTTTTCGATTTTGTTCAATCCTTGCCAGTGGGTGAACCCCTCATCTTGGGTGGAGATTTCAATATGGAACGCTCCATCATTCAACCCTATAAACCAAGAAACCTTCATTTTGCTGGCGAATTCAATCATGATAAAACGTATCATGAGTTCCGTGGCGGAGAAGGCATCGCTCAAATCGACCATCTTTTACACTCTGATGTGGAAGAAGTGAATTTTCAGATTGATCAACGTCCCTTTTTAAATCGACAGTTATCAGACCATTATCCTGTGATTGGAGAATTTCAAATATATGCCAACGCTTAATCGCCGCTTTAGAGGAACGTGTATTGACTACACCCACGATGGAAAAGGGGTGTTTAAGATCGACCAACTTCCTGTTTTTATTGAGAATATTCTTGTCGGTGAGGAAGCCGATATTTTAATTACCAATCATCGTGGAAAATATGCAGAAGGACGCATAGAAAAGCGTTACACAACCTCATCTCAACGCGTGATACCACCCTGCCCATTTTATGAAGCATGTGGCGGGTGTCAAATTCAGCATTTATCGTATTCTGAACAATTGAAAATGAAAAAAAGCCGTGTGGCAGAAGTGTTGCGACGGATGGGAGACTACAACGGAAAAGTAATGGACATTATCCCAAGTGAAATTCCTTTTCAGTATCGAAATAAAGTTCAATTTCCTTTTGGTAAAAATGATAAGGGTGAATTAATCACAGGACTTTATCGTAAAGGAACACATCAAATTATCGACATTGATCAATGTCTAATCGAACAAGCCGATGCCGATCAAATTGTTCAAGCGGTTAAAGCGTTTTGTATCGAACATCACCTTGAACCTTATGATCAAAAATATAAAAAAGGATTTTTACGCCATGTGATGGTGCGCAAAGCGACCGCTACAGGGGAGGTCATGGTCGTCCTTGTCACCGGCAAAGTGAACTTTCCTCAAAAACATGCTTTTGTCGAAGACCTTCAAAACAAATTCCCTCAAATTAAAACGATCATTCAAAACATTAATCCAGAGTTTACTGATGTGGTCTTGGGGTATCGCGAACACATCCTTTTTGGCCCAGGTTTTATTGAAGATGTTTTGGGTGGGTTACGCTTTAAAATTGCGGCTAAATCGTTTTACCAAGTGAATCCTGTTCAAACCGAAAAGCTTTATGCTAAAGCACTTGAATTAGCGAATATTCAAGCCACGGATTTGGTGTTAGATGCTTATTCAGGTGTAGGCACGATGACATTACTTGCTGCCCAACGTGCCAAACATGTCACTGGCGTAGAAATTGTCAAAGATGCGGTCATCAATGCGATTGAAAATGCGAAAGCAAATCACATTAAAAACGTTTCCTTTATTGAAGCCGATGCCGCACCCTATATGGTGGAGCGTACTTCCAAAGGTAAACAGTATGATGTGGTCATTGTCGATCCCCCACGACAAGGTTGTAGCACTGAGTTTTTAAATGCCTTAAAAATAATGAAGCCGAAACGATTTGTGTATGTTTCGTGTGAACCTTCTTCACTTGCGAGAGATATTAAAATACTCAGCGATTTTTATGAAGTAAAAGTGGTACAACCCGTTGATATGTTTTCTCAGACTTATCATGTGGAGACGGTGGTGTTGCTTGAGTTAAAAAACCGATAAATAAAGGGTTTTAGGATATGTTCCCTGTTTCAACCCTTCGTTAAAACTCCTATCTTACTCGTGTTTTTTATTCAATCAAAAAATCGTTGTCTGTGGGAACATATTAAATAGCGAAAATAGGTTAATCTTTTAAGTGGTTTGTGAAGGTGAGCATATAAATCTAATGTTGTTCACTTTTTGGCTTACGTAAAACAAACCTATAAGCATTTGGAAATATTAATTAGCTGATTAATAATGACTTTACAATTTCTATTTATATTAGACAATTTAAAATTGAATTAACGATAGATTAATGTTAAAGTTAATAAAAATTGGGGAAATTGTGTGAAAAAATTTATTATTTTATTGTTTTCATTTTTGGTGTTAATACCAATCAAACCATTACCTGTAGATGCAGCAAACTTAATGATTTTGGATGATCTAGGAACTTATGAGCAAGTTAGACCAGTCATGCAAACAGTCAAGGTAAATATTACTGCCGATATGGTTAGCAATATTCGAGCAACGGGGACAAATGTGGTAACTGTAGAAACAAAACATTATTTTCTGTGGTTTTATACACACTCTACATATCAATACTATTACCTAACGGATATGTTCGTAGATCAAGTAGTACAAACTAGAACTTTAAAAAATGATATTGACTCATTAATATTTGTAATTCAAGAGCTTGAGTATTTTACATCTATCTACGACAGTTGCAAAGGACAAGAGGCTACCGATTGTATTTTGGGCTTTGTTCGATCTATAAATAAGAATTATGTTGGAACTACCACTGAACTTGATATTTATAAAGCAGATGGTGTTTTTGATAAATGGCTTGTAACATTGGGGCCAATTAATACCGATTTTGTAAGGTTTGTTGATACTAAAGATGGAAGTTTATTAGGTATTTCTGAATATTTTTCTAGTTTTGTTAAGGTTGGGGATTACAATGATAAAGTTCATCCAGTATTAACAAAAACCCCTATATTTAATGGCGGGTTGATTGATCCGTTTAATACAAGTGGAAGAATAGATTTAACACATTTTTTTGCAAGCATGGACGGTATTTATAATCATACATCGGCTACTATTGATATTGGTTTGAGAAATTATGGGGATCAATTATCATGGGGTGGTGATTTACAAACTTTCGCACAAGAGCTACATAGCAAATCGCAAAATCTTAGCGTCATTGAAAACGAAATACTATCCTGGAACCCTTATGATAATAGGCAACGTGATTTTTGTACGATTATAGGACTTAACAAATGCAGTTTTTCAAATAGTGACATGTTAGCTGACATTGATGCCAATAATGTTATGAGAGGACTTATTAATAATGCTCCTGTCCCAATTTCCACTTACATTAACGGAATTACATACACTACATACCTTTACAATGACTTGAACAAACTTAGTGTTGCACTAGCAGGTTATTATAATGTTGTTAAATATGACAATAGTTATTTTCCAAATCGCTATTTAATGTTTATAAAAACTATCGGATTAAATGATGGAATGCAAACTATAACTTCCACCAATCAACTTAGAGATAGAGTTTATAGAATGCTTAAAGTACAATACAATTCAACTGGAAATACAGATATGGGATTAGATTGGTATTCTGGATTTAAAAACCTAGATTACTTAATGTGTATAGGTGGAAACCCAAATAACCCATTGGTAGACCTTAGATATCGTGAAATTGCCGCCAAATTGTTCTATGAATACGTTATTCATATGAGTACAAAGCCAGCATACTATGGTTCATAACAATGCGTTTTCCCGGATAAAAATTTTTTTTCTATTGGTAATCCTATTCGATTTATTACTAACTAGTTGTGTCGCCGGGAATCGTTATCAAAGCACAACATTGATAGTGGGGCCAATGGACTATAACTCAAACTACTACACTGAGAATGAGTTACTTTTTACATTGTTAGAATTCGATAAAGAAACTACCCTTGGTTTTGGGACAAGATACCGTACGGTCACTGAAGAGAATCAAACGTTAGGCTGGGCCATGTTAGATGAAAAATATAGTCCTGAAGTTTATATTTATTCCGAAGATACTATTGACGAAATCACTTCAAAAATTAAAGACAGTTATTCAATCATTCACGAATATGTTAATCCGTACCCAGGAGGCACTGGTTTATTGAGTTCATTTATAAACTCTAAATTAATTTTTAATGATTCAAAAGGGGTGACTTTTACTTTTGATGTATATGGAGGAGAAGTTGATTATTGCTCATGCAAAGCGGTGGTTCGCATGAACAAAATTATCTTCAGTATGGAAGAAGGTTATTTTGTTCCGGACATAATCAATTTTGTCGAATTCTTTTCTAACTCGAATGATTTTATTTCTTGGATGGATACTTTTTACAATCGGAGATTAATCGAGGGAGAATACTTGATTACATACTTGGGGTATGATTTCACAATTAATATCCCGAATAATTTTGATATCAGCATTTACCAAAGTTTATTAGGTAGTGGTTTTGATCCAATAAAATATTTTGATATTATAATTACTAATCAAAACTAAGGCTATAAATATGTTTCTCGACATCATCGAAAGTAGACTTAACTTTGTATGTGGGAACATAAATGCCCCTAAAAATATGTTACTTTACGCGTTTCAAGGCAAATTTTTCGAGCAATCGGGGAGTTTCAACGCACGTAGAAACCTGTGTATTGCTTCATTTAAAAGCATAATGCGTAATAATTTCTAATTCTAAACTTAAAGGAAAACGACAACAATGCTTCTCCATAGTGTCCAAATCAAAGAATCGCAGAAAGACGTATTCCCATTTCACTTATCGTTTATGAATCAAAAGATTATTTTTCGTCGTGAAGTGACGGTACTCATTGGTGAAAACGGTTCTGGCAAGTCCACATTGCTCGATTTAATGTCGCGAGAATTAAATTTGTTTCGTATTGGAACGCCCATCCTTGATTTACCGACGATGAATATGGATTTAAGTTACCCTTTAACCAAACCCAAAGGTATTTATTTTTCGTCTGAAGATTTTACCACCTATATTCACGAGATTGAAAGGGAAAAGAGGAGCGCGGCTGTGGAAATAGAAAGGGTTCAAATCGAGTATAAAAATCGTTCCCTTCTAGCACAAAAACTTGCTTCCATGCCGCATCATCGCACCTTATCAGAGTTGACGAATCTCCACGATCGCGATTTACTTAAATCTTCTCACGGAGAAGCCTATCTATCGTTTTTTAAATCAAGGATGAGAAAGAATCAACTCATGTTATTGGATGAACCAGAAACACCGTTGTCCTTTCAAAATCAATTAGTCTTACTGCTTTTGATGAAAGAAGCGGTTAAGCAAGGGTGTCAACTCATTGTCGCCACCCATTCTCCCATTGTGATGTCCTATCCTAACGCATCGATTTTTGAAATTACAAAAAAAGGTTTGTCTGAGAAAAAGGTTGAAGAAGTTGAAAACATTTCGTTAATGAAACAATTTCTAAATCACCCGGAAGCCTTTTTGCATCATTTATTCAGCGAACCCAATGAATAAGGCACATCATCGCTTTGTTTAGGGGTTTTGTTGTATTTCGTGGTGAGAAATCTATAATAGCGTTGAGGATAATAATTTGTCATTTCAAGCGTATTTAGACACCATTAAAAAGCAAACCGGACTTGATCCCCAACAAATCAAAGAGAAATTTGATAAGCAAAGTATCTTGAAATCCACATTAACAGCGACCGAATGGGTTGGTTGGTGTGAACATGATTTAAAACTAGGTCGTGGGCACGCGATGGCCTTGTGGAAATATTTTGTGGAAAAAGGTTGGTTTACACCTTCCACAACTCGATTAATAAAGTAAGAGTGTATCCATTTGTAAGTTTTAATGAATAGAGGTAGGGAATTATGTTGTTTATGTTAATTATCAAAACGTCGCGATTAGCCGAAAAAAATCCACCTCGTATGGATTTAAGGGAAAAAATGGATGTGTATAATGACGCGTTAGATGCTGCAGGAGTCAAAGTAATGGCAAAGGGTTTGTACCCTGATGCTCAAGGTTACAAACTTAAGTTTAAGAAGGACGGAAAAGAACCAGAATTGATTCAAGGTCCGTTCTTGAAAGATAGCAATCAAATCGCGGGATTTTTCATTCTCGAACTTCCTTCCATGACAGCGGCATTAGAGTGGCTCAAAAAAGCTCCTGATCCACAAGGTTTTGGCGAAGGAGAAATTGAATTAAGACAAATTCGTTAAACAATTTACAGTAGAAATAATTTAATTAACACCTACTAACTTTCTCTAAAAGCACCTCTTTACAATAAGGTTGTTTTATGTGGTCCAACATTAATAATCAAAAAGAGCGACTCTGTCGCTCTTTTTAACATTGATTCGAGTGACTCATAAGCGTATAATTTACACGCGGGGAACCGTGTGCTTTTTACTTTATTTCATCCGTATAATAGGAGTATGTCAAAACCACTATTAATTTCCGCCTTTGAACCTTTTGAAGGCCGTCTTAAAAATCAATCCATGGTCGTTTTAGAAAACCTTCAAGGCAAGATGATTCAGAAGGTTACCTTGCCCGTAGAATTTCAAAAAGGTTTTGACACCTTAAAAAGTTTTTGTGAACAAAATCAACCCAGTATTATCCTTTGTTTAGGGGAAGCGGCTGATGCGGTACCTCGCATCGAACATGTGGCTATTAATATGATGCATGCAAGAATCCCTGATAATTCAGGATACCAACCTGAACTCGAACCCATCATTAAAAGTGGACCCACTTCGCGAACAACCCAGCTTGATTTAGAAGACCTAGGGAACTTTTTATCAAAAAAAGGGGTCTTATATCAACATAGTTTTCATGCAGGAACATATGTTTGTAACGACCTTTATTATCGTATGTTATCGGCATTTCCAGAACAACGCATCCTCTTTGTGCATGTAAGTCATCGTGAAGAAAATCTTCAAACATCGATTCAAACCGTCCAAGCGATTTTGGATTATTTTAAAGAATAGAATCAATTTTTAGGAGGAGATCATCCATCGTCATTGATTCACATACCACATCATGGGGTTTTTCTTTCGTTGCGTGATCCGACACAATGGTTGTTTGAATACCCACACGAGCGGCGGCAGTATCTTCTACCCAATCATTGCCTATCATAAGGACCTCGTCTGCATGTACATGGGCTTCCTTCATAAGTTCGATAAAATATTCGGGATTAGGTTTACAGCGCTTGGCATTTTCCATCGTTGTTATTTTTTCAAACATATTAACATCAAGGCCTGCCCAAGCGACGCGTTGATGGGTTGCGAGGGCGGGAAATAACGGATTCGTCGCAAGAATGAGTCGCAACCCTTTTTCTTGTAAACGGTGAACGAATTGAACCGAACGAGCATCTAAAGAAGCGGATTTTTTGACTTCGGGGAACTTCGTTGTATAAAACGTTTTTAAATGTGATTGAACGAACGGTGTTTCTTGGGGTAAATGGATCGAAAATGTTTGCCAAAACACCTCCATATTCGTTTTTTCAGATTCGTTCGCACGCATCGCGGCAGTTCCTTGTAAAATCGCATCAATGAGTAATTTTGGATTGACACCGAAGGGTGCAAAATATCGGCCTAATTCTCCGAAATAAAGTTGATAAAATAACGCTTCATCAATGGGAAGTAGGGTGTTGTCGAGGTCTAAAAAAACCACTTTTTTCATCATTAATAAGAGTATAATCGAAGTATGGTGAAGAAACCAAGTTGTGTGAACGAACACGGAGAAACCATCAAATATCACGCTAGTGGAAAAACCATCTGGTCGATGGGAAAGATAAAAAATGGTCAACCCGAAGGATACTGGCGTTGGTTCCGAATCGACGGCACCCTTAAGCGTTCGGGTTACTTTGAAAAAGGAAATCCCGTAGGAACATGGACAACCTATGATCACCAGGGCAAACCGTATAAAATCACAAAGAAGGGTTAATGTATGTCAAAAACACTTTTAGAAACCATCATGAAACGCTCAGAAACGTTTTTTAGCGAGGAAGAACTTCTTCCCGTATATCAAGCGTTAGAACAACAACCCGACGCACTCAAGAAGCTTGAAGCAATGGAAGTGTCTCAAGGAGAACCCGCGGTCGTTAAAATCGAAAAAGATGCTGTGACGTTTATGGACACGAGCGTCGAATCTCCCAAAGGCCGTCGAAGTTTGTGCTTTGATGAAGCCGCGTGGCATTCGCGTAAGGAATATAAACCAAAATCATCGGTCGAAGCGATGGTTAAAAGTATGGGTGTCACTTTACTCGATGAAGAAGACACATGGTATTTACAATCACTGGTTCCGGTGGATCAAAAAACATCAAGCTGGATCCAAACCCCGGAAGTTTTACGACAAAAAGGTGGCGCGTTATTTATGGACCGCCGTTATGATCATATCTTTGTTTACCACAACGGGGCCGAATCCTATTACGAAGCGCGTGGTTTTCGTACTAAACTCGTGCTTCCTTTAAAGCTGTAATGGTTTCGTTGAGTTCTGCGAAAGGAAACATGCTAAATTCCTCATCAAAGAACATTTGAAAGGCAGCTAAAGAATAACCCCCTTCAATAAATTGAGGATTTAAATCTTCCATGGTGAGTTGGGGGATAAGCGTTGGTAAATCCACGAATGCAATGGGTTCATCCGGTGGAAAAGGATAAAAGAAGAAATCACTTTTATCCGAGAAAAACAACGTGATTTGTTGGGACGAAAAATACGATTCAAAGGTATAAACTTCTCCTGTTTGATGATTTAGCGTAAAAAGTTGAACCATGGCAGGATGTTGGTTGCCTTTCTCTTCGCGGTACGTGACAAAATAAGAATGTTCTAAAGCGATAAGATTTTCAAAATACCAATAATGGGCATTATCTTCAATCGGGCGATTATAAGCGCCAAATAAGAGGGCATCAATCGCTGCTTCAACCTGTTTGACAAGCGCTTGATCGCCACCATAAATCGTTTCTAGGGAAAGGTCGATATCATAGCGATACACAAAGGAAGGATCAAATACTTCATAACTGAACGTGTCATCCCCTGTTTTATACATCACGTATTTGATGTTATTGTGGATAATAAGTTGCTTGTTATCTTCATTCACAGAAGCAAAATCAAGATATTCATAGGTTTTAATGACGCGTTCGGATAAAAAATATTGGTACATGGCATCATGAAGGGCGGATGAATGAACGCCAAAATCAAAATTCATAGAATCTAAGACTTTTTCCACATATTGTTTCTTAGGTAAGGTGTTAATCTCAGCGTTGGCCCGCCACACATATTGATCCATCAAAGAGTACACCAAATTGAGCTCGACATTGGTCATAATGCCCCCGGTAATACTGCGTTCAGTAAGCTCGTTAACAATGGAAGGGTCATCAATAAACTCACAATCTTCTTGACCATAGCAGGATTCAAGAGGGACGGTGGGGCTTGTACGACTGACCAAAAGTAATGCGGCAAAACTTAAGACAATGGACGCGATAGAAACGCCCGCAATCCAGGTTGCAGGTTTGTTTATTCTGTGAGTGGGAGGGGTTGATTCACCATGTTGGAAATAGGAGAGCTCAACGTTAAAATACGTTGCAATTTGTTGAAGTTGTTCGAGGTTAATTTTCCGAACATCCTTTTCCCAATTACTGATGGTGGTGTGTTGGACAAAAAGAGCATTAGCAAGTTGTTTTTGTGATAATTTACGGGAAACACGTAATTGACGTAATCGTTCCCCAGGCGAGACGTGTTTCATAATTCTTTACTTAAAGATGAATTATCGTTGTTCGTAAGCGTCAAGTAAGAAGAGCGTGCGCGCAGTTTGATGACGTGGCACAACCCAAATCAGTAAGATACCTAACGTGAAAAGTGATAATAAATACCAACCAAAATAACTGAGATCGAGAAGGAATAATTGCATTTTCTTTCCGCGCATTAATTCTTGGGATTTATTTAAGACATCCATCACACGAACGTCTTTATCTTGCATAAGAATGAGGGTACCTAAACTATATGCATAGCTTTTAACAATACCAGGAACAATTAATAAGAGGGTCCATAAACCCACAAATAAACTTGTTAAAAAGGTGAGAACGGGTGCGTTGATAGGCTGTTCTTTTACCCCTTTTAATAACACATCTTCTAAATCGGGTTTTTGATCTTTGGCCACTTGAATGAAGAGATGAAGCACAGAAAAGGCAACATACGCAGATACAATAAAGATAATGAGATTAAATAACGAATAAACCGGAGGATTTCCCGGATCTATTTCTACGGGTGGAAAGACGGTATTATCGATTGTTGGTGCAAAAATTCCGGCGACTTGGCTTAAGACCCCAGTAACAATTGAAAAAATAATCAGTGGGAGGAGGATATCCCATAAGTTTTTCTTGACGGCTTCATAGGCTTGGCGGCGATATTCTTCGTTTGATTTCATGAAGTACTCCTTTAGGGCAATAATAACAAATATGATGTGAATTTTTTAAATAAATTTTTAGGCAAAGGTTCGACTTTTTTCTCTTGGGCGTTCACGTGCATCACCGTCACTTCACTTGAGGCCACGATGTGGCCACTTACATAAAGGTTACTTCCGATGATTAAACTATTGGCGTTGATCCGTAGAATCCCCACGCCAATATCGACAGTATCGGGCCAATGTATTTCTCCTAACAGTTCCATGGTAATTTTGACAACGACAAATGTTGAATGACCTTCTAAGAGGGTTTGGTTGGGTTCATAAAGTAAGCGAACGCGTCCGGTTTCAAAATAGGTACCAAACACCGTGTTATTCACATGACCTTGTCGGTCGGTATCACGGTAGCGAACGTGCTCTTGTGTTTGAAAGGGAAAGCTAGATAAAGGTAGGTTTTTTAATCGCATCGTTACCTCAAGTCTCATCATAGCAAAAGCTGTCGCTTTTGTTTAAAATAAAACGCGAGGTATCAATCATGAAACAAGACACGATTCAACTTGAATTTGCCAATACATTTGTCGGATCAGCTACGTCGCCATCCGGGCGTGTAGTTATTGGTCAACAACCCGATGGGATGGCACCTTACCATCTTTTATTTTCTGCCCTGGGATCGTGTTTTTATGCAACCTTTTTAAGTGTTGCAAATAAAAAGCGTCTTCAATTTACTCGCGCCAACATTGTCATCAATGGTGTCAAACGAGATGCGGTACCGGCCACCCTCCAAGAAGTGGTGATGGATTTCACCATTGTCGGAGGAACGGATGAAGATGGTTTACGCCAATCCGCAGAATTAGGAGCAAAATACTGCTCTATTCACGAAACCATTTCTCAAGTTGCAGATGTTAAATTGAACGTTACGTTTGTTCGTGAATAAACGATTACCGCCACTTTTTCTTCAACGTATTCGTCACGAATTACCCTCGTTGTACGAGCATTATCTTCAACGATCCGATCGACCCCCATGGAAGGGGTTAAGAACGAATCCTCAAAAACCACTTCCCCCTTCTTTTTTAACCTCTTTAAAACCAATTCCTTGGTCACCCGTTGGGTTCTATGTGGAAGAAAAATTGGGCCATCATCCCTTTCATCATGCGGGAATGTTTTATCTTCAAGAACCCTCCGCGATGGCGGTGGTTGAAACGATGCACATTCAACCTGAAGACTGGGTGCTTGATGTTGCCGCGGCTCCCGGGGGAAAATCCACGCATATCGCAGGATACCTATCTTCCCATGGATTTCTATGGAGTCATGATAAAGACAGGCAACGGGCGACCCAACTCATGTTTAATTTAGAACGCATGGGTTTTTATCACGGGCTTGTAACAACCGGCGATATCGATGCCTTAATAGGCTCGATGCCAAGCTTTCATAAAATACTTTTAGATGCGCCATGTTCGGGTGAAGGTATGTTTCTCAAAGAGGAAAAAGCCATGGATCAATGGTCACCCGAACTCGTCTTAGCATGTGCTCGAGTCCAAAAAGAATTGCTGGAAAACGTGGCTCCGCTTTTGCTTGAAGGTGGAGAACTTACTTATTCTACCTGTACGTTCTCACGCGAAGAAAACGAATTACAAATTCTTGATTTTTTAAAGAGACATCACGACTTTGAACTCGCACCAAGGACGTATCCCGACGCCTTTGATACAACTTCAACGCAAGGCGTAGGCGCGCGCTTACTTCCTTCAGAATTGGAGGGCGAGGGTCATTATGTCGTGACCTTGCGAAAAAAGGGTACCGCAATTTTACCTGTTAGAAAAATTGCCCATTCTTCCATACCCCCCACCTTCCAACAATTTATGAAAACGCATCGTGTAGGGATTCCGGAGGGAGGTCATTACATTCAACTCCAAGAACGGCTTTATTGGGCTCACCATACGTTTAATTTGTCCCCAAGACAATGTCTTAATCCGGGATTGTACGTCGGTAACATCAAAGAGTATGGTTTCATTCCGAGTCACGCCTTATCGCACGCGAATCATCTTGAATTACCCCGTGTCGAATTATCATGGGATGATCCGCGTGTGAAACGCTATTTAAAAGGGGAAACTTTTTCATTCGATCAAAAGGATGGGTGGTACGTCTTCAGTGTTGAGGGACAAGGACTGGGGTGGATAAAAATGGTGAAAGGCCTTGCCAAAAATCATTTTCCAAAAGGATTAAGAATCCTACACGATTGAGAAAAAAATTCAAGTATACTTAACCTATGAACATTTACGAACAGTATCTTGCATTGCAAGCCAAAAAAACCACCGCGCTTTCCTTATTAAATGATGCGGTAGAGCGTTATCACAAGACAAAAGAAAAAAACCCAATCGGTGTTTTATCCCCTTGGGCTAAAAATCAAGCACGCAAGGCCGATCACGAACGACAAAAAGGGTTTTATCGCGGCCTTTTGCAAGGAATTCCATGCGTCATTAAAGACAATATTATGTATGCCGATGGAACACCCACCACGGCTAATAGTTATGCCTTAAAAGATTTTATTCCTCAACACAATGCACCAATTGTGGAGCGGTTACTCTCCGCCGGGGCTGTGATTATGGGGAAAGCCAATCTATCTGAATTTGCCTATTTTATGGGGGATGAAAAAATGCCCTCAGGGTATGGTTCAATGTATGGCCAGGTCAAACATCCCACCGATGAAACCATCGATCCCTATGGTTCAAGTACGGGTTCTGCAGTGGCAGTCGCGTTGGGTGTTGTACCATTTGCGATTGGAACAGAAACGAATGGATCGCTCATGGCACCCGCTCATCAATGTCAAATTGTTGCTTTAAAGCCGACGCACGGGATTGTTTCTGCAGAAGGCATTATTCCTATTTCACCTACCCAAGATACCGCAGGTCCTATGGCGAATACGGTCTTTGATTGTGCTGCGGTGATGGACGTTCTTGTCGATGATCATCAGAAACCAAAACCCGGTTTTTCTTATGTAGATGACCTAAAATCGATGAAGAAAAAACCTCGAATCGGTATGCTTGAACTTACCAATTATCCTTATTCAGAGATTGAAAAGAAGCATTTAGAAGACGTTAAATCGAGAATGAACGCCTTAGGATGGGACATCCAATCGCTTTCCATAACGTATCCTCCCTTGGAAAATTTTGAAACATTAAAGCGTGAATTTAAAGTCTCGTTAAATGATTTCCTTAGCAAGCATGCGGGTGAAGGCGCACCCAAGGATTTAGCGGCAATCATCGCCTTTAACGAAGCAAACCAAGAACGATGCCTTCGCTATGGTCAAAAAACGCTGCTAGATAGTCAAGAAAAACCCGATCAATTGGATGTAGAATTCTTTCGATTAAAAAATGAATTAATGCAAGAAGCATCTCAATTAGATACGCTTCTTTATACCCATCAACTCGATGCCATGGTGACCCTAGGATGGTTAAGCTTTGCTCCTATTTTTGGGAATCCTAGTTTGTGTACACCCGAAGGTTGGCTTGAAGGTCAACCGAAAGGGTTAGTATGGGTGGGCAAAAAACACGACGATGGAACGTTACTACAACTCGGTCATGCATATTATGATCAAAGTAAGTTGTCTTCTTAACAGAACCTGTTGAAATCTTTTACAATAGAAGAGATGGATAAAAATCTTTTAACGACCATTCCTACACGTTGGGTAGGACCCTTATTATTCCAATCCATGATGTCACTTGGTAAAGCGGACTCGTTTCTTTCAAGCGATGTGGTTTTAGCTACTTTTGAAACAACCCTCTTTTTTTCGGTTTCACGAGGGATGCGTGCGATTGCGCAAGCAGGGGGCCTTACCTCGTCCCTCATTAAAGATACGATGGTTCGTTCTGTCACGTTAGAGGTTGATTCGGTTGCTCTTGGACAAACGGTTTTATCGACGTTGAAGCAAGAAATTGACGTCCTTCAAAAAACGATTGTCGAACCGCGAAGTCGTTTTGCCCAACTTCAAGGCATTTCGGGTTATTTTGTTGCCAATTTGTTTTATTTACGAATTGAAATCTTCGCTAATAATGCCTCAGGACATAATATGGTGACGCTTATTGCCGATGCAATCTTAGATCATGTCCTGCAACGTTTCCCAGGGACGCGTTATGTTTCAGTTTCCGGGAATATGTGTGTTGATAAAAAGGTCAGTGTCATTAATGCCTTAGAAGGAAGGGGGAAACACGTGATTAGTGAAGTTTACCTTCCTCGAGATATCGTTGAAAAAACGTTGAAAACCACCCCGGAAAAAATCGTTGAACTAAACGTAAAGAAAAATATGTTGGGGTCCATCATGGCAGGATCGGTTCATAGTGCCAACGCTCACTTCGCGAATATGCTCCTTGCAGCTTATTTGGCGACGGGGCAAGATGCAGCGAATATCGTGGAAGGATCTCAAGGCATTACCTTTGCCGAGATTCGTAACGATGGGTTATATTTTTCAGTGAACATTCCCAATATTATTGTGGGAACTGTCGGACACGGAAAACACGATGAAGCCATCGTGGCGCGGTTTGAAAAGATGCATTGTCTTGGTGAAGGAGGGGCGCAGCGTTATGCCCATCTTGTTGCCGGTACGGTTTTAGCCGGGGAATTGTCATTAATGGCCGCGCTTACCAACCCCCACGAGCTCGTCAAAGCGCACGTTGCCATCGAAAGAAAATAATATGGAAAAAACACGAAACATTGGAATTGATCGCATTCATTTTTATGCCCCCAAAATGTATTTAGATTTGGAAGATTTAGCCACCGTTCGCAATACGGATGTGAATAAATTTAAAATCGGTATTGGCCAAGAAAAAATGGCGATTATTTCACCTAATGAAGATATTGTCACGATGGCGGCAGAAGCAGCATTTCCCATCCTTCAAGGGCAAGAAAATGACATTGGACTTTTACTTTTTGCAACCGAATCCGGCATTGATTACTCCAAAGCCGCAGGAATTTATTTGCATACATTATTAGGTCTTAATTCTCACTGTCGTGTTTTAGAAGTCAAACAAGCATGCTACGCCGCTACAGGTGCACTTCAACTTGCGAAAGATTATGTTTTGGCCAATCCTCACAAAAAAGCTTTAGTCGTTTCAAGCGATGTTGCCTGGTACGGATTTGAAACCCCGGGAGAAGTCACGCAAGGGGCAGGTGCTATCGCGATGATCGTGAGTCAAAACCCCACCCTTGGAATCGTTTCTGAAGGGGTACCGATTGTGCAAAACATTGAAGATTTTTATCGACCCTCTTTTCATGAAGTACCCATTGTGGACGGTAAATTATCGATTCGTAGCTATCGTGACTTATTGAAAGCAGTTCGACCAGAAAAAGCGTTTGAGTTCATGTGTTTTCATATGCCATTCGCGGTCATGAGTGATAAAGCGAGTGAGGTATTAACTCATCCATTATCATCGGAAGTTTTAGCCTACGCGAAAGCCTTTAATAAAGAAATCGGAAACATTTATAATGGATCCCTTTTCTTATCCTTATTATCGTTATTATCGTATGCTCCTCCTTCCCGATTAAACCAACAAACGATTGGTATGTTTTCGTATGGATCGGGGGCCATTGGTGAGTTCTTCACGATTACGTTGCAACCTAATTATCAAAAGGGGTTTGATCAAAACAAGCTTCTTAAGGATTTTGCACAACGAAAACGCATTGATTTTCAGACATACCATCAGATGATGGAAATCTATCGTCACCGAGAATCTTCCCTTGAATTTACGCCCGATTTTTCTGCTGACAATCAACAAATTTTTGTCCTCGAATCCATTCATCAAGGGCACCGTCTCTATAAAAAACGTTAAGTTATGAAAAAATATGCTATTTACGATTTTGATGGAACCCTTTTATTAAAACAAACTGTTCCTCATTTGTTGAAGACGTGGAAGCATCGTCGCATTGGATTACAAACCTATCAACGTATTTATCGTTGGATGATTCGGCGTTATTTGATGTATAAATCAAAGTTGTTTGGTCTTGATCAAAAAACGTTTCGCTTACAGGCGATGCAACGGCTAGTGGAATTATTTCAGCTAGTTAGCCTCGAAGAATTGGGTCGTTTTTTCGATGAGGCGTATGATCGTGCGAAGCCATTTATCAACAAGAATGTCATTAAAGCACTCAAGAAAGATAAGAAATTAGGCTATACAACTGTATTATTATCGGGAAACTATGATGTTTTTTTAGAGCGATTTCGCCACCTTGGGTTTGATGAAATTATTGGTACGAGTCTCTATGATGTTCAAGGCCAACTTATTAAGCACCCCAAAATCATCATTGGGGATGAAAAAATCAATCAATTAGAACAACGATTGCCGGAACTAGATTGGTTCCATACAAAAGGTTACGCGGATGCATATTATGACCTACCAATTTTATCGAAAGTCGCACAACCAATCTGCGTTTTCCCCGACAGAAAATTACTCAAGCACGCCAAACGTAAGGGATGGACTGTTTTGGGAAGGAAAGTAAAAAAAGAATGAAACGAGAAGAAGCAGCACTTTTATTAAAACCCTTTTTAGAAACGCTTGAGTCGGTTGTTGCAGTTTGGGAAGCAGGTAGTCAAGCAACCGGACGAGTCGATGCCTATTCAGACCTTGATTTGTTGATTATTACTCAAGATGAAGAAGTGGAAAAAACGCTACAAAAAACATATGAATTTTTAAAAAAGCACCTTTCTATTCGTCATTATATTCGTGCGCCAGAACCCACATGGCATGGTTTTTCTCAGTTCTTTGTCATCCCGGATGACCAAGATCTTTTTTACTTTGATTTGAGTTTTACTAAAGTGAGTCAACCCGATAAGTTTACCGATGTTGAACGACATGGAAAAGCAACAATCTGGTTTGAAAAAACACCTCTCTACTCCCCTACATCCTTTGAAAACGAGGAGAAAGAAAAAATGCTCGTTCGAATTAAACAATCTGCCTTACTCTATGCACCAATTATTGAAAGAGAAACACGCAAGGCGTGTAAACGAGATAGTTTTATGGATGCGATGAGTATGTATCACACCTATTTAACACGTTTTCTTGTCCCTTTTATTAATCTTTTGTATCGGCCTAATAAAGCAGATTTTGGCGTTCGTTACTTAAAAAATGATATTCCCTATGATGTTTACCTAAAAATTTCGACATTGTTTATCGCCCCGTCTTGCAATGTGATATCCGAGAAAATTAACGAAGCAGTTCGTTGGTACGAGGAGTTAAAAACCCTTTTAAATCAATAATCTATCGCGATATTGATTTATTTTCGTTACAATGTCGAAGATGCTAAAAAAACAATTACAAGAGTATATTCCATTTAATGAGCAGGAAGCATTCGATCGCCAAGCAATGCTAATGTTTATCGATCGAAACCCTGATTATTTATTAAGAAGTAATTCGATTGCCCATGTCACATCGAGTTCAATTGTTGTCAATCCATCCATGGATAGGATTTTATTTGCCTATCACAATCTTTACCAATCTTGGGGTTGGTTGGGTGGCCATAATGATGGGGATGAGGACTGCCTCCGTGTGGCAATAAAAGAAACAACTGAAGAAACCGGCGTTACCAAGTTGAAACCATATTCAAACGATATCTTTATGATTGAAACCATTATGGTGCCTAATCACATAAAAAAAGGAAAACATGTCTCTGATCATCTGCACCTTAATATCACGTATTTATTAATCGCAGATGAAAAAGAAACGTTGGTGATCAACCATGAGGAAAACTCGAATGTCGCATGGTTTACCTTTGAGGAAGCTTTGCAAAAAGTGACGGAACCACACATGATTCCAATTTATAAAAAAGCACTGAAAAAAATTGAAAAATTATTGGGTTGATGTCGTTTTTTCCAGTTGTTTTAATAGCACTAGATTAACGATATTAATGATGACGATAAAACCATAGATGGGTAATGTCGATCCAAACAAATCAAGCACCGCACCAGAAAACAGCGTTCCTAATACAGCAGCAACACCATAAGCAGTAAACAATGTGCCATAAAGATGAGCATAATTGTGCGCACCAAATAATTTTTTGACGGCCAGGGGGGCAATAGCAACCCAACTCCCAAGACCAAACCAAAAGAAACCATAATTCAACGCGAATAAGACGGGCAGCTGACCTTGATTGAAGAATGCAATCAAACCAGACAACGCGATTAATACCAGCGATAAAGTCCCAGCAAAAAAGATATTTTTCTTATCAATAATCCATCCAAACAAAGGCCTTGCTAACGCGTTTGCCACCGCAAAAATCGTTAAAAGACCCGCCACGAAAACACCGTCATAATCATAACTTAATACCCCAATGCGATATGTTAAGCCGATGATCATTAAACCACTGATTAAACTGAACAAGAAAAGTCCATAAAGAAGACGAAAACTTCCCTTTGAAATCGGTGTTGCCGGACGAGAGCGACCTTCTAAAGCGAGGACAGGCTGAATGAGAAAAGGAACCGTTAAGAAAAACACACCAAGAGAAATGAAAAACAACACCATAAACATGGAAGACAAAGGTCCATTGAGAAGTAAAAACTCAATTAATGGGGCCATAATCACACTTGAGAATCCAAAACCTAATAGTACTAATCCAGAAAAGAAACCGATTCGATCGGGAAATGTTTGGTTTATGACAAACAAAGGTACACCATAAATTAATCCAACACCTGTACCAACGAGTACCCCATACGATAATGTTAATGTGAAAATATTTACCGCCAAACTGGATAAAATGAGACCGAGCATAAAACTAACAGCCCCTAAAATGACAATCGCACGTTGATGTTTTTTAATTAATTTTCCTGCGATCAACATCGAGGTCGAATACGAGACAAGGCTGAACATATAAGGAAGCCCACTTTCAGTCGCGGAAACGTTAAATTCCGACTCCACGGAAACGCGAATTATACTCCACGAATAAACTGACCCTAGCATGAGCATGACAAGGATCGAAGCGGCGATGAACCAAGAGCGTTTCTTAAACATATGTCTATTTTAGCGAAAGATGTTAAAACCGCAACACCAAATTTGTGGAATAATGAGGGTGTGAACAAAGATACTTTATCCTACATAAATAGTCTAGAAAACGACAAAAAGTCATGGTTTATTCAAGTTTTTAGTGAGATTAAAAAGCTGATGCCTCTTGAAATTGAAGAAGGATTTCAGTATGGAATGCCCTCGTTTTATGTATCCTTTAAAACGTATCCGAAAGGGTATCATGTTGGGAAACATATTCCTTTACCCTTCATTGCCCTTGCGTATCAAAAGCATTATTTGGCAGTTTATTTTATGCCCTGGATGACAGAACTAACGTTAAGCCATGACTTTAAAACTGACTATGCCATACGGACGGGAAAAAAGCTTAATGCAGGAAAAGTGTGTTTGCGGTTTCGTCGACCGGATGATTTGCCTATGGAATGGTTAAAAAAGTAGTAACGAGTGTTTCGGTGAAGGAATGGATCGAACGTTATGAAAAATCAGTGCGTGTTAGAGATCGTAAATCTCGGAAAACTTCGTCTCAAGATAATCACAGTAATACGTAGGGTTTAAGTCTTCTTTCGTCACTTTCTTTAAGAGCACAAACGGGGGATAAAGTTTGCCAAAACGATAAATTTTTTCAGCGAACCATTCTCGAATGGGGATGAGATTTTTACTCTTAATTGTTTCCTCAAGCGACACATCTTTTTCCATCGTTTTAAGCAATTGAATTGATATCGCATTGCCCAATGCATATGAGGGGAAGTAACCAAAAGCACCTCCAGACCAATGGACGTCTTGTAAACATCCTTCTGCGTTAGTCGTTGGCGTAATTCCTAAATACTCGGTGTAAAGTCGGTTCCATGCTTGGGGAAGATCGTTTACTTTTAAAGTTCCTGCGATCAGTTGTTTTTCAAGTTCATAACGGACCATAATATGAAGACTGTACGTTAATTCATCGGCCTCTACGCGAATAAACGATGTTTGTACTTCATTGATAGCCTGATAAAATTCCCTTTCGGTGACATCGTGGAATTGATTTGGGAATTTCTTTTTTAAATCAGGAAACACAACATGTGTGAATGTTTTTGACCGACTAATGACGTTTTCATAAAAACGGGATTGTGATTCATGGATTGACATCGCTGCACCATGACCAAGTAATGTGCCCTTTACTTTTTTTCCTAAATTTTGTTCGTAAATGCCGTGACCGCCTTCGTGAGCGGTGGAATAAATATTGGAAACAAAGTTATTTTCATAGATGCGCGTGGTAACCCGAACATCATTGGGAGAGATCTCGCTGGTGAAAGGGTGAACCGATTCTGATAAAGCGCCACGATCCAAGTCATACCCTAAGAAAGTAAGTAAGTCTTTGGCATACGCTAATTGTTCATGTTTGGGGAAGGAGCGGGACATAAAATCATTGCGAATGTTGATGTTGGATTGTTGAATCTTTTTAAGCAATGGAACAATCCGAGCTTTTAAGGTGGCAAAAAAATGATCTAGCTTTTCAATGGTATTTCCTTCTTCATAATCATCAAGAAGTTGATTATAAAGAGGACCATCAACCGTTTTTGTGAGTTGAGTAAATTTGCGCGTATAGGTTAAGATTCGTTCTAAAAAGGGTGCATAGGCTGCAAAATCATTGGCAGCTTTAGCGTTTTCCCACGCGACTTGGGCTTGTGACAGTAAAATGGCGTAATCTTGGTAGTCTTTAGCGTCAATTTTCTTTAATTTTTCAATATTTTTACGTTCAAGGTAGACAATACGTTGCGTTTCCGGACTTAAATCGTCATACACCGCTTCTAAATCCGTTAAGAGTTTGTCGTAGTGTTCTGAATTGTTATGTTTGAAGTCCTCTAAAGCAAAATAACCCATAGCTTCCGAACGCTCATTGACGGCATCTTTGTTTTTGGGGGCGACAGTTTGAGCATCAAAACTTGCTACATTCGTCACGTAACTCATCGCTCGATTTTTTTGCTGATGAATTTCAAACGCCTTTAATAAAC
>JALRKT010000060.1 GCA_023268805.1 Bacilli bacterium
CCATCTTTCTCTGTGCCGAGTTAAATATTTATAAAGTGGCACATTTTTTACTCAAACATCTATTGCAATTCGATGTTTTTTCATTGTTTTTACCTCGGCATACCGTATGACAATCTGGGTTAGTATGCTGTATAATTTACTAAAGTTTCTTAGAGGTAGATTGTTCGACACGAGCCGAACCTCCAATACTGTTATAGCTGTGCCACCATTTAAATATTTACGATTTTGGTTGGTAGAAAGGGATTTGAACCCCTGACCTACAGCTTAGAAGGCTGTTGCTCTATCCAGCTGAGCTATCTACCAATGGTATCAGATGATGGATTTGAACCACCGACCCAAACATTATGAGTGTTTTGCTCTAACCTACTGAGCTAATCTGATATTTATTTACGATTTAATAACAAAGCCCCGCATTACTCCCTTTCGGAATTCCTGCACTCATCTTTACCCGTGCCGAGTTAAGTATTAATTTATTAATATTATAATTATTTACTTGCATAATGTCAAGCACTTTTTTAAAATATTTTTCTGCCTACAGCCGTAAGGCTTGGTAAGTGTTTTTATAAAATAATCAAAAAATATTTTTAATAAAATCAATCAAATTGCTTTTGTGAATAAAATTATTTAACACATAATCACTTTCACTGATTATAAATATCTTGCCTGCCAACCTTGGATTTGCAAGCAACAATCTATCCATTACTACCAATCCATCTTCATCGCCATTTTTAT
>JALRKT010000061.1:0-246 GCA_023268805.1 Bacilli bacterium
CATTAAAATTAACTTTTAAGTAACCAAAAACACTTCCTTCAAATTCTGCAAAATAAAATTCAGAGTTGTTATTTGTTAATTCACCAATGAGTTTTTCATCTGTAAATGCTGACTCTAAATATTCAGTCATATTTTCAGAACTATTCTCTGAAGCAAAAGTTTCTATGAAAGTCGTTTTGCTAATCTCTTTAAGAATTTTTAAATCTGAAATCCTTGCTTTTCTAACAATCACACTTATTCGTTTTT
>JALRKT010000061.1:256-725 GCA_023268805.1 Bacilli bacterium
ATCGAGTCTATTATGTTGGCCAGTAAGGTTTTACGGAAGAATAAAAATAAAAAGGAGGTCAAAAATGACCTCCTGTCTAAGATGGCTCCCCTTACAGACGAAAGATGCAGCTATAATTCCTTAATTGAGTTTGTGACTATCAGGAAATTGAAGGGTTAGATTTGATTCTTATTAATTACTTGTTTAATCAAATAGTGAATTATTACTTTTTGCAGATTCTTCAATTTCGGTCAAGTATAAGCGTAGTGCGGGTTTTCGGAGCAATACACTGTCCGCTAGCACGAACTTTGATAGATGCCAAAATACCAAATTTTAGCCACTTCGCCCGCATTACGCTTATACAATGTTGGCGGTAGTTTTTTTATTCAATTCTCCTTAATACCCCCTTTAATTTTGCTTCAACTCCAAGATTATCAAAAAGTTTTTCAGTCAATGTTAATGTCTTCTTGAAAGCTGTTTTAATATCTGT
>JALRKT010000062.1 GCA_023268805.1 Bacilli bacterium
AAAATGTGTAAAGGGTACAACAAACACCTGAAGGTGATTGGTGAAAAAATGAATCTCAGGTTCTCTCCTACCATTTCGACATCAAGACACGCGTATGGAAATTATCTGGCAAAAAACGATATACCTATTGATCGGATAGCCGAGATGATGGGACACAAAGACAAATACCGAATCACCACCTACCACTACATTGGAAGTTTGGATAAAAAAACATTGTTTGAAACCAATGATTGTTTGAGGAAATTCAGTTGAATGTTTGCAAGGATGTTTGCAAGAAGTATAACGTATAATCCTTTATACAACTAGGAATAAGGAATGATCAAAGGTTCCTAAAGACTAATTTTTTCGTCTGTTAATCAGAGGGTCGCTGGTTCAAGTCCAGCAGGGGGAGCCATCTTAGACAAGAGGTCATTTTTGACCTCTTTTTTATTTTTGCCACTTTTTAAAACATTGGTTGCCAACATAATAGACTTAATCTCTGGAGTGAAAATGTTGTTGCAACTCTCGAAATCAAAATTTTCGAATTTTTCAGTAAAGATGCAACCAAGAATCTTCTTTTTGGTCTTTCCATCCGCCTTATCCCAATAATGACTTAGGTTTTCAATCATTGGGAGAGTTTTATTCAAATACACTTTAAATGGACTCTTCGTGGACTTCAACCGTTCCAACTTAATTTTTTTATCACATAACTCA
>JALRKT010000063.1 GCA_023268805.1 Bacilli bacterium
ACTATCCCAAAGGCGGAACGGGAAAAGTTGTCCAAGAAATGGTGCGTTATTTCAAAGACCATCATGGCACGCTCAAACTGGATCAAGAAGTCATTCACATCGATAGTGATCAAAAAACCGTACTTACGAAAAATGGCGATACGTATCATTATAAAAAACTCGTGTGGGCAGGAAGTACGACCCGTCTTCACCAACTCACGACTACAACGAATGAAAAAACTTTAACGAAACAAAAAACAGCGTTAGCCTTAACATCCAAAGGCAAAGGTGCGGATTCGGTGATGACCTTGTTCATGAAAGTCAAAGACCCCGGAAGAAAACTTGCTCAACAAACGGGCATGCATACATTCTACACCCCGTATTTGGATGGATTATCGGGTCATCCGTTGTCGCTCATCAAAGAGGGTTCAACCTTTATAAAATCCAAGAAAAAAGTCATGGATTGGGTCAAAGAATGGTATCGTCGTAATACCTTTGAAATCTCTGTTCCTGTCTTACGCGATGGTTCACTTGCCCCCAAGGATGAATCGGGATTCATCGTTTCCATCCTCCTAGATTATTCCCTCACCAAATATATCGCCGATCAAGGGTGGTATGCCGACCTCATTGAATTAACCA
>JALRKT010000064.1 GCA_023268805.1 Bacilli bacterium
GGTAACTATGATTGTGCCTCCATTGCCATTAACAATATTGATAAAGCTTTGTCTGTCGATGGGGTCGATATTAGGATTTTTGGTAAACCGCAGTCATATAAGAAAAGAAGGATGGGTGTCATTATTGCCTCTGGCAATGATTATGAGGACGCAAGAAAAAAGGCTTCCGAAGCATTAAAAAATATCAATATCTCTAAAAACTAAAACCATCTTAATTTTCTCCACGCATGTTACAATCGCCGCTTTGCATTTAAAGGCCTCTCATTTTGTCTAGAAAAATCAGAAATATCGCGATTATTGCTCACGTTGATCATGGTAAGACAACCTTGGTTGATAAACTTCTGCAACAGTCAGGAACATTTGCCCAGCATCAACAAGTCAATGAGCGTGTCATGGACTCTAATGATTTAGAGAAAGAAAGAGGCATTACCATCCTTGCAAAAAATACAGCCATTTCTTACAAAGACTTTCATATTAATATTGTAGATACTCCTGGCCACGCAGACTTTGGAGGAGAAGTTGAGCGTGTTTTAGGTATGGTTGACGGTGTTCTGTTATTGGTTGATGCGGTAGACGG
>JALRKT010000065.1 GCA_023268805.1 Bacilli bacterium
TAATTCCGTCTCCTGAAGCACTGATCAGTCATTTCGGCGCCCCTCAGAATCCGTTATAATTTGCTTAACGATTGCTCCCAAAACGGGGCCTCTCACGGGGGTCCCGTTTTTTATGTCTTGTGACAGATGGAGCCCCATTTTTTGCGTAACGACTCTATGACTGACTTAAGTCACATCCGTAACTTCTCCATCATCGCACACATCGACCATGGAAAGTCGACTATTGCCGACCGCTTTATACAGATTTGCGGCGGTCTTACTGAGCGCGAAATGGCTGCTCAGGTCCTCGATTCGATGGATATCGAGCGTGAACGTGGCATTACGATCAAAGCTCAGTCCGTTACTCTGCATTACACCGCACAGAATGGTGAGACCTATCAGCTCAACTTTATCGATACCCCAGGGCACGTTGATTTTTCTTATGAGGTCTCTCGCTCACTAGCAGCTTGTGAAGGCGCCTTGTTGGTCGTTGATGCTGCACAAGGTGTTGAAGCCCAAAGTGTGGCCAACTGTTACACCGCGATAGAGCAGGGCTTAGAGGTTGTGCCAGTCCTTAATAAGATCGATT
>JALRKT010000066.1 GCA_023268805.1 Bacilli bacterium
TGGAATATAATTATGTGCTTATGCTTAGGGTAAATCCTGAGCGGCACTCTTCTTTTCCTGCGCTATCTTCTCGTTTCGCTTGCGTTCCCATTGCATTGCTGCGCCGGGGAAGTCTCCGGTTACGCCCTCTAACTTAACCATCGGCTTGCTAACGATTCGGATTGCAGGTTGACCACACACTTTACAATTGGTTGTTCGGAGTTCCGAATCAATGTAAGCCTCTGTGAGGTGGTCATCTCCGCAGATAAACTCGTAAATACGCTTAGGCATCCTGTAAATCCCTTTCAAAGTCTTCATAACTATCTTTTATGGTAGACTCGTAGGAAAGAATGCGGTTAATCGCTTCTAGTTGTCCTCTGCGGAACCAGAATTGTTTTTCATCAGGGATGGTAGTAATATCATCGAGTATCTCTTTATTGTCTGAGATGTCTTCAATGAATTGCTTCCATCCATCACGGGTAAACAAGTCTAGTAAATTTTCGTAGTATCTTTGCAGTTCTTTATCCATCTCTTTTTCCTTTCGTTGTTAGGAGAGATGTTGTAATTATACCACAAATTTACAATTTT
>JALRKT010000067.1 GCA_023268805.1 Bacilli bacterium
ACCCCAACCGTAGCGCGCATATCGCTTTGATTTGCTACGCCGATGGTGAGCGTCGTTACATTATTGCCCCTCGTGGCGTTGAAGTCGGTGCGCAACTGATGTCTGGTATCGAAGCGCCTATCCGCGCTGGTAACACCCTGCCTATCCGCAATATCCCTGTGGGTTCAACGATTCACTGTATCGAGCTGCAAGTCGGCAAAGGTGCACAGATCGCTCGCACGGCGGGTGCCTCTGCGGTATTGATGGCTCGTGAAGGCGTGTACGCTCAGGTTCGCCTGCGCTCAGGTGAGGTTCGCAAGATCCACATCGAATGCCGCGCAACCATTGGCGAAGTCGGCAATGCCGAGCACAGCCTGCGTCAACTGGGTAAAGCCGGTGTGAAGCGTTGGATGGGTATCCGTCCCACGGTTCGTGGTGTGGCAATGAACCCTGTTGATCACCCGCATGGTGGTGGTGAAGGTCGTACCGGCGAAGGCCGCGTCCCCGTCGATCCTTGGGGCAATATGACCAAGGGCTACCGTACTCGTAACAACCGTCGCACGCAGAACATGATCGTTTCGCGTCGCA
>JALRKT010000068.1 GCA_023268805.1 Bacilli bacterium
TTTTCATTTTGCGGTGCCATTATTTTGTTATTATGGGTGTTTTGTTATTATGAGTCAGCAATAAACGCGAAAAAATATTGTAAAAAATTGCTTGCAAAGTTAACAAAACTGATTATAATAGCACCCACTTCTGACACAGACACCACACGACGCCGAGCGTCAGTGCTGTGACTACCCTGCCCGGGTGGTGAAATTGGTAGACACAAGGGATTTAAAATCCCTCGCTCTTACGAGCGTGCCGGTTCAAGTCCGGCCCCGGGCACCATTGATTAAGCCTAAACTTTTACGTTTAGGCTTTTTTGTTGCCGGTTATTTTTGAATTTTACCTGTTGCTTTTCAAATTTTACTTATTGTCTTTCAAATAATGGGTAGCCGCCTAAGTTAACGGCACCACTCTCATCACTTCTTCAAACGTCGTCACCCCTTCGGCAATTTTTTTCGCGCCTGCCAGTCTTAACGGCTGCAACCCATCTTGGTAGGCTTTTTGCGTGATTTGCGACAAGTCAGCGCCTTCGCTAATCAATTTTTTAACCTCATTACTAAGCACCATGATTTCATACCCCC
>JALRKT010000069.1 GCA_023268805.1 Bacilli bacterium
CCAAAGAAGAGGATAACAGATGGAAACGTCTGCTAAGACTCTATATGCCTTTATGACAAAAGTCAGCAAGGGAAATATTTATAGCTTTGGGATCGGCCTGTACAGTATCAGTTAGTTGGTGAGGTAATGGCTCACCAAGACAATGACGCTTAACTGGTTTGAGAGGATGATCAGTCACACTGGAACTGAGACACGGTCCAGACTCCTACGGGAGGCAGCAGTGGGGAATATTGCACAATGGACGAAAGTCTGATGCAGCAACGCCGCGTGGAGGATGACACATTTCGGTGCGTAAACTCCTTTTATATAGGAAGATAATGACGGTACTATATGAATAAGCACCGGCTAACTCCGTGCCAGCAGCCGCGGTAATACGGAGGGTGCAAGCGTTACTCGGAATCACTGGGCGTAAAGAGCGTGTAGGCGGCTAAGTCAGTCAGATGTGAAAGCCCCGGGCTCAACCTGGGAATTGCACCTGATACTGCTTGGCTAGAGTACAGAAGAGGGTGGTGGAATTTCCTGTGTAGCGGTGAAATGCGTAGATATAGGAA
>JALRKT010000006.1:0-407 GCA_023268805.1 Bacilli bacterium
AACCCTTAACCGTACCCTTACAAAAACTTCAAGATACCTTAATAAAAGAAACATTTTCAATTCATACAAAACTCGTCTCTCAGGATGGAACGATTAAAGTTCTCTTTCAATTAGAGGATGGATACTTGATTGAAACCGTGTTAATGCGCTATAGCTTTGGCAATATTGTATGTGTGACCACGCAAGTCGGTTGTAATATTGGGTGTTCTTTTTGTGCCTCAGGGTTATTAAAACGTCAACGGCAAATTACAGCAGGCGAAATGATGCTGCAAGTGAAGATGATGGATGCGATGCTTCAAGAAGAAGCCTCGAATTCCCATGTCACCCATGTGGTTTGTATGGGGACGGGTGAACCTTTTGATAATTATGATGAAGTCATTCGGTTTACCCAAATCTTAACACACCCT
>JALRKT010000006.1:417-52289 GCA_023268805.1 Bacilli bacterium
ATTACGATTTCTACCGCAGGGATCGTTCCTAAAATTCGCTTATTTGCTCAAGAAGCACTCCCAGTTCATTTAGCGATTTCCTTACATGCTCCAAATAATGAGTTACGGACAAAAATAATGAAAATTAACCAAGCTTTTCCGCTTGAAAAACTCATGGATGCCGTAGATTTTTACTTGGCAAAAACAGGCCGTCGCATCACCTTTGAATATATTTTGATTGCCGACCTCAATGACCAAATTGAGCATGCAGATGCCTTGGCAACCTTGCTCGGTCAACGCGATTGTTATGTTAATCTTATTCCTTATAATGCTGTGATGGAAAATGACTACCGTCGTCCTAGTCAAGCGGCAATTTCTGCATTTTTTGATCGCCTTATGCAACGGGGAATTCTTTGTACCGTTCGCAAGGAATTAGGGCATGATATCGCATCGGCGTGTGGACAGTTAAGGGCCCAACATCAACATGAAATTCAACGGTAGTTTTTTTGGTAAAACGGATGTCGGTCGCGTTCGCGTTTCGAACGAAGACCAAGTGTTTGTCGGTGTCAATAAACATCGCAATGTTTTGTTAGCTGTGGCGGATGGCATGGGAGGCCATGCACGTGGCGATTTAGCCTCGAAATTAGCGATGCAATCGTTAACGAAAGGTTTTCAATCGACACTGGGGTTATTAACGGCAAAAACTGCAACATTATGGTTACGTTCCCAAATTATTGAAGCCAATCGCGCGATTTATAAAGAAGCACAACGTTCTTCGTCCTTAAAAGAAATGGGAACAACGCTTGTGATTGCCTTAATTGTTCACAAACAACTCATTCTCGTAAACATTGGTGATTCCCGTGTTTATAGTTTTCATGAAGGACAATTAACGTGTTTAACCCAAGATCAAACGTATGTTGATTATTTATATCGCCAAGGCAAAATTACGTTTGAAGAAATGAAAATTCATCCCCAACGGCATGTTTTATTGAATGCGTTAGGTTTAAATACGACGGTTTCCTATGATCTACAAGTTATTCCTTACGAAGGACAACGCCTCATGGTGTGTTCCGATGGCCTTTATAATAATGTTTCTTTCACCGAAATCGCGTCTTTGATGGCAAGTTCGGATCCAACTCAACAAAAAGTAGAATCGTTCATTCGCCTTGCTAACGCCCATGGTGGAACAGATAATATTGCCGTGGGCATGTGGGAACCCCTATGATCATTCGTGAACACGAAATTATCGATGAACGCTACCGCATCATCAAAGAATTAGGCGAAGGTGGTTTTGCTTATGTTTATCAAGCGGAAGATATTATTACAGGAAAAGAAGTTGCTTTAAAAATCATCAAAGAAAATGCGTTAAAATCCAAAGATAATTTAATTCGTTTTGAACGTGAAGCAAGAGCCTCTGCTTCATTAAATCATCCCAATATTGTCAAAGTTGTCAATATCGGTTACCATCACGACTTGCCCTATATGGCTTCTGAACTTGTCAAAGGTAAAACCTTACGTGGCCAATTAGATGAACAAAAACGTTATAGTTTTCACCAAGCATGTCACATCATGGTTGAGCTTTGTGAGGCGGTTCAATTTGCTCACAATGCCTTAGTGATACATCGTGATATTAAACCAGATAATGTTTTTTTAACCCCTGATGAAACCGTAAAATTAGGCGATTTTGGGATCGCATTTTTTGAAAATTCACGACGCGTGACAAAAAGTCAGGTCATCATTGGCTCGGTTCATTATTTACCTCCAGAAGTAACAAACGGACAATCGCCTACGTTTAAAAGTGATATTTATTCATTAGGCATCACATTTTTTGAACTTATCACAGGTCGTGTTCCTTTTGAAGGTAATAATCAAATCAACGTGGCGATGATGCACATTAAAGAACGCTTTCCTTCTCCCCGTCAATTTGTAACCACTACACCGAAAAGTCTTGAAAAAATTATTTTAAAAGCATGCCGAAAAAATCCTTTGGATCGTTATCGTTCAGTGTTAGATATGCAACGTGATATTCAAAGTTGCTTAGATGACCCTCAAAAACTACAACCACGAAAATCCTTTTGGTCTCGCTTTTTAGGATTGAAAACGCACGACGAATGAAAGCACGCATCGTCGCCCTTGATTTTGGTAAGTATCTGGTGGATATCGATGGAGATATTCGCTCGGTGCATCTCCCGAAAACGTTATGTTTAAAAAAGAAGCCAATTGTCGGCGATGTCATTACGTTAGATAAAACCCACTCCCTCATGCTTTCCATCGAGGACAGAAAAACGTATTTAGCGCGACCAAGATTGGCGAATTTAGATCATTTATTTATTGTTAACAGCCTTGTTGAACCGCCATTTTCATTTAACTTGCTGATGATGTTTATGTGCTTTGCAACGTATCATCATATTCAAAAAACCATTCTCATTACCAAACTCGATAAAGCGTCTTTAACTCCGTATCAAGATGCTTTAGATTACTTACGTTCCATTGGTGAAGATGTTGTTTTTGTGAATCGAAATCAAGAACAAGATCGCCAAAAACTCATGGATCGTATGCAGGGAAAAGTTGTTGCATTTGCTGGGCAAACCGGCGTCGGCAAATCTTCCTTAATTAACTTAATTAACCCTGATTTTCAACGACAAATTGGGAGTTACTCAGAAGCATTAGGACGCGGTCGGCATGAAACAAAAGAAGTTAAAATGGTCCCCTTTCTTACAGGATACCTTGTCGATACTCCCGGATTTTCTTCCTTAGAATTACCGATGTTAAAAAAAGAGCTTGCGCAAGATTTCCCTGGTTTTTCTGCCTACATAGGGACATGTAAATTCGCAAATTGTCTTCATCTTGATGAACCTGGATGTACAATAAAGGCAGAAGTGAAAGCGGGTAAAATCCCAGTCTTTGTCTACGAAACCTACCAAAAATTGAGTGAGACATGTTTAGAAAGGAAACGTTACGAATGAAATTACAACCTGGAATTGCACCGAGTATCTTAGCCGCGAATTTTTTGAAGCTGGGGGAAAACATTCAAACCATGAAAGAGGAAGGGGTCTCGATGTTTCATTTTGATATCATGGATGGACATTTTGTTCCAAACCTTTCCTATGGGGCAAACATTGTTTCTCAAGTCAATGGGGCCTATTCTATTTTTTCCGATGTTCATTTAATGATTGCCAATCCTGAAAAATATCTTGATATGTTTATTCAAGCAGGTGCCAAATTGATTACGTTTCATGTTGAAGTTGTCGATGTTCCGCTCGGTAACAAGCTTATCAATTATCTTAAAGAAAAAAATATTCTTGTAGGAATAAGTTTAAAACCTGGCACAGCAGTCGAATCACTTCAACCTTACTTATCATTGGTGGATCTTGTGTTAGTTATGTCAGTAGAACCAGGATTTGGCGGCCAAGTATTTATTCCTTCCGCGCTAGAAAAAATTGCTTATTTTAAAGAGCAACGTCAACGCCATCAATGGCATTATTTAATTGAAGTGGACGGTGGGATTGATGATGTTTCTGGGCCACAATGTTTACAAGCTGGTGCCGATATCTTAGTTGCAGGTAGTTACTTATTTCAGAAAAAAGATCTTCATGATCGACTGGTTAAATTAGGACATCATTCCTCATGATCATTGCCTTTGGTTGGGCATTTGTTTTAGGTGTATGTTTTCTGGGTGTCTTGGGTGTTCGCGAATATCAACGCGAACATCGGATTCGATTCCGTTGGCAAAATCAATTTCTTTATGAACTTTTTGAGAATCGTTATTTTCACTTTTCTCCTGTTTTTTTCTTAAGTATCGTTGTCGTCGCTAGTCTCGGAATCGGTTGGGTTCAACAAGCTTGGCAACGTTTTACTCCCGTTCCGTTTCAATGGTTATGGATTCTTTTATTGCTATGGGTGATCGTTTGGAGTCTTCTTGCTTGGATTAAACCCCGTATGCACCCCTGGTTTTTATTAATGCATATTATCATCCTTGTTTTGACGTGGATGATGCTTGCCGTGGGAATATACGCAACGTATTTAGGTCCTTATGAAGCACTCAATCGTTTTTTACCGTGGACCATGACAATCCAGTGGTTATTCCAGTCTTTTTTACTCATTAATCCTCGTTTAAGAACGTGGTATCAACTTGAGCGAATTGAAGAAGAAAATAAAAAACCACGTGTACAGCGACCAAGTTGGTTTGTGCTGGCGTATACGACGTGGTTGAGTTTAGCGAATGGATTGCTCTTTTTCGTCAGTTGGCTAATCGCGCTACTTATCGGGTAGCTTGATTTTTCATCAAACTGCGATAGGCACGGGCGGACATCTTCACGGATTTGGTGACACCATTTTCCGTAATTTGATAGGTTTGTAAATTAACATTCCACGTACGACGTGTCGCACGTAAACTATGACTACGGGCATTTCCCGTCATGGGTCCTTTACCAGAAACTTTGCATACTCTTGCCATTTTGATCTCCTCCGACAACGTGTAGATAGTATCACGGATCCGAGAAATTCACAACATATTTTGCTTAATTATGCTAAAATACATTCAATTGATTTGGAATACGAAGGGCGGCCCTTCTTCTCACCCAAAATGCATCAATTCGTACCCTTGCGTTAAAAGGGTTTGAGTGTGCACGTTCGCGTGCAAAGTAAGGTGGTACCGCGCTTAAAAGCGTCCTTCATAATGGACGTTTTTTTATTGGAGGAAAAGGCAATGAATTACGATCACAAAAAAATCGAACCGAAGTGGCAAGCCTATTGGGAAAAAGAACAAACTTTTGTCACCGACGTTTATGATTTTTCAAAACCCAAATACTACATCTTGGATATGTTTCCTTATCCTTCTGCACAAGGACTCCATGTTGGTCATCCTGAAGGCTATACGGCCACCGATATCATCGCCCGTATGAAACGGATGCAAGGGTATAATGTGTTGCACCCCATGGGGTGGGATGCATTTGGCTTACCTGCCGAGCAATACGCGTTAAAAACCAATAATCATCCTGCAGGATTTACTGAAAAAAATATCGCTAATATTAAAAAACAAATTCAAGCCCTTGGGTTTAGTTATGACTGGACTAAAGAACTTGCAACGACGGATCCGCAATATTATAAGTGGACGCAATGGATCTTTTTAAAATTTCTTGAAAAAGGTCTTGCCTACATCGATGAAAAGCCCGTTAATTTTTGTCCAGCATTGGGAACTGTTTTATCCAATGAAGAAGTGATTGATGGAAAATCCGAAGTGGGTGGTTTTCCTGTTGAACGTCGATTAATGCGTCAATGGGTCTTAAAAATTACCGCCTATGCGGATTCCTTACTCGATGGACTTGAGGGTTTAGACTGGCCCAAATCCACCTTGGATATGCAAAAAAATTGGATAGGGAAATCCCAAGGAACCGAAGTGGATTTTCAAGTTGAAAATACGTCGCAACAATTTACAGTCTTCACCACGCGTGCGGATACCTTGTATGGTGCTACGTACTGTGTCCTTGCTCCAGAACATCCCCTGGTCGATGTCATTGTGTCGGCTTCACAACGCGATGCGATCGAAGCATACCGAAAAGTGGTGTCCACAAAATCCGATTTAGATCGAACCGAACTCAATAAAGAAAAAACAGGTGTGTTTACGGGAGCTTATGCCCTTAATCCAGTCAATCAAGCTCGATTACCCATTTGGGTCGCTGATTATGTTCTTTATGGTTATGGTACAGGTGCCGTCATGGCCGTTCCTGCCCATGATGAACGTGATTTTGCGTTTGCTAAAACGTATGAACTGCCGATTATTCCTGTTTTAGAAGGATTTGATGGAAACGCGGCGATGCTTGATGATGCACCTCATATCGCTTCTGAAGACGCGAATGGGACATTGATTGAAGAAGCCCGACGAATCATTACAGAAAAATTGATTGCCACGCATCAAGGTCGCTGGAAAACCAATTATAAACTTCGGGATTGGTTGTTTTCGCGTCAACGTTATTGGGGAGAACCCATTCCGGTGATGTTTGAAAAAGAAACCGGAGAAATCGTTCCTGTTAGAGTGGATGAACTACCCTTATTACTACCCGAATTAAAAGAGTTTAAACCAAGCGGTACAGGTGAATCTCCCTTAGTCCATGCAGGACCTTGGCTCGATGTTGTCCTCGATGGAAAACGGTACATACGTGAGACGAACACCATGCCTCAATGGGCGGGAAGCTGCTGGTATTATATTCGTTATTTAGATCCCAAAAATGACACGGCGATCGCCAATGAAAAATTGCTTAAACATTGGTTGCCTGTGGATCTTTATGTGGGGGGTGCTGAGCATGCTGTCTTGCATTTACTTTACGCCCGTTTCTATCATAAATTTTTATTTGATTTAGGGGTTGTTACGACTCAGGAACCCTTTAAAAAACTTTTCCATCAAGGCATGATTTTAGGTGAAAATGGAGAAAAAATGTCGAAATCTCGTGGTAATGTGGTCAATCCTGATGAGATTATCGATCAATTTGGTGCTGATACATTAAGGCTTTATGAAATGTTTATGGGACCACTTGAAGCGTCACTTCCTTGGTCCAATAGTGGACTAGAAGGGGCACGGCGATTTTTGGACCGTGTGTATCGCCTCATGGTAGCTCCGGAGTATCAATCCCTTCACCAAGACACGAATGATCAATCATTAGATTTTGCCTATCATACCCTTGTAAAAAAAGTGACGCTTGATTTTGAAAATTTACAAATGAATACAGCGATTTCACAAATGATGATTTTCATTAATGAAGCGTATAAAGCACCCTCGATTTATCGTCCATATCTAAAAGGTTTTATTCAATTATTTTCCTGTGTTGCTCCCCATCTTGGCGAAGAATTATGGTCGCTTTTAGGATTTGAGGGAACGCTCGCCTTTTCACCTTGGCCGACCTATGATGAAACGAAACTCATTCAATCGATGCTATCGATTGCAGTTAGCTTAAATGGAAAGTTTAAGGTGGCTGTTGACGTTGAAAATGGATTAAGTGATGAGGCGGTTCAAACCGTGCTTCTAGCAAAACCTGAAGTACAGAAATATCTTGAGGGCAAAACGATTAAGAAAGTGATTGTCGTGAAAAATAAATTAGTAAATTTCATCGTGATTTAATGCCGTTAGTTTATACTTACATTAGCATCATACTTGGTAACAAGATGAGAGCGGAGGTACGATGGTTTTAGTCTTAGATATTGGCAATACTGCCTTAAGCTTTGCAACCTATGAAAACGAAAAGCGCACTGCTTTTTTTACCGTTCTCACCGAACATAATTTGTCCGAAGATGAATATACAATAAAATTACAACCGCTGCTCTCGCGGTATTGTTTAACCTTGCCAGAAGCCATTTTCATTAGTAGTGTTGTTCCCTCAATCACCCCGATGATGGTAACGATTTTAACTGCACTCCTTCACAAAAAACCGATTGTTTTCTCCAAAGGTTTTAAGACGGGATTACCCATACAAATTGACCATCCTAGCGAACTTGGGAGTGATCTCGTTGTCGATGGGGTTCAAGCGATGAACCGCTATGGCTATCCCTGTATCATCGCAGATTTAGGGACGGCAACAAAACTCATTGGTATTGATCAACACGGTCGTTTGATTGGCGTTAGTATTCTTCCTGGATTTATGATTTCCTATCAAGCACTCATTGGAAAAGCATCTCAACTCATGGATATTCCCTTGAAACGACCGACAAAAATA
The DNA here is from genome assembly GCA_023268805.1 of Bacilli bacterium. Taxonomy (GTDB): domain Bacteria; phylum Bacillota_I; class Bacilli_A; order RFN20; family CAG-826; genus UBA970. The sequence goes on from JALRKT010000006.1 coordinate 8,103, forward strand.
CTTGGAAAAAACACCCCCGATTCGATGACGTCAGGTGTCATTTTGGGTCATGAAGCGATGGTCTTTAATCTCATGGATGGGATTGAAAAAGAAATGGGATATCCTTGCAAAAAAATTATGACGGGAGGGTACAGTCATTATTTTCACGATCATTTACCTAGCGATGTTCAATGGGATCCCTTTTTGAATGTTGATGGTTTATTCACAATTTATCAAAAAAATAAGGAGTTATTTTTATGAATCAACGTCTTTTTGTGATGTCGTTTAATGCAATGCTGACGGCCATTTTGCTTTTAATGGGATTGATACCTTCCTTGGGGTTTATTACGATTAATCCTGCGGTATCCTTTACCATCATGCACATTCCTGTCCTTGTCGGTGCCTTTTTATTTGGCTGGCGAGGGGGATTATATTATGGGTTTTTATTTGGCTTTCTCTCGTTTTGGCAAGCCAGTGCGAATCCAACGGGAATTCTTGATCCCTTTTTTCAAAACCCATTGATTTCCATGACCCCGCGCTTGATATTTGGCCTCCTGACGGGAGTCGGATTTACTTTGATTCAAACGTTACTAAAAACAGTTTGGATTCAACGAAGTGTACTAGCCATGTTTGCAGCGATTTTTACCGTCATGCATACCTTGCTTGTTTTAGGCATCATGGGATTATTACAAGGACAAAATGTCCTTGAAGCGCTCGCTGGCATAGGCTTTAATGAAACGTATTGGACGTTTATTCTTTTGGTGCTCAGCCTCAATGGCATTTGGGAAGCACTCATCGCTTTTTTCTTACTGCCGACGCTTGCGTTCGCATCCTCGAAAATTCCGAGCGTTCGTCGTATAATTAACGCAAGGAGATAACGCGATGAAAACCCCATTTCAAACATATGCAGAACCTTATTTTGAGGAAGCAATTCGTCAATTAAGTTCCTGGATTCAAATTAATTCCATTCACGATGAAAAAACGATTGGTAAAAAGAAACCTTATGGTGAAGGCGTTTATCAAGCGCTACAGTTCATCGGAAAACTTGCTGAAAAAGAAGGATTCAAAGTCGATTATTGTGATGGTCATGCGACAGAAATTACTATTGGTTCTGGTCCACTCATTGGAGTTTATGCCCATGCGGATGTTGTTCCCGTTGCCGAAGGATGGATTCATCCCCCCTTTGGTGGTGTGATTGAAAATGAAAAAATGTATGGCCGAGGTACCTCGGATGATAAAGGGCCTGCCTTAGCAGCATTTTATGCATTAAAACTCTTAAAGGATCATTCCCTCATTGAAGGGTATCAAGTGCGGCTTGTCATTGGGGGTAATGAAGAAAAAGGGAGCGGTTGCTTAAAATATTATTTCCATCAATTAAAAAAACCTTACCCGGAAAGTGGGTTTACCCCCGATGGAAATTTTCCACTGATCTACGGAGAAAAAGGCATTGCTAACTATGAAATTTCTGGAAAAGTAGCCTGGCCTTCGATTCATGAAATTCGGGCTGGCATTGTGGCCAACTCCGTGATTGATGAGGCAACGGCTGTCATTGATCGCTTTGATCGTATTGAACCAATCTTGCGAGCCACTAAACTTCCCTATTCGGTGAAGCATGAAGGTAAAACTACAACCATCACCTTGTTTGGAAAAGCGGCTCATGGGTCCTTACCACAACTGGGTGTGAATGCTGGAACGAAACTATTAAGCGTGTTAGCGCGTATTTATCCTTTCCCTGAACTCGTGACGCTTGCCCAACAATACAGTCAATTTAACGGGAAAAAACTCGGTCAATATTATCGCAGTAAACTCCTTCATGAAACGACACTTAATGTGGGTTTAATTCACTTAATCAAGGGGAAATTTTCATTAATTGCCAATTATCGATATCCTGAAATCGTCTCCTTTGATACCGTCGCCCAAGGTATCAAAGCCATCACACCCAAACCGCTTTCTTTCCAAGCGTTAATGGTATCAGAACCGTTATTGATGCAACCCGATTCACCGATGATTCAAACGTTATTAAAGGCGTATCAAGAAGAAACCGGTGATAAGAAAACTCCGATGGTGACCATTGGTGGTGGAACGTATGCAAAAGAAGCCAAAAACACTGTTGCCTTTGGTAGTAAATTTCCAGGAAAAGAAGACTTTATTCACGAAAACGATGAAAAAATCGATTTAGAAGACTTCACGCGTAGTATTAGTATTTATGCACGTGCGATGGCAGATTTAGGTCGCATGCATGCGCTTAAAAAATAAACCTTGGGCCAAGCCTCTTATTGCTGAAAACGCTTCACGAATTACCCAAGACGATCATCCTTTTGTCGTCCAACACGCCAGTCATGCTCATTTAGAAATTGGCATGGGTAAAGGCGATTTTATCGTAGGAAAAGCAGCACTAAATCCGCATATTTATTTTTATGGGATTGAACGGGCGACTACCGTTTTTGCATTTGCACTTAAAAAGGTTCTTGAACATGAACTTCCGAATGTTCATTTACTCTTAGGGGATTTTGCTAAATTTTCCTTAACGATGGCGGCTGAAACCTTTCAAACCATTTATTTAAATTTTTCCGACCCATGGCCGAAATTACGCCACCATAAACGACGTTTAACAGCCATCGGTAATTTAGAAAAAATCACACGGATTCTTCAAGCATCAGGGGTACTCATCATGAAGACAGATAATCATGATTTGTTCGCATTTACCCTGAAGAATTTAGCGCTTTTTCCATATGATATAATAAGCGTACAAGAACCGTATGATTCGCTAGAAGACGGCGATGTTGCCACTGAATATGAGCGATACTTTCGCGATAGAGGAGAACCGATTTATCGGTTGATAGCAAAAAAACGATGAATTACTTAACAAAAAAAGAATTATCCTGGTTTAAAACGCTTTCAGAAAAAAATGCCATTTCCGGTCAAGAAAATGAAGTTGCTGCTTTTTTAAAGCGCCATTTTGAAGCAAAAAATCTTCCCATGATTACCGATGCTTTAGGCTCTATTTTTGCGGTTAAAAAATCTAAAAACCCTGATGCATTAAAAGTGATGATCATGGGCCATATGGATGAGATTGGTTTTATCGTCAGCAAAATTGAAGACAACGGGATGCTGCGCTTATTGCCAATAGGTGGTATTAATCCGTTAACGTTAACCTCCCAACGTATGCGCGTAAAAACGACGCAAAAAACATACGTGATTGGTGCCATTGATGCGACGCCACCCCATTTACTTGGCGCAGGTTCACCCCCCATTCCTCGCGTGGAAGATGTTTACCTTGATGTGGGATTATCCGCGAAAAAAGCCGTGCTTGAAGCGGGAATTCAACTCGGAGCGATGGTGACCTTTGATGCACCTTTTCAAACCTTAGCAGGCGGTCAACGCATCTTAGGAAAAGCGTTTGATAATCGCTACAGTCTTGTGATGGGACTTTCCATTCTTGACGCGTTAGAAAACAAAGACTTACCTTATGATCTTTATGTGGGTGCCTCTGTCCAAGAAGAAGTTGGATTACGTGGTGCCCAAACCATGACCCATCGTATTCAGCCGGATTTTGCGATTGTATTAGATTGCTCACCGGCACGGGATAGTAGTGGAAAACCCGATGAACTCGGTCAATTAGGTCAAGGTGTCTTATTGCGGTATTTAGATCGCTCGATGGTCGCACGTCCTACGTTGTTAGCCTATCAAGAAAAAATGGCAAAACGCGCACGTGTACCCTATCAATATTTTGATTCTCCAGGGGGTACGGATGCAGGGGCGGTTCATAAATCCAACGCGGGTGTAATGACGTTAACGCACTGTATCGTCGCACGAAGTATTCATTCTCCGTCCACCATTCTTGATACTTATGATTTTTTCGCCAGTAAGAAAACCTTGCTCACCATGTTAAAAGATTTTTCATTGGCTCGATTTGAACAACTCCAACGTGAGGATCGCTAAATGTACGCGCTCGTTCAACCCCGTCACTTTCCCCAATGGTTGTTTTTGATCTACCAACAAACAAAAACTGCCGATCGTGTTGAAGTCCATCGCGGGCATCAGCTGTTGTACTGCCAAGATCACGTAATTGGCGTCAATATTCCGTGGAATGAAACGTTAAATGAAAAATTTTCGCTTCAACCTGGCATCGTACGAAAAATCAATGAAACCTTACTTGCCTATTTAGAAAAAGAACTTGAAGGCATTGCCTTACCATCCTCCCTTCGACCCTTTTCCTCTGGATTTATCAAAGGGAGAGTCATACAAAAAGAAGAACATCCCGATTCGGACCACTTATTCGTGTGTCAGGTTAATTTGGGTACGTTCACCCGACAAATCGTGACAAATTCAACCACCGTCACTGTAGGTAGTGGTGTGGTCGTTGCCGTAGATGGTGCGCTTATGAATGATGGTTCAATGATGGAAACGACCATGATGCTAAAACAAAAAACTGAAGGTATGTTTTGTTCACAAAAAACCCTCGGTATCGAACCCGTTACACAAGCGGGTGTGATGCTACAAGCGTGGGACGATAAAGAATTAGGAGAAGACTTTTATGCTACAACCGGAAGTTGAATTAAAAAAAGCGGGCAAAATTAAACGATTAACGAACAAAACGTTTCAATTTTCTTCCTCGTTAAAAGAGGGATTTTATACGGCGAATTATTTTTTAAAAACCCGAAAAATTGTTGAGCAATTTCTTCCTAATCAAAAGGTCTATATGCAATTTTTTCAATGGCAAAATGATTTAATTGCGTGTGGCATTGATGAAGCTATCGCTTTAATTCATACGTGTGCCCGTCATCCAGAAGATTTAGTTATTCATGCCCTTCATGACGGGGATCCATTAAACGGTAAAGAACCCATCTTAACGATTGAAGGTCGTTATGAAGATTTTGGATTTTTAGAATCCACGATTGATGGTATCTTGTCACGAAGAACGTCCGTCGCCTCCAATACCCGTGATGTATTGAAAGTGGCGAATGGAAAACCGGTGTTTTCCATGGCGGATCGCCAAGATGATTATCATACCCAAGCGGGTGATGGCTATGCAAGCTATGTTTCTGGCATTCAAAAAGTGAGTACCGATGCTCAAGGATCGTGGTGGGGTGGTAAAGGGATGGGGACAATGCCGCATGCGCTGATCCAAATGTGCCAAGGTGATATCGTTCAAGCAGCTACGTTATATCATCAAACGTTTCCGAATGAAAAAATTACGGCTCTCGTAGACTACACCAATGATGTGATCACGGAGTCCTTAAAAGTTGCAAACGCATTTCCAAAAGACCTCGGAGCTGTGCGCGTTGATACCTCACAAAGTTTAATCGATGCCTACTTTACCCGTCATCCTGAAGCCATTCAAGGCGATGTTCATGGGGTGAATCCGCCGCTCATTAAAGCGTTACGAAATGCCTTAAATGAAAATGGTTTTCACCATGTAAAAATTATTGTAAGTTCGGGTTTTAATCCTGAAAAAATTGCGCGTTTTGAACGTGAAAATACCCCGGTTGATTTGTATGGTGTGGGGCTATACTTGGTGACATTACGGACGAACTTTACCGGAGACCTTGTCATGCTGAACGGTGAAGATCAAGCAAAATTTGGTCGAAAAAAACTCGATAGTCATCGATTAGAACGCGTTTTATTCCCTCTTTAACAAGTATTAACTTTCGAGCATTAATAGTGGAATGTAAAATATTTTCATTTATAATGTAAGAAATTTCAGTATGGAGGATGATTTCATGAAAAACATGAAAGATCGCGTCACAATTTACGAGGTTGCCGTTGCGTCTGGGGTTTCACTAGCGACAGTGTCACGCGTCATCAATAATAATTCGAATGTCACTGCAAAAACAAAAAAACGGGTCGAAGAAACGATTGCACGTCTTGGGTACAAACCGTCTCGTCTAGCACAAGCGCTAGCGACAAATAAAACAACTAACATTGGTATTGTAATTCCAAGTGCAAACTATGTGTATATTGCCAACATGTTAAACGGAATGACGGATGAAGCAAAAACACTCGGATACCAATTAACCTTATTCGTCACGAATAAATCCAAAGAGGATGCACTTCAAGTCGTTGAAAAAGTAATAACGTCCCATGTGGATGGTGCAATTATTTTTGATGATGAACTCGATCAATCGGATATTGCCAAACTCTCAAGTTATAAAATTCCACTAGTCGTTGTTAATAATGAAGTGCAAGGTGAAAAATTGGCTTCCATTCATTTTGACTATGAAGAAAAAGTGCGTGAAGTGACCGCAGACTATATGAAAAAGGGTGGCAAAAAGATGTATTTCTTACATTTACATCATTCAGGGCGCTTACTTGAACGCATTGAACGAGCATTTATTGAATCCCACATTCAAGCAGGAAAAAATTATGGAGTCTTTTCGGTCGAAGATTCTTATCGCCAAACGTATGCCGATTTCTTAGAAATATTTAAGTCTACTCGATCGGGTTATTTTTTAGCCTATCGCGATTCTTTAGCAGCCGCGGTGATAAATGCGGCGCTTGATTCTGGGTTGCGGGTTCCAGAAGATGTTGAGGTTCTTTCGTTAATTGGTACCAAATACGCTTCAATTATTCGGCCCCAATTAACGAGTTTACACATTGATCTTAAAGATGTCGGGTCAACCGCGGTCACCATGCTTTCTAAATTCTTAAATGATGAAGACGTTGAACAAGATAAATCGTTTGATTCAACCTTTGTAAAACGCGATTCAACGATTTAAAAGGAAAACGATTATGCATATTATTGATGAACTCACGTGGCGAGGCTTAATTAAAGATACATCCAATCGTGAAGAATTAGCGTCGATTTTATCCAAACCAACAACCATTTATTGTGGTTTTGATCCTTCCGCAACCTCGATGCACTTAGGTAATTTTGTGCCGATTTCGGTTTTAATGCGACTTCAACGTGCAGGCCACCGCATTATTGCCCTTGTCGGAGGTGCAACAGGGATGATTGGGGATCCTTCCGGAAAAAGTAAAGAACGCAATTTACTCGATAAAACGACTTTGGCGAGCAATACGGCCTTGATTCAAAAACAACTCACCCGTTTTTTAGATTTCTCGGATCCGAAAAAAGGCGTGGTCTTAAACAATTATGATTGGCTAGGAAAACTCTCGATGATTGATTACTTAAGAGATTTCGGAAAATATTTTCCGATTAATGTCATGTTAGCCAAAGATGTTGTCGCGAATCGTCTTGAAAATGGATTATCCTACACCGAATTTTCTTATATGATGCTCCAATCAATTGATTTTTATCATTTATACCAAGAAGAACAATGCCAAATTCAGTTTGGCGGTTCCGATCAATGGGGAAATTTAACGAGTGGGTTAGAACTCATTCGGAAGGCGACAGATAAACCTGTCCCTGCCGCTGTTTTTACCACGCCACTAATCACGCGAAGTGATGGTAAAAAGTTTGGTAAATCCGAAGATGGTGCGCTCTTTTTGGATGCGCAACTAACAAGTCCTTATACGCTTTATCAATACTTTTATAATGTCAGTGACGCCGATGCAATTCGCTATTTAGAAATCTTTTCGTTTCTTGATCAAGCGTCTATCCGTGCGATACAAGTGGAACATGAACAAAAATTAGGACAACGCATTGGGCAAAAAGCACTTGCAGAACAATTGGTCACACTCATTCATGGAGAAGAAGGTCTCAAAGAAGCACAAGCCTTAACCCATGTCTTTTTTACAGGCGCCTTTCAAACCTTATCTCAACCCCAATTAACTGCGGTCTTTGCTGACAAAATGATTCAAGTCGATGGCACCCTTCCTTTAGAAGATATTCTTGTAAGTATTGGTGCGGCCAGCAGTAAACGCGAAGCACGCGAATTTATTCAAGGGAACTCCATCCAGATCAATGGTGAGATGATAAACACACTCGGAAAATCCCTAGAAAACCTTTCGAGTTTACACGGGGCATATTACGTGATTCGTCGCGGGAAAAAACAGTATTACTGTGTAACCGTGAAATAAAGAAAAAAACTTGGAGGAAACTCCAAGTTTTTCTTTGATCGATGACAATGAACCGATTACAAGAGTCGGTTGTAGTATTCAACGATTTGGGCTTCGTTAATGTCTTGGGATAATTCATTACGTTCCGGGAAGCGTACGAATGATCCTTCCATTTTTTCTTTGTTCACAGACACATAGGCCACCGTGCCTGCAATGTTTTCAAGGCTGGCTTTGATGGCCACTAAACCTTTACTTTTTTCATTGACGGCGATAACATCATTGATCGCGCATAAGTAACTTGGGATATCCAATTTACTGCCATTGACCGTGATGTGACCATGGTTGACGAGTTGACGGGCGGCTTTACGGGTTTTAGCAAAACCTAAACGGAAGACAAGATTGTCTAAACGTGATTCAAGAATTTGCATAAAGCGGGTGCCAGTAACTTCTTTACTCTTGACTGCGAGTAAGAATAAACGACGGAATTGACGTTCATTGACGCCATACGTAAAACGAAGTTTTTGTTTTTCTAAAAGTTGTTTACCGTATTCCGAAGGTTTTTTCTTGCGGCTATTTCCATGTTGGCCTGGGCCATAAGGACGGCGGGCAAGTTCCTTTCCGGTTTCTAACGTAGAAAAACCTAAACGACGTGAACGTTTCCAATCAGATCCACGAAATCTCATGTAGGGATTCCTCCTTTCTTGATTGCACAATAAAGCGAGGTGTACCTTCCAACCTTCGGGTGCTAAACTTCACGGTTCGCCTTTAAGCTAAGGTTACTGCGTTTAAGTAGGTGTTAAGCGTCAGACAAGGCGTAGGTGCATGCTTTCAATGCTTTATAAATATAACGAATTCCTTAGAAAACGTCAATGTTTTTAATTTTAACGAGTCGTTCAGCGTTTCGTTTTTTGATGTGCTATATTAAGGTTAATCATTATGTTATTCATTAAAAAACCGTATATAGAACTTGAGCGTAAATTCCTCGCTGCCCAACAACTTTTTGATGTAGAAGGCGATGTGATGTTTCAACGCTTAGGATTTATCTCGAAACATAATTTAGAGTTATTCACGCATTTTGAAGCCATTCGTAAGTCGCAAGAACTCATTCATCAATCCTTGCTTCCGAAGGCCAAAGACCAATTAAAACAATTAAAGACGTATGTGGATAAACGCGCAAGTTCGGAGTTTACGTCGCATTATGAACCGACAAAAATTACCTTGGATTTATGCACATCGAGTATTAAAAAGTATGTGGAAGAATTGAAAAAAATTATGCAGCCAGAAATGGCAATGAAAGCTAAAATTGCGGAAACCAAAGACCATATTCGTGGGTTAAGGGTCATGTATTTTAAATTTGCCCATCAACTGGTTTATCTCGAAACCAAATTTACTTTTGCCTTCCAACAATTTGATGAAAAGATGCTGCAAATTGAAGGGTGGCTCGATACAGGCAATTATGATGATATCGACCTCCAACTCACTAAAATTCGTAAAATTTGTCTCAAACTCATGGACGTGATGGAAAGTTTACCTCCGTTATGTTCCTACATGGCTACGGTCATACCTGAAAAAGCCGCCGCCTTGAAAAAAGCAGCAGAAGACATGGGAAAACAAGGCTACCCCATTCATCATTTACTCGTGTATGACACCTTGCAAAAAGTTGAATTCGAAAAAGAAAATCTTGATCGTAAATTACAACAATTTGAAATTTTGGGTTTAGAACCTGCGTTTAAAAATATCATTGAACGCCTTGATGCGTTTTATCCGCTTTTTGAAAAAGAAAAAGCGGCCAAACAAATGGTGGAAGCGGATTATGAAACAACCTACCAACGCGGGAATGATTTAGAAAAACGTCTCGCCAAACTCAACGCGGATTTACCGCGCATTAAAAAGCATTACGTCCTTGAAGATTCTCGTCTTGCCTCTATCGAAGTCATCCAACGTGATATTAGTGAACTCAATCGAATTAAACGTGGACTCGATACCCTGGTTTTATCGGGGACCAAACAACCTTACACGTTGCAACTCGCAAAAATTCGCACGCTGAATACCTTAGCCGACGACGTTGATGAAAAAATTGAAGCCTTTTCCCAGTATATGCTGAGTTTAAAGAAACAAGCGATGGAAGCCTTTCAAAAAGCACAAGCGTTATTTCAACGGTATAAAGCACTCGAACAACAATGGCAAGCATTTTATTTACCGAAGTGGTATGGTCCGTTTGAGGCCACCTTTTCCGTACTTTATGAGCGACTTCATACGATTACCGAAGCGTTACAACAGCTCCCAATCAACATGAATATCGTCGATGAAAATCTTCGCTATTTACACGAAGAAGGTGAGCCGTTTATCCAACAACTTGAACAAGATTATCACGATGCACTACAAGCAGAACAAGCCTTATTAAAAGCGAATCAAGAGCGTCACCGCACTTCTGATCATCAACGATTTATGAGTTTAGCCGAAGCTAAGTTTTTCGAAGGACGCTTTCAAGAAGTTTTCCAAGATATTCAACAACTCCTCAAAAAGATGCCGGATGACCCGAGCCAACAAAAGCATAAAAAAACCCGAGGTTAATCTCGGGCTTTCAATGCATGATCTAACTGGAAAACTAGGCGAGATTTTTCTTGGCCGTTTCAACGAGTTGCTGAAATGAAGCGGCATCTTGAATGGCTAATTCGGAAAGCATTTTACGATTGACATCAATGCCAGCTTTCTTTAAACCAAACATGAATTGGCTATAGCTTAAATCAAACGGACGAACGGCCGCGTTAATCCGTTTAATCCATAATTTACGGAAGTCGGATTTGACTTGTTTACGGTCACGATACGCATATTGTTGGGCTTTCATGACGGCTTGCTTGGCTGTACGGAAAAGCGTTGAACGAGCGCCGAAATAACCTTCGGCTTCTTTTAAGACACGTTTGCGACGGGCGCGGGTAACGGTACCACCTTTAACTCTCATGGTTGATTCTCCTTAAATACTTAATAACGACTTAATACGTTTGTAATCGGATTCAGAAATAACCCGAGTTTTACGTAAGTGACGTTTTTGTTTGGTTGTCTTGCGGGGGGCAAGGTGACCCGTGTAGGCAGATTTGCGAACGAGTTGACCGTTCTTTTTAACTTTGACGCGTTTCATTAACGCGCGTTTGGATTTTAATTTGTATCCTTTAGCCATTGTGATGGACTCCTTTACTTTTTAACGGTTGAACTAAGCACGGCAATGAGCAATTTACCTTCAAGTTCCGGTTTCTTTTCCACTTGGGATAAATCTTGGACGAGATCAATGAAGCGTTGAATCGTTTCAACCCCGAAATCTTGGTGTGCCATTTGGCGTCCGCGGAAGCGTAGCACCACTTTGACTTTGTGACCTTCTTGGAAGAATTCACGGGCACGTTTGACTTTCACCATTAAGTCGTGTTCCCCAATTTGTGGACTGAGTTGCACTTCTTTAATATCGATGATTTGTTGATTCTTTTTGGCTTCTTTCGCTTTCTTTTGTTGTTCGAAGCGATACTTACCGTAATCCAGGATTTTACAAACAGGCGGTCGGGCTTGTGGGGCAACACATAATAAATCTAATCCTTGTTGCTCCGCCATTTGATTGGCTTGTAAACTCGACATCACCCCTAATTGTTTTCCATCGCGATCAATCACGAGCACTTGAGGAAAACGAATTTGTTGGTTAATCAGGTCCGAAGGACCTTTGGAATTCGGTTTAACGGGAATATTGTAATAGGCTATATGCTCATCCTCCTTGTGTAAAAAAAGGGCGCGCGAGCGTCCTTTTATGATAGAAAATAATTTCTAGCATGAACCCAAACTGAGACAGAATCGGGTGAGAAGCGGACGCCTCTGCTTTCTAATTTACTTGATAACTATACCACAGGTAGAAGAAATGTCAATTAATCCAATCGTAATTGTAAGATCGCATCGATTTCTTGACGAATTAAGATCACAAATTCATCCAGCGAAACCGTGACTTGTTTTTCTTCTCCATAGCGACGATAAGTGACGAGACGTTGATCGCGTTCTTTATCACCAATGACGATGGAGAAAGGGATTTTTTCCACTTGAGCTTGGCGAATGCGATAACCAAGTTTTTCCGGACTTTCATCTTTTTCAACACGAATACCTGCTGCTTTTAACACATCTTCAACCTCGTGGGTATAGGCGGCATGGAAGTCAAGATGCACCGGAAGAAGTTTGACTTGAACCGGGGCTAACCAGGTGGGGAATGCACCGGCGTAATGTTCAATGAGAATACCGATAAAGCGTTCTAAAGAACCATAGACTACACGGTGTAACATGATGGGACGTACTTTTTCATTTTTTTCATTGATATACGTTAAATCAAACCGTTCAGGATTGTTCATATCGAGTTGCACCGTCCCACATTGCCAGGTGCGGCCCACCGAATCTTTGAGTTTGAAATCGAGCTTCGGTCCGTAAAAGGCACCATCGCCGGGATTAACTGTAAAGGTTCTACCCATCGCCGTTAACGCATCCCCTAATGCTTTTTCGGAGGCTTCCCATATCGCAAGACTTCCGATGTATTTTTCTTCCGGACGGGTCGATAAATACACATCATATTCAAGGTGGAATACTTTTGTATAGAAGAAGTCAAACAAGCGAACGATACGTTGGACTTCCTCAGCGAGTTGTTCCGGCGTGCAATAAATATGAGCATCATCTTGAGTGAAATTACGGACACGGAATAACCCTGATAATGCTCCCGAGGCTTCATGACGATGGACGTTCCCGAGTTCACCCATACGAATCGGCAAGTCTTTATAGGAATAAAATCCATTCTTATAAACGAGCATACTCCCTGGGCAATTCATCGGTTTAATCGCGAATTCACGATCATCAACTTCCGAAATATACATATTTTCTTTGTAGTTTTGCCAGTGGCCAGAGGTTTCCCACAATTCTTTGGAGAGCATGGTCGGCGTTTGCACGAGTTGATAACCCGCTTGACGGTGAATGGTCATCCAAAAGTTTTCTAGCGTTTTTCTGACTTGCATTCCTTTATCGAGCCAGAAAGGAAAACCTGGACCAAAATCCGACATCATAAATAAACCTAGTTCTTTCCCTAATTTTCGGTGATCGCGTTTTTTCCGTTCCTCGAGTAAATGAAGGTGGGTTGCTAAATCACTCGCCGAGAAAAAAGCCGTGCCATAAATACGGGTTAATTGTTTATTTTTACTGTCACCTCGCCAGTACGCACCGGCGGTGGTAAGCAATTTAAAATGCTGATTATAACTTGTATTGGGAAAGTGAGGTCCTAAACATAAATCGGTAAAATCACCTTGGGAGTAGATGGAAATAGTGCCTTCAAGGGCTTGAATGAGTTCGGTTTTATACGGGTCATGCTTAAAGCGTTTTAAGGCTTCTTCTTTGCTAATTTCTTGCCGTGTAATGGGGAATGCTTTCTTGGCGAGTTCGTGCATCGTCGCTTCGATTTGAGGAAAATCTTCTTCAGAAAGCGGATGCGGTAGATCCATATCGTAATAAAAACCTTCCTCAATCGCAGGACCTACCCCGAAGAGCGTTCCTGGATACAGTTGCGTAATCGCTTGGGCAAGAAGATGGGAGGCATCATGACGAAGCATCGTTAACGCCCGAGGATCTTTTTCGGTGATTAGTTGAATCGAACCATCGTGAGGGACGGGCCAATGAAGATCATAAAGTTGTTCATCAAGAGCATAAGCAAGAACCCGTTTTGCTAGGCTCGCAGAGATACTTGAGGCGACATCAAAACCTGTTGTGCCGGGGGCAAACGTTTTGGACTGACCATCAGGGAACATGAGTGTTGGCATATTTCTTTCTCCTTGAAATAAAAAAACACCCTCGATAAGGACGCGGGTGTGCGTGGTACCACCTTAATTTCGTATTCTAGAGGAATACGCTTCAAGCCTCTTAACGCGAGGTCACGATTGAATTGAATTTCAATAGCTCCGAAGGGGTAATGAAGGGACAAACCATAAAAGAGTTTTCATCACGGCGACTCTTTCTTTCTTGAAGGATGGCACCTTCACCATGGCTTCATCATGGCTAACTTCATTATAAAGACTTGGTCGATTGTGTCAATGAAAAGCCAAGATAAGCCGCACCTAAAATACCTGCATCTTGGCCTAAATGGGCGATGACCAGTTCCCGATTGGGTAATAAAGCTTTAAAGTCATGGAAGAAATAAGCTTCATTACGCATGACGCCGCCGGAAAAAACGTAAATATCCGGTTGAAAATACGTATCGATGTAAAGGAGGGTATGTTTCATGATGGCAAGCCAGGCTTCATAGACAGGTTTTGTTTCGGGTTTTTTCATCGCGACAAGTTGCCAAAACGTACGCGAAGAATCCACCGTTAAACCATGATCTTTAGCTAATGCAACGATGCCAGTCCCACTACCCCGTTGTTCAAGTTCGATAAAGCGATCTTGATACGGGACGAGCATATGCCCGATTTCTTCCGAACTAAAAGTTAATTCATGATCGCGAACAAACGCCCCACCAATCCCGGTGGAAATTGTCATAAAATACGTCGAAGGTCGTGCTTTACCATACCCTAAATTCGCTTCGGCTAATGCCGCCATGACGGCGTCATTCCGAATAAAAACCGGTTTATGAAATTGATGTTCAAGATACGTTTTTAAGGGGACATCGGTAATCTTGATGTTCGGTAAAATGGCAATATGTTCTTGACTATCCACCCGACCAGGAACCCCCATAGACAAGGCAAGGACCTCGGGAAAATGATGTTCAAACCGGCGAATCGCGTCGGCAACTTGTTGAAGAAAAGCGTGTTTATCGCCGACAAGGGTGTCAACAATATGAATCGCCTCAATTTGATACGACGCATTGACGAGCGCTACGCGACAATTCGTTCCGCCTATATCTAACGCGATGATATAACTCATAAATTAGTTTGATTCAGTTCTTTTAAGGTGAGAATTTTCATGAAGTTCGTGGAACCCACGCCCGTAGGAACGCCGCCTGCGAGTAAAATATGGGCGCCAGGTTTTAACCCGAGTTGCCGCGCTTTTAAGATGGCAAAGGCTTCCATTTCCTCAATAAACTGAGGTAAAGAAGAGGCATAGTAACTATAAACACCCCATACTAAACCTAATGAAAGCACCGTTTCTTTGCGATCACTAATCGCAATAATTGGGCAATACGGACGCGCTTTGGCAATACGTCGTGCCGCGCCCCCCGTTTCAGTAAACGTGACAATGGCATCAGCATTAATTAAAAAGGCCGTATTGGCAACGGAGTTGGCAATGGCATCAGAATTAACTTTGCGGGAATTTTCAAACGCTTGCGAGGACATTTGAACGTAATTTAATTCTTTTTCCATGGTCGCCGCTATGTTTGCTTGCATTGCGGTGGCTTCAATGGGGTATTTACCCGAAGCAGATTCTGCGGAGAGCATGACGGCATCGGTGGACTCTAAGATAGCGTTTGCGACATCACTGACTTCCGCGCGGGTGGGACGGGGCATGCTCACCATGCTATCGAGCATTTGGGTCGCGGTAATGACCGGTTTACCCACTTTTCGGCACATCGTAATGATGCGTTTTTGCACAATTGGAACTTGTTCGGCAGCAATTTCCACACCGAGATCGCCACGTGCCACCATGATGCCATCGGCGACGTCTAAAATTTCTTCTAAGTTCGAGACGCCTTCTGGGTTTTCAATTTTCGCAATCACTTGGATATTTGGCTTCCCATATTTGGTAAGAATCGCTTTAATATCTAATACATCTTGACGGCGACGCGTAAAGCTAGCTGCGATGTAATCAACATTGTGTTCACATCCGAATTTTAAATCGGCTTCATCTTGTTCGGAAATAAACGGCATCGATAACCGCGCAAACGGTGCGTTGAGTCCTTTGCGATTTTTAATCGTATGCGAATTCATCGCTTTGCATACTAATTCATTGGTTTTAGTATCTTTTTCGATGATTTTTAAGGCGAGGTTGCCATCATCAATTTTTAACGCATCACCGACTTTGACATCATCAAACAATCCCGGATAGGAAACCGAAAAGCGTGTGGCATTGCCTAACAGAGGCGTCATGGAAACACGAACGAGGGCATCTTGTTCGATGAAGGCAGCACCTTCTTCAAATTGGCCGACGCGAATTTCTGGACCGCGAGAATCAAGAATCACAGGAATATGAATGCCGTGTTCTTGTTCCACGCGACGGGCCAAGTTGATTTTTTCAAGATGGGAAGCATAATCACCATGCGAAAAGTTGACACGCATGACATTCATGCCCGCTTCAATCAATTTTAAAAAGGTAGAGTAGTCATGGGATGCGGGACCAATGGTCGCGACAATTTTAGTTTTTTTATCAATTCGAAACTGCATACGTTTTCCTCATTTCACGCGGTCGATGACACCGACAATATGGTCTGCGGGTTGACGAGGAAGCGCGAGGGCTTCATCGATATCAAGATCAATTAACGTGTTTCCACGAACCCCAATACAACGACTGGATTTTCCAAGATTAAGGCAGTGAATGGCATAATCGCCCATTCGGGTGGCAAGAATACGATCAAAGGCAGAAGGAGAACCGCCTCGTTGAATGCGACCTAACACTTCGGTGCGCACTTCAAAACCAGTTTTCGCGGCAATTAAGGTAGCAAGTTCATTTAGATCAAATAACTTTTCACTGACAATCATCATCGCATGGTTTTTCGAGGAGTCTTTTTGGAATTTTAAACGCGCGATCACTTCATCCATTGGGAGTAGATGTTCACTGGAAATGACAAGTTCTGCCCCACAGGCTAAACCAGCATGCACAGCTAAATCACCGGAGCGATTCCCCATGACTTCAATGATGGAACAACGTTGATGAGAGAACGTCGTATCCCGTAATTTATCGACCGCTTGAACAATGGTATTCAAGGTTGTATCAAAACCAATCGTATAATCCGTGGAGGCAATATCATTATCAATCGTGCCTGGTAAACCGATACAGTTTATGCCACGTTGCGAAAGATCTTTGGCACCACGATATGTTCCATCGCCACCAATGACGACAAGGGCATCAATCCCAAAACGTTTGAGTTGTTCGATGGCATTGAGTTGGACTGATTCTTTGACAAATTCGGGTAAACGGGCTGATCGAAGAATGGTGCCACCGCGATTAATTGTTTGTGAAACAAAGGAACGGTCAACTTGTTCGATTTGTCCCGCGACAAGACCACGATAGCCATTGTAAATGGCAAACATACGGTGCCCATCGCGAAGGCCGGAACGAATGACGGCGCGAATGGCTGCATTCATACCCGGAGAATCTCCACCTGAGGTGAGAATACCAATCCCTAAAGATTTTTTTATTTGTTTTTCCATACATTTAACGCTTTCTTCGTCCGTTCATCTAATTTTTTAGGATTTGTGAGATGCGTGGAACGTTCATCATGCTTTTGCCCACGAGGAATGGTGGAAAAATAATCCACGTGACCAAATGCATGAGTTAATAATGCCTCTACGGAAGCATAATCAAACATCTTGCATGAAAAAATGTCAAACCAGACCTGATGAGTTTTTAAATCTTGGTGAATCGATAAATGCGATTCGGCAATCATGACGATACTCGATAAAAATTGAGGGTTTTGATAACGGTCTAAAAGTGAAAAACTTCGAGTAATGGGCGTCATCCCAATATCGGCGATGAGACCTTCTAAAAACCGGTTAGCTTCTTCAAGACTTAAATTACGTTGCGGATTAAAACGTGCTAAAACGTGAGGTCCAAATACTTCGTTTGAATTAAAGGATTCAGATTTAACTGGACGATTACGTTGCACAGAAAAAGAACGAGACAATTCTTGATTGAACGGTAAAAAGGTTTTAAAAACTTGCGTAACTTGTTCTTGTTCCAGAGGATCTTGACTAAAAATATCAACAAAATAAACACTGCGAAGGGGAAACGTATGAATGGTGGCATGCCCACCTTTAAGAAAGATAAAACTTGATAAGCCATCATCAACGGGCACTAAACCATAGTCGTAAGGGAGTAAAAAGGCAGGTGAAATAGGAGTTAATTGAAGTTCTAATAAGATACGATTGAATGTTTCATTCACAAAGTCCGCTTGACCAAGGGGCAAGGATGCGGAGACACCATAACCATCTAACATGTAGTGTGTCATACTTTTTATTCGCATTTATCGTATCAAAACATCCCCTTGATTTCAATGAAAACTTCTCAATTTTAACTAGGAAAAGTGGAAGAAAATGTGGTATGCTTTATAATCAATATTATGGTACAAATACGATCCAAGGATTTTTATGAAATTCGCCAAAAATCGATTATTTCGGATTTGGATGATCGCTTTTTAGTGTTGCTTTATCAACCCTTTATTGGGGTGGAAGCGACGGCACTTTATCTGACCTTAAAAGTGCATGAAGCAATGCAAACCTTTGGTGACCTTCAACCGATTGACCATTTATTAACGTTAACGGACTTAAATTTGACCCAACTACATCATGCTCGCAGCCGTCTCGAAGCGGTTGGCTTACTGCAAACTCATCGTCAAAAACTCGGTGAACAAGCGTCATTTTCCTTTCTTCTTTACGCACCCAAATCGGTCGCAGAATTTTTCGCGGATCCGCTTTTGTCAGGAATGTTAGCCATACAAATTGGTGAAAAAGCCACCCAACAAATCAAGGATGTTTATTTACAACCCATCGAGGAAAAGACCACAGAAAACGTTTCTGCCTCGTTTGGTGAAGTGTTCCATCCCAACCTCGATAATCCCTTATTTGCAACCGCGTCAACAAGTGGTCTTTTAGGACGAAAAACGTCCTCGATTCGTAAACCTTTTGATCAAGTGAGTTTTCTGGAACACCTCCGCCAAATGGATGTCCCCGTCACCGTCTTTGAACCGCATATGAAAACGTTAATTGATTATGCGACGTTGTATGGTCTTGATGAATTAGCATTAAGTGAACTTTTACTTGCACCTCATGTGACCAACTTAATGACTGGAGACATCCAATTTGAAGAACTAGGACGTCTTGCTTCTTTAGAAAAACGTCTCCCCTTTGTCCGTCAACGTCAACAAAAGAAACTTTTAAAAACAACATCCGACCGTACGGTGGATATCAATGAGATGGAAACCTTATCTCCATATGAGTTTTTACAAAAAAAACAACATGGAGCAACGCCTTCTGCTCCAGATTTAAAACTCGTATCAGAACTTTATTTTTCGATGCAATTACCGTATCCGGTCATTAATGCCTTAATCGATCATGTGTTACGAACTCATGAAAACACCTTACCGAAAACCATTACCTTAAAAATTGCCGCCTCCTTAGGACGCGAACATCTTGAACACGCGATTGATACGCTTGATTACATTGCAAAAGTAGAAAATCAATGGAAAAAATCGTATAAATCAACACCAAAACCAACGACGACCCCGCCAAAATCCCAAGATTCCCCGATTGATGATGCTGAGCTAGAAGCTCGCTTAAAGGCACTCAAATGAAAAAGATTGATGCACAAAATGTCATGCTTGAGGATGGTGATCAAGCTATTCAACGTGCGATTGAGTCATTAAAAAAAGATGCTTATATTCAATCCGTGATGCAATCTCTTTCGTTAACAGAACAAGAAATTGAACAACATCTTTCAACCTTGCTTACCATGCAAGAAAATCACCAAGAAATCGCTCAATGTGAATATCAAAAATCATGTATGAAACCCGCTGGCCATTATGAAGTCGCGTTAAAACGGAATGCCGTGGGGTTTCTTGAACGTTACATGCGTCCTTGCCCCATGCTTGTTTCCCAATTGAATGTCAATCAGTCGTTACTTTACGCAGATTTTCCTGATACGTGGAAAGATGGCAATCTTTTCTCGGAAGTCAGTCAACGTCATCATCGAAAAGAATTAGGACAAACATTAGCCCGCTACCTTATCGATTTCCCCCAATATCGTCATCAGAATGCCTTTATTTATGGACCATCCCGTTCCGGAAAATCTTTTTCGCTAGCGACGTTTGCCTACAAATTTGCCCTCAATGAGATCGGAACGATCGGAATGATTGATGTGGCAAAACGGGCAAGTGATTGGTTAACGATGAAACAAGAAGAACCCGAAGCGTTTGCGCGGGAATGGACACGCCTGATTAAACTTGATGTCCTCATTCTTGATCGGCTTGGCGATGAAACAAACCTTGATAAAACACGTGATTTTCTATGGTTACCTTTACTACAAGAGCGTCTTCATGACCAAAAAGCAACGTTAATTATTTCGAGTTTTTCCTTAGAAGATCTACTTGTTTTATACGCTGTTTTCCCGAGTCAAAAACCGAAAGCAAAACAACTTATTTCCTTACTGGAGTCGTTTGAAAACCACCACTATCTTGCCCCGGCAACGCCGTTATAAAATCCTGATACCATTGATGAATGGATGCTAGGAAGTCTTTAAGACGGCCGTTGTTTTCAAAAACATGATCGATAAATGGGCGATATTTAAACCAGTCATTCCGTTCATTTAATAAAAGATAAGGCTCAAGATCATGCATCGGGTAACGTTTTTGTAATCGATCTAGCAAGGTAGCTTGACTCGATTCTACGGCGATAATTGTGTCGCAATAGCCATCGGCATCGCTTTGAAATAAAAGGGGGATTTCAATGGCTACGACCCCTATATGTTTTTGTAGCCACGTATCGATTTGTTTTAATACCAACGGATGCAACCATGCTTCGAGTTTTTTGACGTGATGACCATCATGGATGAGCCATGTTAATAGTTTTTGTGAATCCACTTTTTTATCTTTAATCACATCATGACCTACCAAACGTTGAAGTTCGGTTTGAATGGTTCTTTTTTGGTAGAGTTTTTTGACGATCGCATCGGCGGATAAGGTGGCAAGCCCTTTTGAGGCTAATTGATTTAATAACGTAGTCTTTCCACTCGCCATCGACCCTGTAATCCCAATCACATACGGATAGTGCGGATCATGTTGACAACGTGGACAAAAATGAGTTCCTCGCCCTCCTACGGTGATGCGGGCAATCCGATGCTGACATCGTGAACACGGTTGACCCGTTCGTTGATACGCTTGAATTTTTAATGCGAATTGTCCATCAATGGGTTCCCCAGAAGCATAACTACGAATTCGCGTGCCACCATCGGCAATGGCATCGTTTAAAATGCGTTGACTGTGATCGAGAATCGCATCAATCTGATGGTCCGATACGATAGAGCCAGGGGTTAAGGGATGAATGCAGGCCATAAATAAGGTTTCATCGACATAAATGTTTCCCAACCCACTTATGATGGTTTGATCAAGAAGAATGGACTTAATCGGACGCTGAGAACGTTGAATACGTGGATAAAAAGCTTTACGGTCGTGAATATCAAAAGGTTCGGGTCCTAATTGACGTAAACTAGGTAAGGATTCACATCGTGAGGTTTCAACCGCTTCAAAGGTGCCGAATTTTCGGACATCTTCATAATCAAACCGGCGCCCATCTTGAAAATAAAATGACACATGCGCAAATTTTGAGATGGGCAGGTTTGCCTCATTTTTTTCAACATATTTACCTTCCATTCTGAGATGGGAAACCAGGGTCCAACCATGATCAAAATGAATGAGAATGTATTTTCCTCGTCGGGTCACATCGTGAATGGAGTGACTTTCAAAGGTCGTTTTAAAAAATGGAATGGTTCCTTTTACCATCGAAGGTACGCGCCACTCCGAACGGAGTAAACGCGCAGAAACAAGGCGCTTTCTTAAGAGGCGAACAACGGTTTCTACTTCCGGTAATTCTGGCATTTATTTCACCGCGTACCACGAAGAGGCATAACTACCTTCGACCTTTAATCGAACCTGCATCGGTAACGCCTTTTCCATTAAGTCTTGAAGCTTGGGCATGAGTTCATCACGTTCATCTTCATGGCATTTAAATAAGATTTCATCATGAATGGTGGCAATCATTTTCGTTTGATAACCGCCCTTTTCTAAAAAGGCATCAATTTGGATCATCGCAAGTTTTAATAAATCAGCTGCCGTTCCTTGAATCGGGGCATTCATCGCCGCGCGTTTGGCAAATTCTCGGGCTTGAAAATTCCCTTTAATATCGCGTAAGTAACGACGTCTTCCGAGCACGGTGGATACATATTGTTGGTCTTGTAAGGTCGTAAGGGTTGTCTCATTAAATTGTTTTAGTTCCGGATACGCTTCATAAAATTGTTGAATGAGTTGACTCGCTTCTTGAGGGGCGATATTGAGCTGATCGGCAAGCCCCCAAGAAGAAATGCCGTAAATAATACCAAAGTTCACCGCCTTGGCTTGCCGACGCATTGCCGAAGTGACGGTGCCTCCCTGGGCAAAAAGCCGTTGGGCCGTCGTCGTATGGATATCTAGATCAGCGGAAAAATCATCGATTAACGCTTGGCACTTGGATAATTCAGCAAGAATGCGTAATTCGATCTGGGAATAATCAAACGATAAGAAGCACCATGGTTTTTCATAATAAAAGGCTTGACGAATGCGCTTGGTTTCATCATCCTTGACGGAAATATTTTGAATATTTGGATCAAAGGAAGAAAGGCGTCCGGTGGTCGTTTGCACTTGGTTATAGAGAGGGTGCAGTTTCCCATCTTCGTACTGATGAGAAGGTAAGGAGGCAACATAGGTAGATAAAAATTTGGCATATTTACGGTAGTCTAATAACGATCCGACAACAGGATGGTGGTCGATGAGTCCTTTTAAGACATCGACACTCGTCGACCCTTTTTTATAATTGGGGAGTTTGAGTTCATCAAATAACCATTCGGATACCTGTTTGGGAGAATCATAATTAACGGGATGTGTGGTGTAAGTATCCATGGCGGCTTTCAGTGATTGAATTTTTTCATGTAACTCTTTTTCCATCGTCGCAAGCAGATGAATATCTAAAGGGATACCTTCGATTTCCATTTTTGCAAGCACACGTGCTAGTGGGAATTCGATGTTATATACGATGGTTTCAAGCGCTTTTTCTTGAAGTTCTGCTTGCAAGGATTTTTCCATTGCAGGTAAGGTCATTGCCATTTGTACCGCTTGAATCAGTTCATCGTCCTCTAAATCAACACCGACATTAAAAAAGATTTGTTTGCGTTGTAACGAGGGCGTTTCATCCAAGGTGAGTGTGGCCAATTGCACATCAAAATGGAGTCCTTCGAGGGAACATTGATGGCGCATGGCATCGACGTAAAGACGCTTACTATCATAGGTTGTTTTTAAGACATTTGCATTGGCGATTACAGAACGCCAACGGGAATTTTCCCACGGGTTCTTGATGACATACGCCGTTTGCAAATCGTAAAGAACATAACCCTGATTAGGTTGGCGATAATAATTGGTCGCTTGCCCGATGGGAACGATAAAAACAGGTCCATCGTGGATGTCAGGACACGTCGCAAAATCGGCATAGGCCCATGTTTTCTTTTCAACTACCGCGGGTGTGAGAAAACGATCGGCTAACGACCGCATATCATAGGTTTGTATGAAGCGTTTCAGTAACGGATCGGAGACACCTTGAAACCGTGTTTCTTCCAGACCAAAGGGGAGTTCCATGGTGGTATGAATGATGGCGAGCTCTTTGGAAAGGATTCCCAGATCACGATGTTCTTGTAAGGAGACTGCGAGTTTACCACTCATCGTAGGTGCAGCGGCTAAAACGGCATTTAAATCGCCATATTGTTGGAGTAATTTTACGGCAGTTTTGTCGCCAATCCCAGGAATGCCAGGAATATTATCACTCGCATCCCCGACAAGACCTTTATAATCAGGGACTTGGGCGGGGGTAATGCCAAAATCTTCCACGACTTTTTCCGGTGTCATCGCTAAAATGTCACTGACACCTTTTTTAATAAGCTTCACGGTAATGCCCGGTTGACATAATTGTAAAAAATCGCGATCGGAGGTAAAAATTTCCACCTCATATCCTTCTTGTTTGGCGCGAATCGCCATCGTTCCAGCCACATCATCCCCTTCAAAACCATCTTGTTCAAACGTGAAAAGTTGCAAGGCTTTTAAGAGTTCACGGGCAATCGGAAATTGTTGGATTAAATCGTCGGGAACCGGTTTTCGATGGGCTTTATACGTTTCGAGTTGTTCGTGACGAAACGTTTTCTTGCCGGTGTCAAAGGCAACAAGCACGTGTAATTCATCGTGTTCGGGTAAGGAAAATAAAAGCTTATGAATCATATTAGCGAAAACATAGACAGCATTGGTAGGAACACCTGCTTTGTTCGTTAACGGTTGGGCACTTCCATAGATGGACGCATAGTAGGCGCGAAACAATAACGAGTTTCCATCAATTAAAATCATTTTTTTCATGGTTGTGCCTCTTTGAGTTGATCAAGTAATAACGTGTTCGGTTTTTCTTGATCTTTTCGCCCCGTCACCATCACAATACGTCCCCGTTCTAGGATGTGGGAAACGGTCTCATACAAACGCGGAAATACAATTGCTTCTAGCGATCCAGATTCATCATATAGCGTCATAAACGCCATCGTTTGTCCGGATTTGGTTTGGATAATTCGACGTTGTTTAATAATGCCTCCTGTCGCTAATAGCGTTTGTGTGGAGGTGGTGGCAATGACCGCTTGAATCGATTGAAGGGCGGGAAAATCGGCAGGTGGAGTAAAGCGGGCCAAGACGGATTGGGAAAGGAAATGGTCGAGGACATCAAGTTCACGTTCGATATTTTCTAAAGCCACATCCTCAGCCTCGACATAGGGCATTTTCGGAAGTGCATCGGTCGGAAGTAATCCTAAACTTTCGTCCAGGAAGGTACTGGCCACGGCAGCATTTTTCATCGCATTAGGAATGGTCGCTCGTAAGCTAGCCCGACTGACATGGAAGCCATCACATGCGCCGGCATCAATGAGCGCGAGAACCGTTTGGGCCGTGATTTTATGATTATACATGCGTGTTACAAAATCAAAGAAATCGTCAAAGGGTTTTCGTGAGGCTTCTTTTTCAATCAGTTTTGCCATGTCGCGTGCGACCCCTTTAATTAATGTTAATGGAGCTAATAACGTGCCTTTTTTTAAGGTGAACCGTGAAGTCGGCGTCAATAAACTCGGGGAATGGATGGGAATTTTTAACGCGCGAATCTCTTCAAGATATTGGGAAAGCTTTTCATCATGACCAAGGCTCACTTGATTAAGTAAGGTTGCGAAGAAAGCATGCGGATAATACGTTTTTAAATAAAGCATGTGATAGGAAATGACGGCATAAGCGACAGAGTGCGATTTATTAAAACCATAATCCGCAAATTTGAAAATATGATTATAAACACTTAAGGCATGATCTTCTTTATAACCTTGGCTGACTGCCCCGCGAAGAAAGGCTTCTTTCAAATTCTTCATCGATTCATTATCTTTTTTGGCGATTGCGCGACGGAAATCATCCGCTTTTGAAAGGGAGAATCCTGCCATTTTTTGCGCAATTTGCATGATTTGTTCTTGATAGACGATAATGCCATAGGTCGGTGCAAGAATGGGATTCAATTGCGGATCAAGACTCGTAATAGGTTCCCCCCCTTTTTTCCGAAGCGCATAACTTTGAATATTGTCCATGGGGCCCGGACGGTAGAGGGCTAATAAACTCACTAGGTCATTAAACGAAGAAGGTTGAATGGTTTGAATCGCACGATTCATGCCCGGAGATTCGAGTTGAAAAATCCCCATGGTTAATCCTTTTTGTAAGGTTTCAAACACTGCATGATCATCATAGGAAATCGTAGATAAATCCAAGGAAATATCTTCTAATGCAAGCATGCGTAAGGTTTGTTGAATAAACGTTAAATTGCGTAAACCTAAAATATCAATTTTTAAGTATCCTTGATTTTCAAGGGCACCCATCTCGTATTGACTCACGAAAAATTGCCCATTAAATAACGTGGGAATCGATTCGTGAAGCGGTTCATCATTTAAAATAATTCCGGCTGGATGCATACCAGATTGGCGAACAAATCCTTCGATTTTATGGGCTAATTTGATAATTTCAGAACATTCGGAATCCGTTTCAAATAAAATGCGTAGGGCTTTGCTTTGTTTGTAAGCCGTTTTTAAGTCCACTTTTCCATCACCGAGCGTTTTACTGATTAAATCCACTGAATTTTGAGAAAATCCATAGACGCGACCGATATCACGAACCGCTTGTTTGGCTTGTATTGTTTGGAATGTAATGATATTGGCCACGCGTTCTTGGCCATATTTTTTGCGGAGATAATCCACAATTTTTTCCCGATCGACATCGGCAATATCAATATCGATATCGGGCATGGTTTTTCGGGAAGGATTTAAAAAGCGTTCAAAAAGAAGGTGATGAGGAATCGGATCAATATCGGTAATGCCTAACGCATAAGCAACAAGGCTTCCTGGTGCAGAACCCCGACCCGGTCCAACGGGGATATGTTCCCGTTTGGCATAGTGAACAAAGTCCGCAACAATTAAAAAGTAATCAGAAAAACCGAGTTGCTCAATGATGGTTAATTCTTCATCCAATCGTTCAAGATACGTTAAATTACTAAAGTCAATCGGACGATTTTGTAAACCCTCGATGGCTTTTTCTCGTAAGAGATCTTCGCCCTTTAGTGAAGGATCAAAACGAATGAGTTGTCCACGTTTGCTTTCAAATTCCACATGGCATTGACTGGCAATCCATACCGTTTGCGTACATTCATCCTCACTATAACTTGCCGCAATTTTTTCGGGGGTTGGCATTGAAGCAGTTCCAGTTTTTTCCTTGATCGATAGCGTTTCACCGCGACTAATGGCACCAAGAATTTCTACCACCAGCGCATCCTGAGGTTTGGCATAAAGAATATGGGGAAATGCGACAAGACGATACGTATATTTTTTGGCGAAATCACGATAAAGTTGAATCGTTTCTTTGGGGACTTGATCGACCATCGGTAAACCGATAAACACATGTTTTAGACCCGATGTGATGGTGGCAAGTCGGCGTGATAATTGTGCATCTTGGATGTCAAAAGCATCGGATAAATGGGGGGAGAGTACGACGATACCGTCTTCGCCTAAAGAAGCAAAATCAACGGATTTCGTTTCATGCTGAAGGGACGATGAGGTGTGAACTAACCACCGATAGCCGACTTCATTTTTCGCAAAGACCGTCCATAAAAATCCTTCATGAAGGATGTCCATCCCAAAAATGGGGTTGATTTGGTAACGTTTGGTTAATTGTTGAAATTCAGGAAAGCCAAATAAAACGTGACGATCAGTTAGACCGACACTTTGAAACTGTTGTTGTTTGCACGTTGAAATAAGGCGGTCAATCGTAAAACCACTCGATAAAAAGGAATAAGAAGAGTAAATGTGTAAAGGAATAAACAAGGGACCATCCTCATTAGGGTTATTGTACCATAAAGGGCATCCAATTGCCCGATAAAAATAGAGAGACTAAAGTAATTTTTCGAGGGCTTTAATTAATTTTGGTAAATGCGTAATGGTCGCAAGTTTTGCGCCACTTGCTTGGGGGTGGCCACCGCCTTCAAAGGCACGGGCGACTTCGTTAATGGGAACCGCTTTAGAACGAATGGAAACACGCCAAACATTGGCTTCTTTGTCTTCGGAAATCGAACACCAAATATGCACGTCTTTGATATTGGCAAATAAATTGACATTATCTTTGCCCCGTTGGGCAACGATGCCTAAGTCGACTTGTTCTTGATGTGAAAGGGTGTAATAGGCAACCCCTTTTTTACTCACTTTAAAGTGCGATAAAATATGGGCGGTCACGTTAAGGTCCTGTAATGTTTTTTCATACATTTTTAAATAAACATCTTGGTTCGCATTAATGCCGGTTTCCAGTAAACGTTGCGCAATCGCAAACGTTTGCGGTGAGGTTGAACTATACATAAAGCGACCACTGTCTCCGGCAATGCCTGAAAAGAAGAAGACGGCGGCTTCTTTGGATAATTGGTAGCGTTTCCCAAAACTTTGAATCATCACCATAATCAGTTCACTGGCGGCACACGTTGAGGTGTCGACAAGAACGACGTTCCCATACGGTTCATGATTGGGGTGGTGATCAATTTTAATGACTTCCGCGGCTTTCGCGTAACGGTCATCATCAATGCGGGCCGTATTCGCGGTATCTACGACAATCGCTAACGTTTGTTCATCAAAAAAAGAGTTTGGTACTTTTTCCATTTTAGGATAAAGATCATCGCGGAAAAACCCTTGATCTTTCCCGACAACTTTAATGGTCTTTTTGGGGAAATTATCCCGCAACCATGTGGCAAGACCCCATTGCGTTCCTAAGGCATCAAAATCAGGAATTTGATGACGAAAAACGACAATTTTTGGGTACTTTTTAATCTTTTTTAAAATCGCTTTATAGAGGGCTTTTTGATTCATAGTTAGGCTCCTTTGCCAAGGCGATACGTATCACGAATAATCATGATTTCTTCATTCGTAGGAATCACCCATACCTCGACTTGACTTGAGGGTGTTGATATTTTTGTGGTTTTGCCACGGGTTTTCATATTCAATTCACGATCAAAATCAATGCCAAGCGCATCTTTGACTTCATCAAGAATGAGTTGACGATAAAATCCAGAATTTTCACCGATGCCAGCAGAAAAAATAAGAGCGTTTGCCGAATGCAAACGAATATGATATTGTCCGATAAAATCGGCAATACGACGCACAAAGAGTTGGTTGGCAAGTTGCGCACGTTCATTTCCGGCAAGATGGGCTTCTTCTAAATCGCGAGAATCAGACGTCATCCCTGAAACACCGAGTAAACCGCTTTGTTTATTCAGCATCGCGTAAACATTTTCATAGGTTTCATTGAGTTTCAACGCCGCAAAGTGAAGAATTGAAGGATCAATATCGCCGGTACGTGTACCCATCATGATGCCACCGAGGGGGGTTAAACCCATCGAGGTTGCCACGACTTTTTGGTCCTTAATGGCGGCTAGACTTGCCCCTGAACCGATATGACATGTGATGACTTTTTGTGGTGAAAGGTTGGAATGCTTCGCAAGCTCTTGAACAAGATATTGATGCGAGGTGCCATGAAATCCATAGCGACGTAAGTCAAATTGGGTCGACCATTGGTAAGGAATGGGATACAAATAATCTTGGGGCGCCATCGTTTGATGGAAGGCAGTATCAAACACAGCCACATGAGGAATCGAAGGTAGAACCTTATGAAAGGCAAAATAACCTTGAAGATTAGGACGATTATGAAGGGGGGCTAAGGGAATTAAACTCTCGATTTTTTCCACAACTTCGGGGGTAAATAAAACACTTCCAGAGAAGTATTTTCCTCCTTGAACAACCCGGTGGCCAACCCCTGCGATTACGTCATACGAAGGGATAACCTTCGTATCCAATAAGGCTTTTAAAAGAAGTTCGACACCTACTTCATGGTTGGGAATAGGGGTTTCAAGTTGGTATTTTTGATCGGCATATTTGAGGGAAAATTCTCCCATGCTTTGTCCGATGCGATCGGCCATTCCCGAGCAAACTAGCGTTTCTTCTGGCATAGTGTAAAGTTTAAATTTAAGACTGCTACTTCCTGCATTAACGGCAATATAAATTGATTTATTTTTCATACGTTCCTCATTATAAAGAATTTCTCCCTCAATTCATAGGAAGAAAATGAAAAAATGAATGAAAAAAGAGACGATTCAAAAAAAAGAACTTATCGTATAATAAAGGCGTGAATTTAACCGAATTTTACCAACATTTTTTTTGGGAAGGATCGTTTGATGCGCATCAATATTTTGGCGCTCATCCGCATCAAGTAGGTCAAAAGAAAGGGTATGTCTTTCGCGTGTTCGCTCCCAATGCAACCAATGTCAGTGTTGTTGGCGACTTTAACGGGTGGCAAGAAGGAAAACATAAAGCCAAAAAAGTCCATGAGTATGGTATTTATGAAGTGTTTATACCCCAAGCCAAACCCCATCATCGTTATAAATTTGCCTTTACGAATGCTCATGGAGTACGCGTTCAAAAAGCTGATCCTTACGCCCGTTATGCGGAAGTACGTCCGTTAACCGCATCGATTGTCACCGCGTCTTCCACCTTTGCATGGGACGATGGGGAATACTTAAAGCAACGGACACGAGGTTATGATCGACCTATTTCCATTTATGAAGTGCACCTTGGTTCATGGAAAAAAGACAAAAAAAATCAATTTCTATCGTATGAAGCGATGGAAAAAGAACTCATTCCCTATGTACTCCAACATGGGTTTACGCACATCGAAATTATGCCGCTCACGCAATATCCTTTTGATGGTTCATGGGGGTATCAAGCGACAGGTTTTACCGCGCTTGATTCTCGTTATGGCTCCATTGAGGCTTTTAAACATTTTGTGAATGCATGCCACCAAGCCGGTATTGGTATCATTCTTGATTATGTGGTGGTTCATTTTGCCAGTGATGGTTTTGGTCTGATTGAATTTGATGGTACCAAACTTTATGAATATTTTGATCCTCAAAAAACGTATTCTCAATGGGGATCCCCCCAATTTGATTTAGGGCGATTTGTCGCGCGTTCCCTCTTGTTTAGTGGCATTCGTATGTTTGTCGATGAATTTCATGTCGATGGCATTCGGATTGATGCGGTGAGTAATATGGTGTACTTGGATGGTAATCATGAGAAAGGCCATAACCTAGGCGGTATTTCGTTTTTGAAACAACTGAATCAGTATATTCATACGCATTACCCTTCGGTAATGATGATTGCCGAAGACTCCACTGCGTTCCCAGGCGTTACCCGCTCCGTCGAAGAAGGAGGATTAGGGTTTGATTACAAATGGGATATGGGGTGGATGAACGACACCTTAAAATATTATGGTTTAGATGATGTTTATAAATATTATGATCATCATAAACTAACGTTTTCCATGCACTATTTTTATGCGGAACGCTTTTTGCTGCCCTTATCCCATGATGAAGTCGTTCACGGAAAAGGGACGATTCTGAATAAAATGCACGGGGATTATGACACAAAATTTGAACGGGTCAAAAACCTTTATACGTATCAAATGACGCACCCCGGAAAAAAACTTAATTTTATGGGTAATGAACTTGCATCCTTTGATGAATGGAATGAAAATAAGGGGTTACCGTGGTTCTTTTTAGACTTTCCTAAACATGCGGCGATTCAATCTTTCCTACGCGATTTAAATCGCGTTTATCGGGATCATCCTGCCCTTTATCAAGGCGATAGTGATCTGCAATCCTTCCGTTGGATTATGGTCGACAACGCCTTTGATAGTATCTTTGTCTTTCAACGGAAAGTTTACAATTCTACGCTTGTTATGGTTTTCAATATGAAAGGAAATTACTATAATGAGTATGTATTACATGGGTGTGAACCAGGAACGTATGTTGAAATCCTGAACTCCACACATGCCCAATACGGGGGCCATCATGTGCTCAATGACAAACCGATTGTTGTGAGCGATCATCGATTAAACTTACGGATTGGATCCCACGCCGCGATTATCTTAAAAAAATTGGAATCACCCACGAAGGAGTAACGTATGTTTACCTCAAAAGCGAAATTTAAAGAAATCTTTTCACAACGACTTGAAAGTAAGTTCGGTCGTACGATTACCGATAGTCACGTCACGGAACGTTATGAAATCCTCGGTCATATGATTCGGGATTATGCGGGGCAAAATTTAAAGCGTTTACGTAAAATCGATAACGCCAATCAACCGCGTCAGCTCATTTACTTTTCCATGGAGTTTCTCATGGGGCGTCTGATGAAGAGCAATCTTCATAACTTGGGCATCTATGATATCGCCAAAGAGGGTCTTGCCGAACTTGGGTTATCCCTCGATGAACTCATGGAACTTGAATCCGATGCCGGATTAGGTAACGGTGGCTTAGGTCGCCTTGCCGCGTGCTTTCTTGATTCTATCGCCTCGCTTGGTTATGCCGGTCATGGGAATACCATTCGTTATGACTATGGGTTTTTCAAACAAAAAATTGTCAATGGAAAACAAATCGAAGTGCCCGATATTTGGCTCAAAAATGGCAACGTGTGGGAAGTGAAAAACCTCAAACATGCCGTCGATGTCAAATTTTATGGTCAAGCTGAAACGTACCTTAAACCCGATGGGGGTTATGCGATTCGTACCGTGAATGCCCTCAATGTTCGGGCCGTTCCTTATGATATGGCGATTGTCGGTTACCGAAATGGTATTACCAATAATTTACGGCTTTGGGCGGCAGAACCCACGGAAGAAAATATTCCCGAAAACCAAAGCTTCAAAGAGTATTTACAAACCGTTAAAGAAATCACGCACGGTCTTTATCCCGATGATTCCACCGATAGTGGAAAAATTTTACGTTTACGCCAACATTATTTCTTAGTGTCGGCAGGGTTACAATCAGTGATGGCATCCCATTATCGTCGCTTCCAACGTATGGATAACTTTGCGGAATATTTTGTGTTTCAACTCAATGACACCCATCCGATCTTAGCGATTCCCGAACTTATTCGTTTACTCGTCGATGAGTATGGCCAAACCTGGGATGCGGCATGGCAACAAGTGCAAGCGTGTATGGCGTATACCAACCATACGGTCATGCAAGAAGCGCTGGAAAAGTGGCCGATTCATTTCTTAAAACCTTTGTTACCCCGCATTTACATGATCATTGAAGAAATTCATCGTCGTAGTCAACTTGAATTTGCGCAAAAACATTTAACCGATGATGCCCGCCGCAATATGGCCATTATTAAAGATGGCATGATTCACATGGCGAATTTAGCCATTTATGCCGCATTTTCAACCAATGGGGTTGCGGCCCTTCATACCGAAATTCTCAAAGCGGATACGTTTAAAGATTACTTCCAACTTTATCCGGAACGTTTTAACAATAAGACCAATGGGATTACCCATCGTCGCTGGTTTATGTATGCCAATCCTGAGCTTGCTAACCTTGTCAGCAAACATATTGGCGAAGGTTGGAAAACCCAACCACAATCGCTGCAAGCATTCCGTGCGTTTGCCGACGATCAAAACGTTCAACATTCTGCCGCTAAGATCAAACGCGAAAACAAAGTCAAACTTGCCGACTATATTAAACGGGTTCAAGGCATTGACATTAATCCGGATTCGATTTTCGATGTTCAAATCAAGCGTCTGCATGCGTATAAACGACAAACACTCAATGTGTTCCACATCATGGATTTATACAATCGCATGAAAGCCGATCCGAGTTTTAGACCGTATCCACGGACCTTCATCTTTGGGGCCAAAGCCGCACCCAGTTATTTCTTTGCGAAGAAAATTATTGAATTAATTAATGCGGTGGGTCGTGTGGTGAATGCCGATCCGGAAACCAATGGCCATTTAAAAGTGGTCTTTATTGAAAACTATGGGGTCAGTCTTGCCGAACTCATGATTCCTGCCACCGATGTCAGTGAACAAATTTCCACCGCGGGTAAAGAAGCCTCCGGAACGGGAAATATGAAATTTATGATGAATGGGGCGATTACTTTAGGAACACTCGATGGTGCCAACGTGGAAATTTCCGAACTCGTTGGCTTAGAAAATTGTGTCATTTTTGGTATGAATGTCGAACAAGTCAATGCCTTACGTTCCAGCCACACCTATCAAGCCTGGGACCGATATCAAGCCAATCCTCGCATTAAAACCATCATTGACTCGCTCATCGATGGTCGATGGTCTGAAGGTAATCGCGATACGTTCCGACCCATCTTTGATGAAATCATGCACCGCAATGATGAATACTTTATTCTTGAAGACTTCGCTGCCTATGCCGAGGCGCAAGAAAAAATCGCAACGCTTTATCAAGATCGTTCCCGTTGGAATGCGATGGCGATTGTCAATATCGCGGAAGCGGGTTTCTTCTCAACCGATCGTACGATTCAACAATATATAAACGATATTTGGAAACTTCCTAAACTCGTATGAACATTGCGTTAACCCCGCTTTTTGAAGCGCAAGCACAACTCGATGCGCACATTCAATCCCAACATGGTGTTGATTATGTTTCCACACGAAAAAAACGTTTATTAGCGTTACTTGTTGAAGTCGGCGAACTCATCAATGAAACGCGTGCTTTCAAGTTTTGGTCGAAAAAAGGACCCTCCGAAGCTGCCGTCATCTTAGATGAATACGCAGATGGTATTCATTTCCTGCTTTCGTTAGGGTTAGATCTTGGTTCACAAAAACGTGATTATGAGATTACCTCACCCACCCATGATCTTGTGGAACAAACGTTGGTGGTCTACGCAGCCATTCATGCTCTTACAGAAAACCCGACCGCGAAGACGCTGGAAGCTGCCTTTCAAGCTTATTTAAATATGATTCCGTTATTAGGGTTTGATGACCAACGTGTCATCGCTGGTTATTTCCAAAAATTAGGGATAAACTATACCCGACAACAAACACATTATTAGGAGCAACACATATGAACGAATGGTTTCGTCAATTATCGAATTTGCCAGGTATTCCTGGCCATGAAAAAAAAGTCGCTGCCTTCATTAAAAAAGTCGTCACCCCCATGGTGGATCATGTCGATCAAGATCAACTCGGTTCGGTGATTGCCACCAAAAAAGGAACAACAGATGTGACGATCATGCTGTCGGCGCATATGGATGAAGTTGGATTTTTAATTTCCTCCATCGAAGCCTCGGGCATGGTGCGCATGCAACCGGTAGGGGGCTGGTGGGGACATGTGATGTTGGCCCAAGTGTTTTTAATTACCACCCGCTCTGGCAAAACTGTGGAAGGCATTGTCGGTTCTAAGCCACCGCATGGGATGCCTGCCGAGGTACGTAATCGTGTCATTGACATCAAAGATATGTTTTTAGATATTGGCTGTGCGAGTAAAGAAGACGTTCTTGCACTTGGCATCCAAATTGGCGATATGGTTACCCCAAAAATGGACGCACGTCGTTTAAACGATTCCAAACTTCTCTTAGGTAAAGCGTGGGATGATCGCGTATGCTGTGGTGTGCAACTGGAAGTGTTAAAGCGTTTAGAAAAAAAGACCATTGTTCCTAACGTCGTGGCGGCTTTTACGGTTCAAGAGGAAATTGGTTTACGGGGTGCGAAAACATCCAGTTATAAAATTCAACCCGATATTGCCCTAGCACTCGACGTGACGATGTCCAATGATATGCCGGGTGTCCCCAAAGCAGATACGGCATTAGGAAAAGGCGTGGCCCTTTCCTTAATGGATGCGACCGTCATTGCCCATCGCGGTTTATTGGATGCGGTTGAAAAAGTGGCCATCCAAGAAAAGATCAAATACACCTATGACATGATGGTTGTCGGAGGAACTGATGCCGGGGAAATTCATAAACAACGCGATGGTGTTATCACGATGACACTTTCACTCCCTTGCCGTTATTTCCATTCCCATACATCACTGGTTCACGAAGACGATATCGAAGCGATGGTCCAACTCATTGTCGCTTATCTTGAACAATTCAAACCCGAACACGTCGCTCAACTCGCGGCAAGCAAATTTGAAGACTAAGCGTTCTTTGCAAACCGACATTGTCTATGCTTCCCAACGTTATCCTGTCGTTTTGACATGGAAACGGATGAAGCGGATTACCTTTCGAATGCGCGGTCAAACGATTTTTCTCTCAAGTCCTCTCAAACTCGAATTAACGTATTTATTGCCGTTATTAGAAAAAATGATGCCCCGACTGTTAGCCCGTTATCCTGTTTTACCCGAAAAACCTGGTTTTTTACGTCTCTTTGGCACATGGATTCCTTGGGAAAACGATGCAGAAGCTGGACCACACTATGTAAAACAACGCTTGCGGGCATGGGCCCTTCCTCGTTTAGCGTATTGGATGAAACAACTTCACCTCGAGCATCACCCGATGCCGCGATTAACGATTCGCGATATGCATACGCGTTGGGGAACCTACGCCAGGCGAACTCACCGAATTACCCTTGCCTTGAAACTCGCACACTATGAACCGGAAGTTATTGATGCGGTGCTTGCCCATGAATGTGTGCATATGATTCATTTTGATCATTCACCTCGTTTTTATGGCACCCTTCACCGGATCATGCCACAGTATCGCATGTGGCATGATAAACTAAAACAAGGATTTCCCAATGGCGAACACGATCACTTCTAAACAAAATCCTTTGATTAAACAACTGCGGTTGCTCACGCAAAAAAAAGGCGATTTTTCAGCAACGCACTTTCTTGTGGAAGGGGATCACCTTGTCGAAGAAGCACGCCGGGCAGGGTTAATCGATAAAACATTGGTGGACATACGACGCGCTATCACGGAACCGGAAGCGGATATTTTGATTTCCGAAGCCATCGGTACGATGTTATCTCAACAAAAATCATGGCCCGGTATTTTAGGGTTATGTCGCCGTCCCACGGTGACATCATGGACGGGTCATCGTCTTGTTTATTTAGACGGACTACAAGATCCTGGCAATGTGGGAACGATTCTTCGCACGGCCAAAGCCTTTGATTTTTCGGCCGTCCTTTATCAAGAAACCACCGCCGATCCGTGGGGATTTAAAACGTTACAAAGTTCGCAAGGTGCCTCGTTTTTACTCCCGGTTATTAAAATGAATCGTGCCGAATTAAAGGCGTTAAAATCGCAAGGTTATACGTTGGTAGGGACCACGTTACAATCGCCTTCAACGCCATTACCATCCTGGAAAGTACCCGAAAAATGTGTCCTCATCCTCGGTCATGAAGGCCAAGGATTACATCCAGAAACATTAGCATTACTCGATGAACGCATTACGATTCCGATGTCGGGCATGGAATCGCTGAATGTCGCTGTCGCTTTTGGTATTTTTGCGTATTTTATTCACGCCTAAATTCGTGCTATACTAACTTCGTTAGCGAAAGCTTAGTAGGATGCCGATTAGGGAGAAGTGAAAAGTGAAACCACTTCAATGCATCTGAATTTCACTTTCATCCGTTACTAACCGCGAATGGCGTTAACATTCACTAATTAAGAGCGGTCAACCGAACGAGGATGGTACCACGGCACGATGTCGTTCCTCATCAGGATGACTTTTTTTATTTCTAGAAAGGAAAAAAATCGTATGGAACAACGCATAAAAGCCATTGTGGAAGCAGGACTCAATGCGATTAAAAACGCATTAACCTTAGAAGAACTTTTAGAAGTTCGTAATCTTTATTTAGCGAAAAAATCTGAACTCATGGGCTTATTTGGTCAAATGAAAGATTTATCGGTAGAAGAAAAAAAATCGGTTGGCGCGTGGATTAATGAAGCACGGGAAACCTTAACCCAGGCTCTTGAGCAAAAGAAAGTCGGTTTAGAAAAAGAAGTACTGCAAAAGAAATTATCGCAAGAAGCGATCGATATTACGTTACCGGGTCGCGGCTTACCGATCAAAACTGCCCATCCTTTTTTTCTTATTCAAGAAGAAATTTCTGACATTTTTGTCAGTATGGGGTATGCGATTGCCGAAGGACCAGAAGTCGAATCCGATCACTATAATTTTGAATTACTCAATATCCCCAAAGATCATCCTGCCCGGGATATGCAAGACTCGTTATACATGGATGATAATACGTTATTACGCACGCATACTTCACCGGTGCAAGCCCATGTGATGGAGGCAGCAAAAGGACAACCTGTTCGCGTGATTTGTCCGGGAAAGGTGTATCGCCGTGATGAAGATGATGCGACGCATTCCCATCAATTTGGTCAAATCGAAGGCCTTGTCATTGGGGAACATGTCACGTTAGGTCACCTTAAAGATACGTTACTCGTTTTTGCCAAAAAACTCTTTGGCGAAAAACGTGACATTCGCTTACGGCCAAGCTTCTTTCCTTTTACGGAACCGAGTGTGGAAATTGATGTCAGCTGCTTTTCCTGTGGCGGTCAAGGTTGCTCCATTTGTAAAGGGTCTGGTTGGATTGAAATTTTAGGGGGTGGTATGGTCCACCCACGCGTACTTACGATGAATGGTTATGATGAAAAATCCATGACCGGTTTTGCTTTTGGGATTGGCATTGAACGCGTTGCCATGCTACGCTACGGCATTGATGATATACGAAAATTTTATCAAAATGATCTGCGTTTTTTAAAGCAGTTTCAAGGACGATAGGAGAGATATATGCAAGTATCATATCGCTGGTTATCAAGTTTAGTCGATCTTTCCTCCCTCACTCCACACGCGGTCGCTGATGCCTTAATTCGTGCAGGAATTGAAGTCGAAGATGTCACCCCGTTTGCCCAAGCGAGTCAACTCACGACGGGTAAAGTGGTTTCTAAAAAACCGGTAGAAGGCTCCGATCATCTCAATCATGTGATGGTCGATACGGCTCAACATGGTATTCGCTCGATTGTCTGTGGTGCCCCCAACATTGACGTCAATCAAGTGGTGATTGTCGCCTTACCCGGTGCCCAACTCGTCGGTGGAACCATTCAAGCGTCCACCATTCGCGGTGTGGCATCAGAAGGGATGGTTTGTGCCCTAAATGAATTAGGTATTCCCAGTAAGTTTTTGCGAAAAGACCAAGTGGAAGGCATTGAAGTTTTACCGGCATCGACACCTTTAGGCGATGATGCCATCTTAGACCATCTTGGGTTTGATGACACGATTTTGCACGTCAAACTGCTTGCCAATCGTCCAGACCTCTTAAGTTTAGAAAACTTGGCAAAAGAAGTCGCTGCCGTGTGTCAGGTTAAGTTATTACCGCAATCGCTTGCTCCTTATCAAGGGCCACGACAACCGGCATCGATTGCCGTTCACGTTCATGATGATCGGATTGCGCAATTTTCTTTACAAACATTACGCGGTGTCCAACCCGTAGAAACCCCCACATGGATGAAATCGCGTTTAATGGTCAGTGGCGTTCGTCCCATTTCTTTCTTTGTGGATATCGGTAACTACATCATGCTCTTGACGGGTCAACCGCTCCATATGTATGACCTTGATAAACTGCCCCAACCCCAACTCGATGTCGGAAGTCAACCAGCGTCAACTTTCGTGGCGTTGGATGAAAAAACCTACGACTTATTACCCGATGATTTACATATTTCTTCTTCAGGACAAGTGATGTGCTTAGCGGGGGTCATGGGGTCCTTAGCATGTGCGGTGGATGATACCACGCGTTATGTCGGGATTGAAGCCGCCGAATTTCATCCTGCTTCGATACGAAAAACTGCTTTGCGCTTAAATTTAATTTCGGAAAGCTCACAACGGTTTGCCAAAGGTATTGATTTAAGTCAATCCCAACGCGTGATTGCATTCACTGAAGCGCTCATCGCGTCATTGACGACGATTGAAACGTATGAAACCTGCGTGACGATTGACCGTGCGCAACGTGAGAATGTGCGAATTCCTTTTGAGCCGCAACGTATCAATGCCTTACTAGGAACAACGTTTTCAAGTGAGGCGATGAAAGATGTTTTTCATCGTTTAGGGATGACCGTGGAATCCGATGTTATCATTCCGCCAGTGCACCGCAAAGATGTTCAGCATTCCGCAGATTTAGCCGAAGAAGTGATTCGTTTATTAGGTTTTGACTCGATTCAAAACGAACCCATGGTTCAACCGGTTCAAGCGGGGGGCTATAATGACATTCAACTTAAACGAAAACGCATTAAAGAATCGCTCAGAGCACGCGGATTTCAAGAATGCTTAACCTATACCCTCGTGCCTGAAGCAGGAGAGATTGGTTTTACCTTTGCCTCAAAAAAAGCAGCGTACCGTATTAAAAATCCATTATCGGATGAACGTCAACTCGTGCGAACTTCAGGATTAAAATCTTTGTTGGATACCGCGATCTATAATGTCTCACGGCAAGCGCTTGAAGGGCAATTATTTGAATGGAGTTTAATATCCTCTCCCGATGGGGATGAAGAACACTTGAATGTAGTTTGGTATGGCACCAAATTAGAACAAAGTTTACTACAAGCAAATCCTGTAGAATTTTACGATATCAAAGGGGTCGCCGAACTCATTTTAGGGTTACTTTATTTAGAACCGTCTCGTCTTCAGTGGGAACCGCTTCGTGAACACCCGGACGTGTATCATCCCGGCCGTAGTGCGCGCTTACTTTTACAAGGGCAGGTGGCAGGGTATCTTGGTGAACTCTCCCCTTTTACCCATGCTCAACTCGGGTTTGGGAAGTTTCCTGTGGTCATGATGACCCTTAATATGTCGACGTTAATGGCAACCAAAACGTCGTCACTTCGCTTAAATGAACTGGCTAAATTCCCTTTTGTGACACGGGATCTTGCGTTTATTATTCGCCAAGATATTCCTTTTCAAAACGTGGTGAAAGCCATCAAAAAAGCAGGAAAATCACTCGTACAATCGGTGGATGTTTTTGATCTTTATCAAGGGGAGCATGTTCCCAGTGGATACCAATCGATGGCTATACGTGTCAAGTTACTCGATCGCCAAAAAACACTCCTCGATCGGGATATTCAAACAACGATGGATGAGATTAAAACGGAATTAATGAATTCATTCCGGGTAGATTTCCGCGGTTAATCCATTTTTTTAAAAAGGCAAACAAAAAAATAATGTTTGCTTTTTTTTATGTCCTCTTTATAATAAAGGCATAAGTGGGAGAAAGTGGGAAATCATGTTTTTTGGTAGTTTCCGATACGCTCTAGACGATAAAGGTCGACTTGTCATTCCGGCAAAACTGCGTGGAGAATGTGGGTTAACCCTTTTTGCGTTACGCGGATTTGAACATTGCTTATCGCTTTATCCTGCCAAAAACTTTGAATCCCTTGTCGCTCAATTGAAACAAATGGATTTCATGCAACCTGAAAATCGTCCGTTTGTTCGCCTTGCCTTAGCGAGTGTGATTGAATTAACGATTGATGATCATGGCCGTATTCAACTTCCAGTGGAAACACAACAACACTATGGTTTTCAAAAAAATATGACAATTCTCGGTGTCCAAGATCACCTTGAAATTTGGGATACCGAAACGTGGACTGCGTATGAAAAACAAGCCCAAGCGGGTTTTGATACATTTAACCCCTCTGGAGTGAAAAAATAATGGAACATGTTCCCGTTTTTCTTGAGGAAGTCAAAGCCATGTTACCAATAAAAGCAACAGGGACGTATGCGGATTTGACGATGGGAAGAGGTGGCCATGCCGCAGCACTTTTACCGTCTTTAACGTCTGGTCAGTTCATAGGTTTTGACCAAGATAAAGCGGCTATTGATGCCTTAAAACCGTTGCAACAAGAATTTCCTTGCTTGCAATTAGTGCATGATAACTTTGTTCATGTTGGTGATCGTTTTGCGGCCTTGGGTGTTAAGTACGTGGATGGTGTCTTGATGGATTTAGGTGTTTCCAGTCCCCAATTTGATACACCAGAACGTGGTTTTAGTTATCGCTTTGATGGCCCACTCGATATGCGGATGGATCAACGACAAACGCTGACCGCTGCAAGTATTTTAGCCACCTATGACCTGCGTCAATTAAGTCATATTTTTTCCGCTTATGCGGATGAAACCTTCGCGTATCCCATCGCCAAAGCGATTGTGAATCGCCGTAGTCAAAAACCGATAACGACCACATTTGAACTCGTCGAGCTTATTAAACAAACGAAACCTAAAAAAGCGTTACAGAAAAAAGGTCATCCCGCCAAACAAGTGTTTCAAGCCTTACGGATGGAAGTCAATCAAGAACTACAACGTCTTGAAACGACCTTGAACGCTTTAAAACCATGGATGGCCTTGGGCGGAAGAATTGGCGTTATTTCCTTTCACTCCACCGAAGATCGCCTCGTTAAATCAATTTTTCGCTCTTGGACGGTTATTGAAGGAAACCGTCATGGTCCCGCCTTACGTCCCGAAGACATTCCAACACCCACGTTTAAAGAAATTAAACCGTACCCTGTTAAACCGAGCCTAGAAGAAAAGAACCGAAATCCTCGCTCTGAAAGTGCGACCTTTCGTGTCGTAGAAAGGATTGCGTATGAAGCATAAATTGTTTAAAACCCACCGTAAGCGTTCGTATTACCAATTACGTCGCTTAAGCACGGTCAGTTTATCGTTGGCGCTAGCTTTCATCGCGATTGTGGTTCCTTTCACCTTAGATGTGGGTGCATTTTCCAGTGATGAAAATAGCAGTTCGGTCTCATCATCGTCAGAAATTTTGCTGACGAGTTCAGAAACTACATCCAGTGAAACATCTTCAGGTTTTTTAGAATATATCGATAACATTGCATTAGAAAAGAAATAAGGAGAAAGATATGAAATCCACTACCTTTTTAGATACCCAACAATTAGAACGCCTTTTCTCAGAAGAACTCCTTGCAAAGAAAACACAACTTCAACAACAACGGACCTTTTGGTGGAGTGTCTTCTTTGTTGCAAATGTATTATTGTTACTTTATTTATTCACCCCGTTATCTCTAATTATACGGTAATGAAAAACGATCAACCCATTCTTGTTTTAGATATAGGCAGCGGCAGTGTTAAAGCACTGGTGGGTTATGAGTTGTCGTCACGCCCGGTGATTTTACATACGATGCAGTCTGCGTATTTGCCGGTTTTTCAAGGGGATACGATTTTAAATCCTCAAATTTTAGCGACCACCATTAAACGCCTTGTCACCGATATGGAAACACATATGGGTTTTCCTTTAAATCACATTGAAGTCGTGATTCCGAGTTATCAACTCAATGTTTTTCATGGTGAAAAAACAACGAATACCGTCGATCCCCATGGTTCCATTCATCCCATGGATATTCAAAATCTTCATTCGATGTTTCAAAAAGAAGTGGTGAAAGGGCCATTTGCGCAAG
Source organism: Bacilli bacterium (assembly GCA_023268805.1). GTDB lineage: Bacteria > Bacillota_I > Bacilli_A > RFN20 > CAG-826 > UBA970. Next base: position 50,835 of record JALRKT010000006.1, read on the forward strand.
TGTGTTTAGTTCCCGTTGCTTACACGATTGATGGGCAAAAAGTATCGATTAATCCTCCGATTGGAGAAATTACGTCAAACATTCTCCTGCAAGCGTACGTTCAATACATTTCCCAATCCTTTTTTGAAGCCCTTCAAGGCATTTTTACGATGATTCAAATGCCGGTGAAACGGTTTTTATTGGATGGTCAAGGTATAGCCGATTTATTTTTAAGTCATCATAAAGATATGCCTTCAGCGTATTGGATTATGGACCATGGTGCGAATGCGACCAGTGTCCATTTGATTTCCCAACACCAATTGATTCATACCATCATGCTAGAAACCGGCGCGGAACAACTCACGAGTTATTTGTCGACACGGTTTGGACTTAGTTTAGAAAAAGCCCGTCAACTTAAAGAAAAGTTTGGGTATGAATCCCGTGAACCGCTCTTTAATGGGCTCGTTTACGCTGATGATGGGATTACCATTCGTCAAGATGCTCTTAACCAAGCGCTGCAAGAGTTTTATGAACCCTTCATCGAAGAAGCCAATGACGCACTCGCGCATGTCGATGTCGATCAACGCCTGCAAGATTTACGGGATTTGCCCATTTATTTTGTCGGAGGTGGCTCTCAGTTAATGGGGATAGAAACCCTTTTTGCATCGATGGGTTTAGGTCAAGGTGTGCAAAAACCCTTTATTAAAACCGTGGGTGCTCGCACCCTTAAGTCGATGTCGACGTTAGGCGGACTTCGGTTTGCCCATCGTTATCGCCTCATTGAAGATGATGTGCGTCGACCGATCTCCATCACCCGTGAACTTTCCTCTCAAAAGCGAAATTTTACTAACTATGATGAAGAATAACCAAGGAGGGTTATCGTATGAGTAAAGATAAAAATTTATTAGACAATTATGATCCAGCCGCACGCATTGTTGTCATTGGCGTCGGCGGTGCGGGCAATAATGCCGTCAATCGGATGCTCGAAGAAAATATTTCTCATGTCGAGTTTTATGTCGCTAATACCGATAAACAAGTCTTACAAACATCGGCATCCAAAAACCGTCTTGTGTTAGGTGAAAAAACCACAGGGGGATTAGGGGCAGGCGGAAGTCCCGATGTGGGAAAACTCGCCGCTGAAGAATCCAAAGAAGAAATTGCAGATATTGTGCGTGGTGCCAATATGGTGTTTATCGCTGCAGGGATGGGGGGCGGAACCGGGACGGGGGCAGCACCCGTGATTGCCGCAATTGCCCGAGAAGCAAAAGCGCTCACTGTTGCCATTGTGACTCGACCCTTTACATTTGAAGGAAAAGGACGTATTGCCAATTCCGTTCGTGGACTCAACGAACTCAAAGATGCTGTCGATGCCATCATTATTGTCAGTAACGATAAACTTCTTTTATCCTCGGGCAATCAACCCATTGGGCAAGCCTTTAAAATGGCCGATGATGTTCTTGCCCAATCCGTTAAAAC
>JALRKT010000070.1 GCA_023268805.1 Bacilli bacterium
GAAATTTTAAGAGAGTTTGATCCTGGCTCAGGATGAACGCTGGCGAGATGCTTTACACATGCAAGTCGAACGGCAGCATAGGTGCTTGCACCTGATGGCGAGTGGCGAACGGGTGAGTAATGCATCGGAACGTGCCCAGTCGTGGGGGATAACGCAGCGAAAGCTGTGCTAATACCGCATACGATCTATGGATGAAAGCGGGGGATCGCAAGACCTCGCGCGATTGGAGCGGCCGATGTCAGATTAGCTAGTTGGTGAGGTAAAGGCTCACCAAGGCGACGATCAGTAGCTGGTCTGAGAGGACGATCAGCCACACTGGAACTGAGACACGGTCCAGACTCCTACGGGAGGCAGCAGTGGGGAATTTTGGACAATGGGCGCAAGCCTGATCCAGCAATGCCGCGTGCAGGAAGAAGGCCCTCGGGTTGTAAACTGCTTTTGTACGGAACGAAAAGGTCTGGGTTAATACCCTGGGCTCATGACGGTACCGTAAGAATAAGCACCGGCTAACTACGTGCCAGCAGCCGCGGTAATACGTAGGGTGC
>JALRKT010000071.1:0-274 GCA_023268805.1 Bacilli bacterium
CTCCTGAATTCCAGAACAAAAGTTTTAAAAGCAATTCCTAGGTTGAGCCCAGGGATTTCACTTCTAACTTTTTGTTCCGCCTACATGCGCTTTACGCCCAGTAATTCCGAACAACGCTAGGACCTTCCGTATTACCGCGGCTGCTGGCACGGAATTAGCCGGTCCTTCTTCTTCTGCTACTGTCATTATCCTCACAGATGAAAGAGTTTTACAACCCTAAGGCCTTCGTCACTCACGCTGCATTGCTGGATCAGGGTTTCCCCCATTGTCCAAT
>JALRKT010000071.1:284-544 GCA_023268805.1 Bacilli bacterium
CTCACCAACAAGCTAATCTTGCGCGGGCCAATCTTATAGCGATAAATCTTTCCCATTACTGGAATATACGGTATTAGCTACAGTTTCCCGCAGTTATTCCGTACTATAAGGTATGTTCCCACGTGTTACTCACCCGTGCGCCACTAAGGACACCTAGCAAGCTAGGGCCTCCGTTCGACTTGCATGTATAAAGCATGCAGCAAGCGTTCGTTCTGAGCCATAATCAAACTCTTAAGTTGAATTACCTACTCATAAAAAAC
>JALRKT010000072.1 GCA_023268805.1 Bacilli bacterium
TACTCCTGCTCATGATTTTAATGATTATGAAGTAGGACAAAGAAATAACCTAGAAATTATTAATATATTTACGAAGGACGGTAAAATTAATGATAATGCGCCAAAAGATTACATTGGTTTAGATCGATTTGATGCAAGAAAGAAAATCATAAGAGAATTAAAAGAGAAAGAATTTTTTGTTAAAGATGAGGATATTAGAAACAAAGTTCCTTATGGTGATAGATCTAATTCTATTATTGAGCCTTTTCTTACAGATCAATGGTTTGTTGATGCCGAAAAACTAGCTATTAAAGCAAAAGAAATTGTAAATTCACAAAAAACTAATTTTTTTCCAAATAACTGGTCAAAAACTTATTTTCAATGGATGAATAATATTGAGCCCTGGTGTATTTCAAGACAATTATGGTGGGGTCATCAAATACCTGCTTGGTATGGACCAGATAATAAAATTTTTGTTGCTTATAACGAAGATGAAGCAAAATCAGAAGCAAAAGCATTTTATAAAAAAGATGTAGAGTTAAGTAGAGATCCAGATGTATTAGAT
>JALRKT010000073.1 GCA_023268805.1 Bacilli bacterium
CCCCGTCAATTCCTTTGAGTTTTAGCCTTGCGGCCGTACTCCCCAGGCGGTCTACTTATCGCGTTAGCTTCGCTACGCACAGCCTTAAAGGCACACACAGCTAGTAGACAGCGTTTACGGTGTGGACTACCAGGGTATCTAATCCTGTTCGCTACCCACGCTTTCGCACCTCAGTGTCAGTACAGAACCAGGAGGCTGCCTTCGCCATTGATATTCTTCACAATATCTACGCATTCCACCGCTACACTGTGAATTCTACCTCCCTCTTTCGTACTCTAGTGAATCAGTTTTGGATGCAGTTCCCAGGTTGAGCCCGGGGCTTTCACACCCAACTTAATAAACCACCTACGCGCGCTTTACGCCCAGTAATTCCGATTAACGCTTGGACCTTCCGTATTACCGCGGCTGCTGGCACGGAATTAGCCGGTCCTTATTCTGTAAGTAATGTCACGGTACATTGGTATTAACAATATACTTTTCTTCCTTACTTAAAGTGCTTTACAACCCGAAGGCCTTCTTCACACACGCGGCATGGCTGGAT
>JALRKT010000074.1 GCA_023268805.1 Bacilli bacterium
ATAATCCACAGCATCCGTTTTAACGCGCATAAGAATGGTTTCGCGTTTGGTTTCATCAAAACGTCGCGTTTCTTGCTGAACGCGTTGCCCAGATAATAAAAGACGTTCTTGACGTAACATTTCAAATTCAATCGCACGTTGAACATTGGCAATGGAATTTAAGTTTTTAATTTCCACTTTCGTCCCAAACGCTTTTTCCCCAATCGGACGAACCGAAATATTCACGTCACAGCGTAAGGAACCTTCTTCGAGTCGGCCTGAGGAAACGCGGGTAAAGGACACAATTTGGCGAATCGTTTCCACAAAACTTGCTGCTTGTTCACCCGTTTGAAAATCTGGATACGTGACAATTTCCATCAAAGGAATCCCCGCACGGTTGTAATCCACTAACGACATCTCTCCGAAGTGATGTTGCATCGCGGTATCTTCTTCGATGTGTAACCGTTCAATCCGCACCCGGTGGGTACCTGATACCAAGGGAATATCAAGATAACCTTCTGAGCCGATCGGACGCCGATGTTGCGTAATTTGGAAGCCTTT
>JALRKT010000075.1 GCA_023268805.1 Bacilli bacterium
TTCTCGTTTCGCTTCCGCTCCCATTGCATTGCTGCTCCGGGAAAATCTCCTGTCACGCCCTCAAGTTTGACCATAGGCTTGCTAACGATGCGGATTGCAGGTTGACCACACTGTTTACATTCGGTTGTGCGTTTTTCAGCGTCGATGTATGCTTCAGTTAGGTGGTCTTCTCCGCAGATAAACTCATAGATTCGCTTAACCATTCACTGCTCTCTCAAAGTCCTCGTAGCTGTTTTTAATCGCTGACTCATAAGAGAGAACACGCTGTACCGCTTCTATTTGTCCTCTGCGAAACCAGAATTGCTTTTCATCTGGGATGGTGGTAATATCTTGTAACAAATCCATGTTGTCGGAAATGTCCTCGATATACTGTTTCCACCCTTTAGATGCAAACAAATCTAGTAATGTTTCGTAATAATCTTGTAACTCTTTGTCCATCTCTTTGTCCTTTCATATCGTGGAGAGATGTTGCTATTATACCACACTTTGACTATTTTGTCAAGT
>JALRKT010000076.1 GCA_023268805.1 Bacilli bacterium
AACTCTTGCCGTACCTTACTCTTGTTAACCCATTCAGCGAAGCTACCGTCTTGAACGACTTCGGTGAAATCAGGGTGAGCAGATTTAAGGTTGGCTAACGCTTCAGCCTTCTTCATTTGCGCCGACAGTTGTTCTGCCTGCTGCACCTTCGGATGCTTCTCGATAGCTCTAGCAATAGCTTTGTCGGGGTCGGTAAAGAAATCTACCTCTTCCTCGACAACTGGGGCTTGTTGTTGTTTTGTGACGGTTTGGGCACGTACAAAGTCATCTACAATACGCCGAAGTTCTCCGACTTCACTCCCTTGCTTGCCGATTGCGCGTTCGGCTTCTTGATGCATACGAACAATATCTTTAACAGATTTGCCCTTATACTTATCAGGAATGTCATCTTCCTCGTCTTGTTCCTGAGCAACAGAAGTTTCCTCTTCAGGTTCCTGTTCCTCTAGTGATACTAACTCTTCGTCTTCTTGTAACGGCTCGTCGCCTTCGTCAATAAATGT
>JALRKT010000007.1 GCA_023268805.1 Bacilli bacterium
AGTCGCTTCCTTTAATGTCGCAAATCCTTGACCTTCCACCGGTGATTTTGCATCTTTACCCCCCAAGATAAGGGGTGAAATTTGCGCGAAAATATCATCAAATAAATCATTTTTGATAAAACTAAAATGGACTGTCCCTCCCCCTTCCACGAGTAAGGAGCGGATACCGTGTTGATGGAGTGTTTGCATTAGCCAATTTAAGTCCACGTGTTGATTCGGAGTGGGATCGATTAAAACCAACACACCAAGGGCTTCTAACGCCTTCTTCTTGTCTTCATTCGCGGTTTGTTTACAGACCACCATCGTTTGGGCAGTGGACACCATATGGAGTAACGGTTCTTGAAGATTCATTCGTAATGAAGAATCAAGAATAATACGATGGGCATCTTTATTAGGTTTTTGAGTACGACGAGTTGTTAAAGAAGGATGATCGATTTCAACGGTTTGAATTCCGACTAAAATCGCATCATGGTGATGGCGTAGTTCATGCACCATGGCCCGTGTTAAGCCATTGGAGATATATTTTGAATCGCCCGTGTACGTGGCAATTTTGCCATCCATCGACATACCATAACTTAACGTAATATAAGGTCGCGTCAACGGGATATTATTTGTAAAATGCGTGAAATAATTTTCAAGAAATTCACGAAGTTGTTGAGGAAGTTCTTCCGTTATCATGCCTTCATTATGCGAAGACTGTCTTCACAAATCAATCAAGGTGATAGGAAAAGCATTTTCATCGGGGAAAAGTTAGGATTGTGCTACATTAAAGGACATGAAAAGGACGTTGTTTTTATGGAGTTATCAGCTGCATCCGGATTATTTAAAAGTTTTTCAATTTAATCCTGCCGAGGATCGTTTGGTCTACGTCAATTCAACCGATCAATGGACGTATTATCACTTTCATAAACAACGTATTGTTTATCATCTTTCTGCCTACCGTCATCATTTTGAAACTGCAAAACAAAACGGGTGGAACGTGACATGGATTGATGCATCAACTCTCCCTGAAGCCTTACAAGGTCAAGACGCACTTTATGGTTTTGAACCGACGAATTTTTATGAAAAGGCATGGTTAAATAATATTTCTATTAACTTATTACCCGACCCTACTTTTTTTATTCTTGCTTCGGAATGGCCAACGTTATTACCTCCGCAAAAAAATTGGAAACTCGATCCGTTATACCGTCAATTTCGTCAACGATTTAACATTCTGATGGAAAAAGGGGAGCCTTTAGGAGGTCAGTATTCTTTTGATCGTGAAAATCGTTCGGGGTATAAAGGGGATTATCTTGTCCCCCGATTAACCTTTACCCCCGATACGATAACAACGCATTGGTCGCAATGGGTTTTAAATCATTTTCCCGACCATCCCGGCTCGCTTGATGCTTTTAATTATCCGGTGACGCGGGATGATGCGCTTACCATGCTAGACCATTTTGTGACGTATCGCCTTGCTACCTTTGGTTTAGTCCAAGACGCGATGCAACAACATGATCCGTGGATGTCACATTCCTTATTGTCTGCTGCAATCAATTTAGGTTTATTAAGTCCTCGGGAAGTTGTTCTTCATGCCGAAACAGCATTCCATAAAGGGCTTGCTCCATTATCTGCTGTGGAAGGTTTTATTCGCCAAATCTTAGGATGGCGAGAATATGTACGTGGCGTCTACCTTCAAAAAGGGCCACGTTATCTTCACCTTAATTATTTTCAACATGAGCGACCTCTACCGGACTTTTTCTATGACGGTAAAACCAACATGAACTGTTTATCCTCGACCCTTCAAGAAACGATTCATCATGGGTATAACCATCATATTCAACGTTTAATGGTGTTGAGTAATTATGCGAATCTTGCGGAGATATCCCCTCAGGATATCAATCGCTGGTTCAATGAAATGTATATTGATTCCTTTGAGTGGATTGTTGCCGCCAATGTCATTGGTATGGGGTTATTTGCCGATGGGGGGATGATGTCCACTAAACCTTATATTGCCTCCGGAGCATATCTTCACAAGATGTCCAATTACTGTGATCAATGTGACTATCAAGTCACGTTGAAAACAGGGGAAAAAGCATGTCCATTCAATAGCCTCTATTGGCAATTTATTCACGAGAAGAAAGCAACTCTCCAACGGAATCCCCGCATGTCCATGATGGTCAAGGTTTGGGAAAAGATGGATGACACGTTAAAAAAAGAATTATTAGAAACGGCCCTTCATCATGTCCATTAAGGTCAATATCGTCTATTTTCAAAACGATTTACGGGTGCATGACCATCCTGGTTTATGGTCTGCATCACAAAGTTCGTTACCTATCATTGGACTATTTCTACGTCGTGATATCGACAGCCTTTCCCCTTTTGGTTTCACAAAAAAGAGCACAATGCGGGAGCAATTTTTACACCACGCGTTAGCCGTCTTAAAAAAGTCGCTTCAAGAAAAAAACATACCGCTTCTTGTGTTTAATGATATTCATTCCCCTACGTTACAAACCTTCATCAAATCGGTTCATGTCGAGACATGGTTTACGTCACTCGAACCCGGTTCTGAAGAAAAGCAAAAAGAAAATTCGCTGCTTGAACTTTTTAAACCCTCTCACCTAAAACGGTATGCAAGTAAATCGTTACTTCATCCGAGCGATTACCCGTTTTTGATGAAAGATCTTCCCTCTCGCTTTACTGATGCCCGCATGCGCATTGAAAAAAATATTCAAGTTCGTCCGCTCATTCCATCCTTATCTCCTCACAAACCTTCTGCATCAATGGCCTTTGAAGAAGATGGAATTCCTTTCTCCGAACCCGTATGGTTTGATTCCGGGGAAGACGCAGGATTAAAACATCTTCATGATTATTTTTTCACCAATCAACATGTACTTACGTATAAATTGACTCGCAACAACATGCTTAAATTTGAGGATTCTAGTAAACTTTCACCCTATCTTGCCTTAGGATGTCTTTCCCCAAGAATGATTTATTGGGAGCTCAAAAAGGTCGAAAAAACCATTGAAAAAAATCAATCAACGTACTGGCTTTGGTTTGAACTCCTATGGCGTGATTATTTTTATTTTTTACATTTACATCACGGTAATACATTCTTCTTTTTACGGGGTACAAAAAATAAACCCTATTCCGGTCATGCGCATCATCCGTATGAACAAGCCATTTTGGAAGCGAAGACTGGCTATCCAATGGTCGATGCCAACCTTCAAGAACTTTATCAAACGGGTTGGATGTCGAATCGTGGGCGACAAAATGTGGCGAGTTTTATCGTGCACGGTCTTCACCTCGATTGGCGATGGGGTGCCGCGCTTTATGAACATTTCCTACTTGATTTTGATGTGAGTAGTAACTATGGAAACTGGCAATATTTAGCAGGTGTTGGCAATGATCCTCGGGAAGATCGCGTTTTTAATGTGAGCTTACAATTAAAAAAATACGATGCCAAAGGTGATTATATTCGTCATTGGATTCCCGCATTAAAAAAGGTTCCAACACCCGAACTTTATCAACCTTGGACGATGAATGATCTTCAACAAAACTTAGCCCAATGCATCATCGGAAAAGATTATCCTTCTCCGATCATTGATGACGCACGGTTTCAACTTCGTTAACGCGTTAATAATGCAATAAATGCAGGTAAAAATACCGGTAAATCTTTGGGGGTTCGCGAGGTTACAAGATTGCCATCCACGACAACGGCTTCATCCACATAGTGGGCCCCTGCATGGACAACATCGTCTTTAATGGAATAATAACTGGTCAGTCTTTTTCCTTTTAAATCGCATACAGACGCTAATAACCATGGACCATGGCAAATCGCTGCCATCGGTTTTTTAGCGTCAGCAAATTGTTTAGCAAAGGCGACGATATCCGAGGATCGACGCATATAGTCCGGTGAGAATCCGCCTGGAATCATTAAACCAACATAATCATCCGCTTTAACATCTTTTGCTGCAACATCACTCGTGGCAATCATTCCATGTTTACTTTTGTAAGCATGACTGGCAATTGCCCCGACAAGATCGACTTTAAATCCCGCTTCTTGAAGCCGGTAATAAGGATAATAGAGTTCATTATCATCATAAAAATCGGCGACTAATATGGCGACTTTTTTCATGGGTGTTCTCCTTTAATACCACGCTTTTGACCAAAAAGATAAGGAATCAATAATTGGTTTTAGTTCATGACCTTTTTGGGTAAGACTATATTCAATCCGTACGGGTGTTTCTGCATAAACATGGCGTTCAATCACGTTCTCTTCTTCTAAATATTTCAAACGTTCAGAAAGCATTTTCGCAGTAATGTGAACTTCATCCTGAATTTGATTAAATCGTTTAGGTCCTTCCATCAAGGAAAATAAAATTAAATGAACCCATCGTTTTCCGATAAGGCCACTCGCACGTTCAAATTTTGGACACATTTCTGACATACCATCATCATACACTATTTTTAAGTAATTGACTTTACGAAAGTAAGTTACCTGTGTATAATAAGTAACATATCAATATTTACTAACTATTTTATAGTGAAAGGAGCACGATGTTAAATATTGGAATTATTATCGGGAGTACCCGAGAAGGTCGTGTCGGTCCGCAAGTTGCCTCTTGGATTCAAACCCAAGGAATAGATAGCAGTTTAAACTTATCTTTAGTGGACTTAAAGGAATTTGAACTTCCCTTATTAGGAACAGGTGAACCGAAGAATTTTGCCACGTTTCAAGCGACGATTAAGGCCTTGGATGGATTTATTTTTGTCACCCCCGAATACAATCACAGTATTCCCGCCTCCTTAAAGAATGCGATCGACTATCTTCGTGATGAATGGGCGAATAAAGTCGCTGGGATTGTCAGTTATGGTGGTTTAGGCGGCGCCCGTGCTACCGAACATCTTCGTGGAATATTAGGCGAATTACAAGTTGCCGATGTTCGTACCCACGTTGCATTTTTAATGAATGTAGATTTTAAAAACTGGTCTGAATTTGCGCCACAAGACTATCATAAAGCCAATGTCACCAATCTATTTAAACAAGTCAAAGCATGGGGAGAAGCTTTAAAAACGCTCCGTTCATGAACATGATTACCCTCGAATCGTTAACATTAAACGTTCAAGATCTTGAAAAAGTCTCGTCGTTTTATCAGGATATTTTTAAGTTAAACGTCCTTCAGAAATCGTTGGATAGGAACGTTCTCGGGTATGATAAACCCTTACTTACGCTTAAAAAGTCAAATGCAACAAAGCACACGCAACTGGGTTTATATCATGCGGCATGGCGTGTTGCTACCGAATCAGAACTTGGCTGGATGATTCTCCATTTACATCAAGCCCATATTCCCATGGAAGGTTTTGCGGACCATCTTGTTTCAAAAGCTGTCTATTTATCGGACCCTGAAGGTAACGGCATTGAAATTTATTGGGATCGTCCCAAAATCGCGTGGAAAAAAGATCCTGACTATCAATGGACGATGGTCACAGAACCATTAGATGTGAATGCACTAATTGACTTAGCACCCCAGGTTCATTCACACCCTCGCGTCGTTTTGGGTCATGTCCATTTCTACGTCGATCAACTTCCAAATCATGAGCATTTTTATCAGTTATTAAAAATGGATAAAATGTTCGCATTCGGCCCGATGGCCTCTTTTATGGCCTATGATAATTACCATCATCATCTGGGTTTAAATACATGGAATCGTCAAAAAGCCAACTCAGAAGATCGTCAACGTTTAGGATTAGCCTCCGTACATCTTCAGGTTCCTATGGAATTATTTCTATCAATTCTTGATGAATTAAAAAAAGAAAACTATCTTTATGAATTGCATAAAAATCATCTCTCCGTTTTTGATCCAAGTCATCATTTATGGGAGATTAGCGCCACTGAATAAAGAAAACATCCATCGAACGTGATGGATGTTTTTTTGTTATTCGCTTCGTTGCGTATTAGAAATCGTAAAGTTGGGATAACTCGAAGTCTTGTGCTCGTGAATATCCAACCCTTCCACTTCTTCTTGTTCACTGACACGAATGCCAATAGTCTTCTTCATCGTAAGTGCGATCAGTAATCCTGAAACAAACGAGATGAGTATAATCACCAGGGCTCCAAGCAGTTGCACTCCAAATAAGGAGAATTGACCGGCAATTAATCCCTCCGTAGGATGGAAAATACCAACAAACAAGGTTCCAATAAATCCACCGACACCATGGACAGAAATGGCACTGACAGGATCATCAATTTTTAATTTTTTATCCAGCACATCAATCGAAATCGTCACGATTAAACTTGTCACGACCCCAACAATCACGGCATCAACGGTACTCAAAACATTTGCGCCTGCAGTAATACCGACTAACCCTGCCAAGATACCATTCATCGTGGCACCAATGGAAGCGTGCTTATCTTTGATCCACGTAAAGGCTAAGGCAGCAATCCCCCCCGCAGCGGCAGCAATATTGGTCGTCGCAAACACATGCCCAACAAGAGCGTTATTTTCACCAGTAATACCAAACGTGGAACCGCCATTAAAACCAAACCAACCAAACCAAAGAATAAAGATACCGAGCGCAGCTAAAGTTAAACTATGACCAAAAATAATTTTGGATTCCCCGTTCACATATTTACCAATGCGCGGACCGAGAATGATAACAAAACCTAATGCAATAAACCCACCCGTTGCATGCACAATCGAACTGCCTGCAAAGTCAAGAAAACCCATAGAACCAAGAAATCCACCCCCCCACGTTAATAAACCATTGATGGGATAAATGAGTAATGTTACTAAAAAACTTAGGACAATATACGAGGAAAACTTCATTCGTTCTGCAACGGATCCACTAATAATCGTAGCCGCGGTTCCTGCAAAGACGGTTTGAAAAATAATATCCGTCTCCGAAAACGAATTTCCTGGATACATGAGATGCACCCCAACAAAGTAGTACACTAAACTCGCGACTAAAAAGTCGAGAATGTTTTTCATGATGATGTTGGCACTGTTCTTTTGTCGTGTGAACCCACTTTCAACGAGTGCAAACCCTGCTTGCATGAAAAAGACTAAAACAGAAGCGACTAAGATCCAAAGATTATCAATCTGTGTTGATAATTCTTCGATGGAAAGGAAAAAAATTCCCATATCGAATCCCCCTTTTAAAAATGTTAATTTTAATGTAGCACGCTTTTTTTCATTTTTTACAACATTTTTTTGAAAGCGGTTCCGAAAAAAGAAAAAAGCCAGGATTTCCTAGCTTTTACGATCGTGTTGGTGACCCGTATGGGATTCGAACCCATGAATGCTACCGTGAAAGGGTAGTGAGTTAAGCCGCTTCTCCAACGGGCCATGGCGCCTACTGAAGGGATCGAACCTTCGACCAACCGGTTAACAGCCGGTTGCTCTACCGCTGAGCTAAGTAGGCAATGCTTAGCGCGATTAAAATATTATCATAGCACAATGATAATCGCAACGAAAAACACATAAAAAAAAGAGCGAGTTTCCTCGCTCCCTTAGTTTAGACGTAGAATGTTTCGGAAACTTGGTTGGCGACGTTGCTGGCTGCTGTATTAAAGATTCCTGTAAAGGCGACAGACATCGCCCCAAAAATCGTTAAGACAAGCAGAACACCCAGAATTTGCCCTTTGAGTTCTGCCATAGGACTCCTTTCTAATAGTACACACCAACCACAGCATCCCGCGTGAGTTGCAAGAAAAGTGGCTGATCGCTTAAGACCATGGGGTCATACGTTATCGTTAATTGAAACGTAAGTGTATCCCCAAATTGTGGAAGACAGTTAACCAGACAAACCAAGGTATATCCCCGTTCCGCAGCCCGATCCATCATCGCTTGATCAAGACGCCCTTTTAAAGCAATTTCATGAACGAGTGTGACAGCATGGGCTTGCATCTCGGATTGAATCACTTGGATCGCGGTAATGTCTCCCATCATTAATAGGAGTTGAAAGACAAAAATAACCGAAAACATAACCGCAATTTTATGCGCCATACAATAAGCCCACCATGAGATCGATGACACCGATTAAAAATAGAAACGCTAATAAGCCCGTGCCAATCATCACAAGACTCGTTGACTGTTGCAGTTTATCATGAAATTGCCGCATTGCTTCTTCTTGTGTTTGCCGATCGATTTGATCAAACAAATATTGAAAGTGAAATAAACTCATCCCATCACCCCCTTGTAAATCAAGTTGATACATACTCAGCAAAATTTGTTCAACCATCATGGAATCAAACGTGGATGCAAACTGACGATACGGTGCGATGGACTTATCCTGATCCATATGCACCAAAAAGAGTGCGAGTTCATGATGGAGCGGATCTTCAACATAGGCTAATAATGTTTTTAACGCTTGATAGGCCGTTAACGATTGTTGCAGCAAAATTTGAAAGTAGCGGAATATCAAAAGAAATTGTTGTTCATAACGACGTTTTAACTGAGCTTGTTCTTCATCTTTTTTCATGGAAGCATAAAGCAAATAAACACTAACAATCACCATCACCAACAACGCTACTAAGCGCCAAGGGATGACAATAAATAAACTACTTGCACCCACAATAATCAAAAGACTTATCCAACGTCGTTTTGCATCAAAGACCCACGATAATAATGACTTATTCATACGCAAGATGTTGATGAATCCAAAGATACGTTGATCCACCAATGTACATAAAAAAGCACGTTAAAAATCCTTGAAATATTACCCCTTGGGCCATGGTTAAAAATAATGAATTTAAAACCAAATATGCCAATCCTAAAATGGAGAGATTGAGCAACCATAACACGACAAATTGCATCCCCATCTTTCGAAGGGCTTGTTCTTTTTCCCTACGCTGACTTTCTTCGGTTCTTAATTGTTTTAATAGACGATCACTCATCGACATAATGTCACCGCCTTTCTCCTCATAGAAACGTAAGGTTTGTAACGCAATCGGATAAAGGGAGAACGTAAAATACGCTTGTAATTCATGCAACGTTTGAAAAATTTCATTGGTTTCATAGGATAAAAATATTTTTTCTGTTTTTGGCGATAATTGGCGTTTTGTATCTTGATACGCTTCATATAAATGACCTTTTAAGCTTGTATTCATCCACAAATTCAACAGAAAAAAATACATCGTATGAAACCGTTCTTGTACCTGTTGATACTGTTTGACTTTTTTCCAACTTAACCATCCAAATAGCAAAGAGGATACAAGAACGATGAGAGCATAGGTCAAGTGCCCAATTAAACCAAAATGAATGAGCGCTAAACATAAACTTAAGGTCATGACAATAAGCATATTAGTTCCTCTATTTTCGCTTGAAATTGGGCATTTGAATCCGTATCAAAAAAAGAAAAGATTTGGTCTAAGTACCGGATTTGAATCCCTTCAATCCAACGTTCAATTGGTTTTGTGTATGACTTCTTTAAATGAATAAGAACGGGAAAATGGGTTTGAATATCGCGGGTTAAAAGTTCAAGAGGTACGGTTTGATCATCCATTAAAATCATGCGTATCATACGTTGATCCGTAGAGAGAAGGGATTCACTATGGAGGGTGGTAATAATCGGATGTCCCGTCATCACCGAATTTAAGACATGGATAAAATCTCTTCCCCGTGATTCAGCGATAAGTAACCAATCCGGATGAGAACGGAGTGCCGCTTCAATTAATATGTTTAATCCGGTTTTCGGTCGGTGTTGCCACATCGTCACATCAAGATGGGTTAACTCTAAGCCATCTAATTCAAGGATGTTATCGAGGACGATGATACGTGTTGAGGGCGATAAACGTGAAAGTATTTCTTTTTGTAATTGTGTTTTACCGACACCGGTCATGCCAGAAATTACGATAGAAAATCGTTTTTGGATACAAATATCCAAAAGTGCCAACCACGGGGAACCTTCTTTAAGAAATAACGAAGGAATCGCATGGAGGTGATGATGAATGCGTAAAGCGAACGTGACGGTTCGTTCAAATCCTTTGCGAGCAACGGAAGGACCCACGGCAAAAAGGCGATAACGATCAATGGATAAATCAAGCAAGGGTTCAGAATAGTTAAAAGGAACATTCATAAGGTTTGCAAGTTGTTTTACCCATTCATAAACCGTTTCATAGTTCAATTCAATCCCCGTAGCAAAGCGTCCTTGACGGGTGGATTGAACATAAAGATGCTGACCATTAAAGGTAATATCAGTAATGTCTTCTTGAAATAAATAGGAGGCTAGAAAAGAGCTTTCAATCACCTCTTTGGCACGATCGCTATCACGGGCCATAGAGTTGAAAACTCCGTGCTAGCAAAAACGATTGAGTGGCATTTTCATAGGTGAGTGAAATCGTCACATAATCACATTGAACCGAACATAGTTCTTCTTCTTTTTCATAAAAGAAAGCAAACGAGTACAAGGTACGAAAGGACGTATAGTTTTTCTCAAAAAATTCAGGGATAAGGTTAGCAACATATTCTGAATCAAAATAAGCAATCATCGTGTTGCTTACCCATTCAAACCGAACCGTTTGCTGCATTAAGGTTGGGGTAATTAAGGCAAAATTCTGGCGGATAGTTTCATGAATCATTGTCCATTGAAACATACTCATGGATAAAAGCCAGACCATGATTGTCATGAGCAAATTAAGCATAAGGAATTCTCACACAATATTGACTTAGTAGACAAGGACCAAGTAATGGATTTAAGGCCTCGTAGAGAAAGGGATAGCGAATAATCCCTTCCACAATGTGTTTGATTTCAATTAAAAGGGTCATCGAAATCGTTTGAAGTTCGTGAAATTGATGGATGGGAAAATAAAGATGATTCGTGGCAACATATCCCTCAAGTGGGAGATCACTCATCCGTAACGTCGCCGGATTCACGTAGAGGGTGGGAAATGAAAATTGAATGGTATTTTGCTGCGCGGAAATCATTAACGGAATGATGACATCCCCTTCATCATGCAACGTGAAATCTTCAAACGCAGGATGAAAGGCTATTAAGAGGTAAGCATGGATACGGGAAAACCATTCTTCTGGCATCGTTAACCATGTTAATGTCAAGGGATGAACATGAAAGATGCCATAGTATTCATACATTAATTTCGGAAGCATGCCATGGAATAAAACATGTTCTTTGATGGTGACAACTTCGCCAATTTGATTAATCCTCATCTGGGAGGCTTGCGATACCCATTGGGTATGTTGATAAAGCGTCCAAGTTTCTTGTGGGCGTGGTTGTGAGGTTAAAACCCATTGCCGCTGCAAGGAGGTGGAACTGCCACTTAAACGCCATTCGGTTTGCCGATGCACCAAATACGCAGGCACCGTAATGGAACGTTGAACGGTACGAGGAGAAGCAAATTTTTGCGTATAAATTAATACATTTTGATACAACGTATTATGAATTCGTATCGTCAAGGTAAAACTGGTCGCAAAGGTATGCACATACTGAAATTGAATTTGATAGGCATCAATCCCATCGCTGACAACAATTTGCGTATTTTGATATCGACTGATATCATTCCCCGTTCCCGGATCATATTCAAAACCAATTCCCCCGACAGCGAGAGTCATGGCGATAACGAGCCGAATGCTCATTGCCCGAGGAACTTCAAGATTTCACGTAAAGCACGGTTTTTTTGCCGGTAGTACGTACTACGAGCATACAAATCAAACCACCAGTAGTGTTCCTGGGGATTTAAGAAATCCTTAATGATAATTTCTCGATTTTCAGGAATCATGGAATCTAGCACATAATGGAACGCTTCGATAAATTGGACATTCATCGTATGCAGACTTAACAGGTTCGGATCCTTGGTGGGTTGATATAACATCACTTGCACCTTTGCCGTCTTATAACGACGGGTGATTTCGTCCATTTGGCGAGTCAGTACTTTTAAATTTTCAGCCATGTTCGATACCTCCTTTCTTCTTAGGCTTTACCTCTTAATAGTGATTGAAATTATAAAAGTGACATCTTTTTTTAAAAAAGTGATATGATTGATAAATTTTTTGGATTCCCCTAAAATTTGAAAGAGGTAAAAAAATGAAAACGATCTTAAATGAATCACTCGATCCACGTTTTAATTTGGCGCTTGAAGAATACGTCTTAAAGTATTTACCCACCGATGAAGACTTTATTTTTTTATGGCAAAACGCCAACAGTGTCATTATTGGCCGCAATCAAAATACGATTGAGGAAGTCAATGATCAGTATGTGAAAGAGCATGCGGTAAAAGTCGTTCGCCGTATCACAGGAGGTGGGGCGGTTTACCATGATCTTGGAAACCTCAATTTTTCCTTTATCACCAATACCACCAAAGATAACGTCAATAACTATCGAAAATTCACTGATCCCGTTATTGCCGCTCTTCAATCCTATGGGGTTCCTGCAGAATTTGGTGGCCGTAACGATATTCTTGTTGAAGGCATGAAAATCTCAGGCAACGCCCAAGCGTTTCATGGTCACCGTTTTCTTCATCACGGCACGATTCTTTTTGATGCCGATTTAACGATGTTAGGAAAAATTCTTAACCCTAAACCCGATAAAATTGAATCCAAAGGGATTAAAAGTGTCCGTTCCCGCGTCACCAATATTAAACCGTATTTCCAAGGAAATGTTCCTTCGATGAAAGACTTTAAAATGACTTTATTGAAGCAACTTTTAAAGACGGATGATGTGAAACCTTTTGTATATGAATTAACCCCCCACGATTTAGCTAAAATAAACGAACTTGTGGAAAAGAAATTTTCCACATGGGATTGGAATTATGGTCAATCTCCTGCCTTTTCCCTTGAAAAATACGGTCGGTATGAAGGTGGTGGCGTTTCCTTCCGTTTCAATGTTGATAATGGCCGCATTACCGCGTGTAAAATCTTTGGTGACTTCTTAGGAACCAAAGACATTGATACCCTTGAAAAGGCGTTCATCAACATTCCTTTTGAACGATCTGCGATTGAAGGGATGTTATCGACGATGCCCCTTGATGATTACTTCTTGAAAATCACGCAAGAAAATATTCTCAGTTGTTTGTTTGAATAAAGAAAAAGCCATCCGATCGGATGGCTTTTTTAGTACATGCATCTCTTTTTAGAAATGAATCGGCTTATCAAGAATCCCGAAGCCAGCTTCCATCATCATTTCCGATAAAGTCGGATGGGGATGGATGGTATGAGCAAGTTCTTCGGCCGTTGCTTCTAAATTGATGGCTAAGGACGCTTCGGTAATCATTTCCGTCGCGGTCACTGAATAAATATGCACACCAATAATTTCATTATACGGTTGCGAGGCAATGACTTTGATTAACCCTTCTTTTTCATTTTCACCCATGGCTTTCCCATTGGCGATGAGCGGGAAGGTTGAAACCTTATAGTTTAAGCCTTGCGCTTTCGCTTCTTGTTCCGTTAAACCCACCATTGCAATTTCTGGGAAGGTATAAATACCACTGGGAATGACTTTGAAATCCATTTTCATGTGGGAATCCCCTGAGATGTGTTGAATGGCAACTAAACCCGCATGGCTAGCCACGTGGGCAAGCATGTATTTACCAATGACATCGCCAATCGCATACACATTGGGTGTGGAGGTTTGCATGAATTCATTGACTTGAACGCCGCTTTTTTCCATCGCAAGATTGAGCGAAGCAAAACTATTCACATTCGGACGCATCCCGACGGCCATTAAGACTTTATCAGCAGCAACGGTAACCGTTTGACCCTCTTTCTCATAGGTCACGCCAGTTTCTGTAATCGCAGTCACCGATGCAGAGGTTAAGATGGTGACACCATCTTTTTCCATTTTCTTATGGAAAAGGGTGCGAATTTCATCATCAACCGGGACAAGAATTTTATCCATACGTTCAATGATCGTGACTTTTGTCCCAATCGCATTAAATACAGTAGCAAACTCTTGACCAATGACACCGCCACCGACGATGACGAGTTCTTTGGGTTGTTCTTTTAGATCGAGAATTTCTTTGCTTGTTAACACAAAGCCGCGTTCATACCCTTCCTTGACTCCAGGTAAAGGAGGAAGAATAGGTGTAGCGCCTGTGGCAAGAATGATGTTTTTTGCGGTATGTTCTTCTTCACCGACCTTCACGGTTGTCGCGGAAGTAACTTCACCATAACCTTTGAGTAAGGTGACACCGTTTTTCTTGAGTAATCCAGCAACCCCACCCGTCAGACGACGCACCACGCCATCTTTGCGCTTAATCATTTCAGGAAAGTTCACAGCAAAGGAACCGTCTTGAACATCAATACCATAGTCTTTGGCGTGTTTAAACGTTTCATAGACTTTGGCAGATTTTAATAAGGTTTTGGTCGGAATACAGCCCCAGTTAAGGCAAACGCCACCGACATTATCTTTTTCAACAATGGCGACTTTTAGGCCGAGTTGACCGCCTTTAATGGCTGCGACATAGCCGCCAGGACCACCCCCGACAATGATGACATCAAAGGTAGCCATATTAACTCAAGAAGAGGAAAATTTGCATTGGATCTGCAAGAAGTTCCTTCACTTTCAAGAGGAAGCGACCCCCGTCAGCACCGTCAATAATACGGTGATCAATCGTTAAGGATAAGGGTAAGACATCGCGAATCACAATTTGATTGTTTTCCACGATGGGTTTTTTATAAATGCTACCAACACCAAGGATGGCCACTTCAGGATGCTTAATCACCGGCGTTCCGAGTTTAATCCCGGTGGTACCATAATTTGTAATTGAGAACGTTCCATTGGAAAGGTCTTCTAATTTGACCGTACGGTTACGCGTTGCTGCGCCTAAGGTTTCAATTTCTTTGGCAAGTGTCACAATGGATTTTTTGTCCGCGTTTTTGACGTTGGGAACAATTAATCCATCGGGTGTATCCACGGCAAGACCAATGTTAATGAAATCTTTGTACACAATTTCTTCCGTTTCGTGGTCAAAGGACGCATTGAAAACTGGGAATTCTTGAATAGCCATCGTCACCGCTTTGACAATGAAAGGTAAGTAGGTAAGTTTGACCCCTTTTTCAAGAAGTTTATCTTTTTGCGAGGCGCGGAATTCAACGAGTTTACTGACATCAAATTCATCCATTAACGTCGTCGAAGGAATGAGCGTATTCGCAGTATTCATCGATTTGGCAATCGCTTGACGTAATTTCGAAATCTTCACGCGACGAACGCCATCTTTGGGAAGGGCAGGCATCGCCATGGAAACCGCTGGCGCACTCGCCGCAGGTGCCGAAGTATTCGTCGAAACTTGTGGAACAGATTTAGCAGCCGCTAAAATGTCGGCCTTCATAATACGTCCATGTTCGCCCGTTCCTTTAAGGGAAACGAGGTTCACTCCAAGATCAGCCGCCATTTTGCGCGCAACGGGTGTGGCAAGAACTTTGCCAGAGGTTGCAGGGGCTGGGGCTTCGTTATTTTCAAAACCTTCATTGCTAGAGGCGATGACTTCATCACTGACAACCACTTCACCAACGACTGCGGCTCCCTTTTCTTCGGTTTTTTCTTTTTTCACTTCAGGAGCAGCAGGGGCAGCCGCTTTTGGAGCTTCTACTGCAGGAGCGGGTGCGGGTGCAGGTGCACCTTTACCCGATTCATCAATGATGACAAGCGTTTCACCGACGTGAATCGTTTGCCCGACATCGGCCCCTAATTTGGTTAAGACACCCGAGACAGGTGAAGGGATTTCGGCGTTGACTTTATCCGTTTCGACCACACATAATGTGTCGCCTTCTTTCACGGTGTCACCGACTTTGAAAAACCATTTTAAAATTTGGCCTTCGTGAAGTCCTTCACCAATATCCGTAAATTTAAAATCGTACATGGTTGGCCTCCTTAAAGTTTAAACGCCATGAGTTTTTTAATATCGTAGCTAATACGTTTGACATCTGGCATATGGTGATATTCACCACGGGCAAGCGGAACCGTAATATCCCATCCAGTGACACGAGCAGGTGCCGCTTCAAGCGATAAGAAGCAGTTTTCTGTGACACGGGTAATGACTTCAGAAGCAACCCCGAAGGATTTTACCGCTTCGGAAACAACAATGAGACGACCGGTTTTACGAACGGATTCGTAAATGGTTGGATAATCAATTGGAGAAATGGTACGAAGATCAATCACTTCGGCACGAACACCTTCCGCTTCTAATGCACGGACGGCTTTGACGGCATCGTGGACCATGGCACCCCAGCTGACAACCGTTAAATTCGGATCTTTCGCTGCGTAGAACACTTTGGCTTTACCGATGGGAACAAGATATTCATTTTCAGGGACATCTTGTTTAAACGCACGGTAAATTTTCTTTGGTTCTAAATAAATGACCGGATCTGGATCTTGGATGGCAGAGGCAAGTAAGCCTTTGGCATCATAAGGTGTAGATGGATAAACCACTTTTAATCCCGGAATGTGAGCAAAGAGTGCTTCAATCGCTTCGGAGTGGTGTTCTAACGCGCGAATACCACCACCCATGGGAACACGGAGAACCATAGGGACGGTGAAACGGCTACGGGAACGGTTACGCATACGTGCCGCGTGTACGGCAAGTTGGTTATATCCATTAAACATAAAGCCATCAAATTGCATTTCGGCAACTGGTTTTAATCCATTGATGGCCATCCCAATGGCACTCCCGATGATCCCAGCTTCGGAAATAGGCGTATCAAAGCAACGTAATTCGCCAAATTCTTCTTGTAAACCTTTGGTGACGCGGAACACGCCCCCTTCAAAACCGGCGTCTTCCCCGAAGACGACCACGGTTTTGTCTTTTCGCATTTGTTCAAACAAACCGGTATTAATGGCTTGTAATAAGGTCATTTCTGCCATGTTTATTTACCTTCCGTTTCTTTCACGTATTGGATGTATTGCGCTTTTTGTGCCTTTAAGTCATCCGTTAATGTCGCAAACGTATGATCAAAGACTTCATCGACGGACACAACCGGTCCTTCTTTTTCAACTTTTTCAAACGTTGCTTTCACATGGGCTTCTAATTCTTCATCAAGCGCGGCTTCTTTTTTGTCATCCCATAAGTTTTTCGCTTCCATGTAGGCTTTGAAACGAATGAGAGGATCACGTTTTTTCCATTCTTCCACTTCTTCGTTTTTACGATAAATGGTTGGGTCATCGGAGGTCGTGTGCGGCCCAAGGCGATAGGTGAAGGCTTCGATTAAGGTCGGTCCTTCGCCTTTACGAGCACGTTCAGCCGCTTCTTTGACCACGGCGTACATGGCTAAGACGTCATTTCCATCGACTTGAATACCAGGAATCCCAACCGCGTAGGCTTTTTGCGCAAGCGTCGCCGCTTTCGTGGCTTTGCGACGTGGCGTTGAAATCGCCCATTGGTTGTTTTGGATAATCCCAATCATCGGAACATTAAAGGTCGAACCAAAGTTGAGCCCTTCATAAAATTCTCCGTGAGAAGTACCACCGTCACCGATATAGGTGACAGCCACTTGTTGATTGTTTTTAAGTAACTTTGAAGCATAGGCTAACCCTGCCGCATGGCCATATTGAGAACCAATCGGGATGTTAACGGGTAAAACATTCACATCATCAGGAACGCGTGAACCACGTTCATTCCCAAACCAATAAAGATAAATATTTTCTAAGGGAACATTATGATAAAGCATCGCCGCGTGTTCACGGAATGCCGGTGAAATCCAATCATTTTTATCAAGGGCAGCCATCGTCCCAATTTGCGCAGCTTCTTGACCTTGCACAGGTGCGAAAGTAAGCATGCGACCTTGACGTTGATATTGTAAAGCACGAATGTCAGCAATACGTGCCAACTTCATCGTACGGTACATCTTTAAGAGCGTCGCTTCATCGATTTTCGGTTCGTATGAAGGGTTGACGATTTTGCCTGTTTCATCAAGAACAGTAAAGCGTTGTTGCTTTAACGGATCAAATTTCCCAATTATCATAGGATTCTCCTTTTCTTTTTTTACTGAGTGAAACCTTTTTCAACACAGCAAGTAAAATATACTTAAAATATGTTGTAAATGCAACCTTTAGCCCCGAACTTTCGTATTGTGAAAACATTTTTTTAGCCGAAAAAATAATCCTCATTTTGACCAAGTAAGGTTTGACTATGATTTCAACGCACTTTTTCATATAATATAGACCAAGATGATTATTCTTACAGGACCTTCTGCAAGTGGAAAAACTGAACTTGCGAAAATCTTACTTCAAAAATACAACATTCAAAAAGTGGTCACCCACACCACTCGTCCCATTCGCCATAACGAAATCGATGGGGTCGATTATCATTTTGTGTCGGAAAAAATGTTTGAAACCCTCAAAAAACAAGATGCCTTTGTTGAAACGACGTTTTATAATCAATTTCATTACGGAACATCGTTTAAAGAATTAGGGGATCATAAAGTCGTCACGGTCGATCCCAATGGTCTTAAAGTGTTTGTCGGTCTCAACAATCCTCATTACATCACCTTTTTTATTGAAGCCAATGAAGTCACCCGCATTAACCGTATGCTCATTCGCGGACAAGACTTACAATTCGCCAAACAACGCATCGCGTGGGATCGCGTTAGTTTCCTCTCCAAAAATTTGTCACGTATTGACCATGTCATTGATAATGAAACCGTAACGATTGAGGAAGCGGCCGATCGTATCTACGCGCTTTATCAAGATAGTTTGAAAAAGATTCTTAATTAAAAGAAAATAAAAAAGAACATCCTCTCGGATGTTCTTTTTGTTTGGAATCGGAAGGGTTTAGGCTGCTTCTTGGAAGCCTTCTTCTTGTGAAAGGAAGGTTGAAACCGTGTTAAGCATAATCCCGTAGATGATTTTCGAGGTGACGTCAGCAATTGTGTATAACACTTGTTGCGAAACGACAACCACCGAATCGATACCTGCACCGAATAAAGCTGGCATGAGGTAGGCGATTGGATAAATCGTCCAGGTGATGTAGAACCATGGTTTGATAAATTTGAAGATACCAACCATTTTGCTGCCTTTCATGTTCTTCGCACCTTCGTCGATAACTTTCGTCATCGTGATAAGAATGAAGACATAGAAGACGGTTGAAATACCACCCCAGACAAGCCATAAGACTAAGTCGGATCCTGCAGTACGTCCTGGTTCGTAGAATTGACCCACGTAACCGGTAACGATCATGAGCATCCCATAAAGGGTGAAATCACGCCAATACTTACGGAAGGCTGCTCCACTAATTGCCGCAACGAATAAGATTTGCGTTAATAAGTTGGGGACGTCAATGAGCCAGTTAAGATAACGGAAACCGTTGGAGAACGTACCAATCGATTCATAACTCGTGACGACACCGCCGGTAAGAACGGGTGTGTAGGAGTCAACCCAGCTTTGTTGTTGGAAAAACAGCAACAGTAAAGCAGAGATCGACACAACGACAGAGAGAACGTTCGACATGCGATACTTCGGTAAGTTTTGACGAATTGTCAACCAGAAGTAAAGCAACCCAGCAGCCATTACGGCATAACCGAGTGTCAGGACGTGGGAGACGAGTTCGAACTCCCAAACTTGTAAGGTAATATCTGACATAAAATCCTCCTTATATTACTTACTATCCATAATGTTAAAAGAAAATGATACCGCTTACAATCAATATGCTTATTGACAAAATCTACTTGATCGTTAAACAGAAATCAGCAAAGTCTACGGTATCTTTTACATCATGGGTGATGATAATAGCCGTCATCTTTTTTTCTTTTAAATACGCCTTTAAAGACTGACGTAATTGTATCGTGAGGGTTTCATCCAAATTGGAAAAAGGTTCATCCATTAAGATCAATGAAGGATGTGGAGCAAGCGCACGCGCACATGCCACACGTTGCATTTGTCCACCAGATAGGCGATATGGATACGCCGATAATATCTCTTCTAATTGAAATAATTTGGCCAATTGTAAGATATGAGGGTGATGGAGACGCTTCGAGCCTTTCAGACCGAAGGCAATGTTGTCATAAACGGTTAAATGCGGAAATAAGGCAAAGTCTTGAAAGACGGCACCAATCCCCCGCTTTTCAGTTGGAAGAACCATTGTCGGTGTGGAAAGAAGTTTGCCTTGAAGCGAAATCGTACCTTCATCGGGTTTTAAAAACCCAAGAATTAATTGAAACAAGGTCGATTTCCCAATCCCAGAAGGCCCCACAATGGCCGTAATGGCTTGATCGTGAAATTGATAAGAAAAATCCGATAAAATCGGTTTATCAACAAAATATCGGAAACTAAGGTGATCAATGATTAAGCTCATACGCATCCTCTTTTATCATAAGTTGACTCGCTCCAAAAACAACGAGACCCGTCAAAATCCATAATGTCACAATCATCAATGAACTTTCAACGAGTTGTTCATCACTGGCGAATTGATATAAGCGCGTGGCTAAGGTTTGATAATTAAATGGGCGCAAAAATAACGTAATCGGAAGTTCTTTGAATACATCAATAAAAATAATAAGTAATGCAGCGACCAAACTTTGGGCCATCATTGGCATATCGACACGGAAAAGGGTTGTCCATTTTCCTTTTTGTAAAGAATAACTTGCATACGTAAACTTCGTCCCAATTTTTTGGTAGGAAGATTCTACAAATTGAATGCCAATGGCAAGATAGCGAATAACTAAGGCAATGATAAGGATCGTGATTCCGGTGGTCAGTCGAAAAGAGAACGGTAAACCCATCGATCTAAAGAATCGTTCAAGGGGTAACACAAAAAGAAACACCGTTAAGGCAATGAGTACACCTGGTAAAGAATATCCGATGCTAAAGAGTCGACTGACAAGGCGATACCATCTTCGATGTTGATAACGTGTCACATTCGCAACCATTAAGGCGAAAAACATGATGAGCAAGGCGACAGTGAACCCTAGGATCAGGGTATTGACAAGGGGAGGGAGTAATTCTTGAAATAAACCATTGGGATTCATCCGGAGGAACCATAAGCTTAATTGAATGACGGGTAATCCGATCGAGAAGAGCGTCAATAACGCGACCCATCCCCAAAAAAGGAAGCGACGTTTTCCCGTAAGTGGCATTTGACGAATCGAGCGAAGTTGGGTTGTTGAGTAGGTGTTTTTGGGATGTTTTCGTAACCAGGATTCAAAACCAATAAAAGCAATAATGCCGATAACCACAAGCGCAGCAAGGCGGGTTGCCGAGTTTAAATCATTGCCATTAAACCATAATTGAAAAATGGACGTTGAGACAACAGGGATTCCAAAGTAGGAAACTAATCCATAATCATTCAACACTTCCATCATAACGAGGACACTACTTCCAATGATGACGGGTTTTAATAAGGGCAAAAAGATTTTAAAAAATCGCTCTTTTTCTGATAACCCTAACGTTTGTGCATTCGTAATGAGAGATTGCGGTTGTTTAACTAAAAACGCACGCATCCCTAAATATAAATAGGGGTAGAGCGACAAAGCAAATAAAAAGATCGCTCCACGAAGGTGAAGCACTGAAAAATACGGATAAAGAAAACCTGTCACACTCGTCATCGAACCATACAAATAACCATACACATAACTCGGTAATGCGAGGGGAATCATCATGCCTAGTTCTACCCATTTTTTAAAACGAAAACGGTATAAACTCATAAAATAGGCAGGGATAATTGCAAATACAATGGCTAATAGGGCACTGCCAATCATGAGTAAACTCGTATTGACAAGCACATCCAAACCTTGTTGTTCGATAAATAAAAACCATAATGGATGTGGTTGACTCCACAAGGTTCCAATAAAGGAAATAAAAAGGGCAATCATCACGCCTAATAGCAATAACGTAATGAGTTGAAAACTTGATAAAGGCGTTGATTTTCTTAGTTCCATCCTGCCTCAATCATCCAAGGATACACGGTTTCAGTCATGATACTCATCGCTGAAAAATCAATATCTTGCTCCACAAATGGACCCCATGATTGCAGTAAGGGGTGAGGTTCCATATCGTTTAAGATTGGGTATTCGAAATTTTCATCGGCGAAGATGCGTTGGGACGAGGTTGCTAATAAAAACTTAATGAAATCTTCGGCTTGTTCTTGTTTAGGCGTGGTTGCACTAAGTCCAATCCCTGAAATATTTACATGCGTACCGGTAGTGGACTGATTGGGAAAAAAGACAGAAAGCGTCTCAGCGACCTCAACTTCTAAAGGATCACTGGAGGTCAACATGCGTCCCATATAATATGTATTCATCATCGCCACATCGGCTTGATTGGCAAAGACGGCTTTGGCTTGATCGCGGTCATTCCCTACAGGTTGCCGACTTTGTGTCAACGGATCGCGGATGGCAAAGCGTTCAATAAGTCCTGATAACCATGATTTTGTCGCCTCTTCTCCCAAAAGAAGTGCTAGACTTGCCACTAAAGATTGATTATAAACATGACCTGAACTTCGCGTCGCGATGCGGAGGTCTTGCGAAGCTAATGCTTCATAGGTTGATAACGAGTCGGCATCCATTCGGTCAGGATGGTAAACCAATACTCGTGCCCGTTTCGTGAGTGCTAACCAGTGCTTATCCGTATCAGTATATTTTTCCGGATAATTATCCGGAAGAAGATTGGCATCAAACGGTTGAAATAAGCCTTTACTTTTTGCGCGTCCTAATCGTCCTGCATCGGTTAAAAAAATAAGATCCGCAGGGGAGGCATCACCTTCATTTTCTAAACGTGTAATCAAGGCATCCGCATCCATTTTTAATACTTGAATTGTGATTCCTGTTGCCTCTTCATACGCATCAAAAAGTTGTTGATCGACTTCATAATGGCGATCCGTGTATAAATTTAATGTCGATGTCTGAACGGGTTGACATCCTATAAGCATCGGTAGACTAAGTATTAGTCCTCCGAATAATAAGCGTTTCTTCATCTACGACTCCTTAAAATTAGGATTATGTTTATTATAGCGAATATCACTCTTATTCGGGTTGATCTTTAAACCAATCAATAAATTCATCGTAGGAACTACGACGGTCAATAAAACGATGTTCATCAATGTAGAAGATACGATTGGCAACCGTATTTAATAATTCATGATCATGCGAAGAGAAAAGGAGAACCCCTTTATATTGAATGAGTCCTTTATTGAGAGCAGTGATTGATTCTAAATCTAAATGGTTCGTCGGTTCATCCATGAGTAATACGTTTCCGGCCGTTAACATGAGTTTTGCCATCATGCAACGTACTTTTTCTCCACCCGATAACACCGTTGCCATTTTGAGGGCTTCTTCACCAGAAAATAACATTCTTCCAAGCCAACCGCGTAAATATGATTCCGCTTGATCTTTGGAATAGGGTCGAAGCCAATCAACGAGTGTGACTTTTTCTTTAAAGTACGCTTGATGATCCACTTCAAAATACGTAGGTTGTGCGGTAATCCCAAATTTGTATGAACCTTGATCAGCTCTTTCAAGGCCCATTAAGATGTTCATGAGGGTCGAAGCCCGTTTTGAGTTATCGGTTATGATGGCCACTTTATCTCCGCGATATAAATCAAAGGAAAGAGGAGAAAATAATCCTTGTTTTGCAAGGCCTTTCACAAACAAAACATCTTGACCTAAGTCTTTTTCAAATTTGAAATCAATAAAAGGATATCGACGTGTTGAGGGTCGTAAATCTTCTAGCGTTATTTTTTCTAGTTCTTTTTTACGTGATGTCGCTTGTTTGGATTTACTTGCATTGGCAGAGAAACGGGCGATGAATTCTTGTAATTGTTTCATCCGAGTTTCTTTTTTACTATTTTCATCTTTCATTTGTTGTTGAATAAGTTGACTTGATTCGTACCAAAAATCATAATTCCCCACAAATAAGGAAATTTTTCCAAAATCAACATCCAAAATACGCGTGCAAACCTTATTAAGGAAGTGGCGATCATGAGACACAATAATGACGGTATTTTCGAAGTTAAATAAGAAATTTTCTAACCAATTTGCAGCAAAGGCATCCAGATTATTCGTCGGTTCATCTAAAATTAAAATATCCGGATTGGCAAATAGAGCTTGGGCCAACAAAACTTTGACTTTTTGTTTACTATCCAGCGCAGACATTAACTCATCTTGATAAATATCTTTAATACCCAACGCATTTAATAAGCTCCGGGCGTTGGCTTCTGCTTCATAACCACCTTTATCGGAATATTCTGCTTCCAAATCAGCGGCTTTTAATCCATCTGCATCTGAAAAATCAGGTTTGGCATACAAGGCATCAAGTTGTTCACGTAGCTGTTTTAAATGCGGATAACCTAACATGACTGCCTCAACTACAGTATAGGTGTCATACGCGTTTTGGTCTTGTTTCAAAATGGAAATACGTTCTTTTTTATCACGGAATACGTCCCCCGCGGTGGGTTCAATTTCTCCAGAAAGAATTTTTAAAAAGGTGGATTTACCCGCTCCATTGGCCCCAATAATGCCATAACAGTTTCCTTTTGAAAAACTAACGGAAACATCTTTAAATAAAACGCGACCCCCAAATTGAAGGGAAACATTACTCACTTCTAACATGCGAAAACTCCTTTTTCAAATATTTTCCTAATGCATAGGTAAACTTGGCACTTCCTTGAGAAAAGTGCGGTCTTAACGTTAATTTTTTCGGATATCCAAAGCGCTCCCCGGGTCCATTCGGTCCGTAGAATGATCCATTAACCGTGAAAGGATGACCCATCGCATACGTCAAAGAAAGCGCACCAGCTTCTGCATCTTGGCTCCAAAAACGAATCCAACCATTTACAAATTTTGCAAGACTATTCGGGAGTGAATGCGTAATATTCGTGGAAGCAAGTCCAGGATGAACGAGTAAGGCGTGGATATGATCAAGCACCGGGAAATCAAATAGATTGAGATTCATTTGAAAAACATGATGAAACATGGCTAATGCTAATTTGGATTTTGCGTATTGCTGCATGCGTGATAAACGTGGATTGAGTAATTCCTCTAGATCATTTAGACGCGTATTGTAAGAGGAATACGACCCGACAAAAACCAGTTTCACTTCCTGATTATGTTGATCTAAAAATCCTAACCACTCACGTAGTAAATAATAAACATTAATCGCATTCACACCGGTCGTTAAGGGAAAACCTTCCGGAGTCATTTGATCTTTGGGAGGCATAATAATCCCTGCATTCAATAAAACACCATCGACTTTGGGATGATGTTGTTTCATCGTTTTCACAAACGCATCAATGTGGGTAAAACTCGACTGATCATAATGAACATACGTGAGTTTAGCATGAGGAACATCCCGGTAAATGCGTTCCATGGCTTTTTGATTTTTCGCTTCATTGCGAGAAGCCATAATAATATGGGCTCCACGTGATGCTAATTGCAACGCAGAAAACAAACCAATCCCATCACTTGCTCCGGTAATGACGTAGGTTTTATTCGATAAATCGGCAATATTTTTTTCGAGCCAGTTTTGATAACGCATCGCGGTTTATTGTATCATAAACACGCACTTACCTTAATCTTCTTCGTCTTCAATTGCGGATTCGGGTAAGGTCACTTTAATTTTTTCGACGGTGAACTGATCGACTTGTAAAACTTCAATGGAAATTCCTTCATACGTGAAGGCATCCCCAATTTTTGCAAAATGTCCAAGTTGATCTAAAACCCAACCACTCACCGTGGCGTAATCAAGATGTTCAGGGAGGTCAAGTTCGAGTAAATCGAACAAATCTTCGATATTCACACGACCTTCAATAAGATATTCACGATCATTTTGTTGAATAATGGGATCGAGAATATCATCGGTTTCGTCCCATATTTCTCCGACAATCTCTTCAACAACATCTTCCACCGTTAAAATGCCTTCTGTTCCACCATGCTCATCCACAACGATGGCCATATGGCGTTTGCTCGTCTTAAATAAATTTAACGCGTCTTGAATCGGCAAGGTTCGCGGAATAAAGAGCGGTTCATTAAGCAAGGAAGCGATGGGGGGTGTTTCTTTACTAATTAAGTAAGGATAAAGTTTCTTGGTAGGCAAGATCCCAATAATTTTATCAATCGTCCCATCAAATACAGGAATCCTTGAAAATGAAAACGTATCTTGATGATGCAAAAGTTCCTCGGTATCATCTTCGATATTGAAGGCAAAGACATCAACGCGAGGGGTCATAATTTCATACGCTTTTGTACTTGAAAAAGAAATGGCAGAACGAATAAGATCGCCTTTCTTTTCATCAATGAGTCCGTCCTCTTCAATTGAATCGACCATCGTTTCTAATTCATCTTCTGAAAACGATTCCACTCGCGCATTTTTTCGCTTTTCCCATGTCCAAGAAACGAGTCGAACAATCCCAGCAACAATAAAGACAACAGGAGCAAAAAGAAACCGAATGATACTTACGGGCAACACATAGGCTTTTGCAAGAGCGAATGCATAATTTCGTGAAATGGTTTTTGGCATAATTTCCCCAAAAATAACAATCAAGAAAAAGGTTAAAATTGCCATGATCAACGACGCGAGTGCTTCGTTTCCATTCATCATTGGTGCTAATATATCAACCGAAATAAGAACAGCCATTGTTGAACTCATGATATTGACTAATCCATTTCCAAAGAGCAAAGCCGAAGAATATCCATCAAAGGCATTGGCAATCTTTAATGCGCGCAATGCTTTTCTATCTCCTGCCTCCGCAGCTACTTCAAGACGGGAACGATTGACAGCCGTATAGGTGATTTCTGAACTTGAAAAAAAACTGGATAAAAGTAAGCCAATCACCATTAAAACAATCGGAAGATAATTATTCATGTTTGCTTTCATGCCGGCTGGGTAAATCCCCCATTTGACCGACAACCTCTTCTAAAATATCTTCCATGGTTACCATACCGATAACCTTTTGATGAGCGTCAAGGACAATTCCAAGATGGGTATGAAACTTTTTAAATCCTTCGAATAAATCATCTAGATTAATCTTCGAAGAAATATAGTATGGTTTTTTGATGATGTGACGACGATCAAATTGTGGATTTTTCTTGTACTTTTGGAAGAAATTTCTCACGGATATAACGCCAACAATATGTTCCAATTGATCCCGGTATATGGGCAAACGTGAATAAGGGGATTGTAATAATTTAATCGCTAAATCCGCATGATAAAAATCATGTTCAGAAATCGCAAACATCTTGTCTAAAGGCGTAAATACATCTTTAACTGCAGTATCCGAAAATTCTAAAGCAGACTGAATTAGTTCAGATTCCTCTTCTTCTAAGGTTCCTTCTTCGACTTGTTTTTCAACAATACTGGAAAATTCATCTTCCGTAAGAAGCGGTTCTGGTGGGGCTTTAAAAATTAATTTCACAAATTTTGTCACTAGAGAAAAAACTAGGGTAAGTGGTAAAAAGATAAATTCAAAAAATTGTAAGATAAACGCAGAAAAAATTGCAATTTGATTCGGAAACGTTCGCGCAAAAGATTTGGGAATGGTGTCACAAAAAATATAAAAGAGGAACGTTGAAATAATGGTTGAAATAAAGGAGGCAAAAGAGGCATCCTCAAACATCGCAAAAAATACGAATGCAGCGATCGTGGAAAGTAAAATGGAAACCACATTGGAACCGATGACGGTAATAATCACCGAACGATCAAAGCGTTCAATATAATCAACCGCACGTTGCGCAAATTTAGAATCTTCTGCTGATACTTTTAAACGAATGAGATTCGCGGCAGCAAAGGCCGTTTCCGTTAATGAGAAGTAACCTCCGACGAGGAGGATGAGAACAAGGGTTAACCACTGCAAAGGGTCATCTAACATAGCATTTATTATACACAATTCCTAGGATTTTAAAACTTGATGGCAATGGCGACAGCGTGGTTCGTACGCTTCTGAAGCCCCAACTTTAATAATTGGATCTGAATAGTGCGCAGGTTGACCATTGATAATGCGTTGCGTTTTGGTTGCCGGTGCCCCACACACCACGCAAATCGCCGTTAACTTTGTGACATCTTCAGCGATGGTCATCAAGGAAGCCGTCATCATAAAAGGTTCTCCACGAAAATCAGTGTCTAACCCCGCAAGAATGACACGGATGCCTTTTAACGCTAATTTTTGGGCAATGGGTAAGAGTTCTTTATCAAGAAATTGGACTTCATCGACGGCAACAGCAAAAGTCGTTGAATCGATATAATCCAACATATCTTTGGACTCACGAATGGCGATTGATTTTGTTTTTAAATTCGAATGGGAGACCACTTCGGTTTCAGAATACCGATTATCAATCGCGGGTTTAAAGACAATCGTCTTCTTTTTTGCATATTCTAACCGTTTAATTCGGCGAATTAATTCTTCAGATTTTCCGGCAAACATCGGACCACAAATAACTTCAATCCAGCCTGGACGGGTAATAATTTCCATATTTTAGTCCAAGAATTGTTTCGACCATGGAAGATCAAGGACTTCTTTTTGAGGGAGACCCTTTTTCTTCATCAAATCATCAATAAGCACTTTCGCCCGTTTAACGGACAGAGAAGATTTCACTTTGAAAACTAAGGGAATATTTTGATACATTTTTTTATCACTGGCATCGTCAACTGGAATGGTTGAATCCGCATAATCTTTGGGATCAAGCGCAAGATATAACTTCAATCCTTTTCCTGCAATCGCAATTTTAACGTATTCTTCTTTGTGTAGGCGGAATATATCGCCGACGCTTGAAACGCGAGATTTAACTCGAAAACTTAATAAATAATTCTTTAGTTCATCGTAATGTTGACGTTGTTCTAGAGATGCCAACTTCATGCGATCTTGGAATGAAATACGAATAATTTTCTTTTTGCCTGTCCGTGTAACTTTCGAATCAGGAGGTAAAACAGATTTAAATTGATCCTCAGGTGCAATTTCTGTCACTACCGGTAAAACTTGCGCCACGGTATTTTCTTTTTTACCTTTTTTCGCTTTTGGTTTGATTGCCGTTTCTTGTGTAACCACGGGTTCATCTACAATCGATTCAGGCACGACACTTGGTTCTGATTCAACCACCGGTTCTGGTTCAGGCATCGAATCCGTCACCGTCTCGATGATGGGTTGCGGAACAGGGTCTTCTAACGGAACTGATTCAACCGGAGGCGTTGGGGCCAAAGCGAATTTTGCCAACATGTCTTGCAACTCATCGCGCGTTACAAATTGATTCGATGAAGGAATGAGAGGAGCGACCATAGCTTTGATCTTTTCTTCTTGCGGTTCGCCTTGAGTAAGAGATGCCAACGCACTTGCGAGTTCTTCTTTCGTAACAAATGAAGCGGTGTCTTTAGGGTTTGAAGAGGATTCACCTGCTTGTACTTTTTGTTCAACGTGTTCAAGAGCTTGTACGGTTTGATTTTCAATCTTTTCGTTAATCATGGTATCAATGACTTCACGATTGAGGGCATCGTACTTAATGAGTTCTTCATTAATGAGCGAAGTTAAGTCTTCTTTTTGTTGTGCCAATAAACGGGATAATTCTTGTTGGAATAAATCATGAATCATCGTTTTAATTTGGTCAGCGTCTAATGCACTAGTGCCATTTTTACTAGAAACCGGAGACGTTTCTGGTTGAGGGGTAGACGGTGGATTTTGGGCTAATTGAGCCCGAATAATCGTCCGGATTTTTTCCTTCATGGCAACGACTGTTTCACGAGCTTTGATTTCTTCAAGTTGTCGTTTTGTGTCAAGGGGAGGTGTTTGAACAATCGCTTGAGGCTGTAACATCGGGACTGCTTGTACTTCTGGTGAAGGTTTTACAACAGGAGGAACTTGAACCGATATTTGATTGGGAACAACAAATCGTTTTAATTCATCGGCCAAACGATCTTCTTCAACTTCCGGAACGGAAATAGGTTTATTAAGCGTTGGTTTTACTTTTGCAGGTTGACGAATAAAGGAAAGGAGTAAGAACAAAAAAGATAAGATCGATAAGCCCACGAAAGCGAGTAAACTTGCAGAAATTGCTAAGACAACGATACCACCCGCTGTTAATCCATCAATGATGGAAGAAAGCAAAGAAGGATCGATTAACGCGGAAACTAAAACTATGAGTGTTAATGAAAGATGAATGAGAAAGGAAAATGCGGAAAAAAGGCGCAATTGAAAAAGTAATTTAAAAAACGCAAGTAAGACAGCAATAAAATAAAGACCAACCGCCCCTAAATAGAGCAAATAGGTTAAATCTGTGGAAAAAGCCAATAAATATTGAATACTTCCCTCATAAGAAGTAATTAACGTATCTAAGGTTGTGTTGACGTTAAAACCGTTTTGATAAGCAATACCACCTGCATAAATGAGTAATGCAAACCAACTTAAGGATAAAAGGAATCCAACAAACTTTTTCATACTATAGCCTCCACGATTTTTATAAGATTATTGTAGCAAAAACCGAGTTTTTATTATAGTAAAGTTTCATTCCTGGAAACGACGATCAAAATCATTATCTTTAAGTTGTCAAAAGCATCTCAATTTGTTTATAATAAATGAGCACTGCAGGTGTAGTTCAATGGTAGAACACAACCTTGCCAAGGTTGATACGCGGGTTCGATTCCCGTCACCTGCTCCAGTGATATCAAAAAAGCTCTCCAAGGAGAGCTTTTTTTGCATCTTGACTTTCAATCCATGCAACTTAGGATCAAAAAATGACAAAATGCCTACTTTAGGCTACACTTACGATATGAAAATTCGCTGGTTAACGAGTTCAAGAAGTGAGGATGATATCGAAATCGAAATTCGGTCTCCTGAAAATCATCCCCAAAAAGCAGTCTTAGAAAAAATGCTTTCCCATTTAGAAGGTTTTGCGATTGGTGAGAAAAACAATCAACAATTCCGCATCTTTTATAAAGATATTTATTACGTTGATTATCGCCAAGATCAAGCCATCATTCATACCAAATCGGAAACGTTTTACAGCCATTATCGCCTTTATGAAGTCGAATCGTTTTCCTCACTCTTTGTAAGAATTCACAAGAGTATCGTGGTGAATATCACTAAAATAAAATCGTTTCGATCAACGTTTAACGGGAAGCTTGAAGTCACGCTTCTTCAAGGAGAAAATCTTGAAATCTCTCGAAGTTATGTGAATGCGTTGAAACAAGCGCTCAAGGAGAATCCATTATGAAAAAATTATTCCTACGCTTTGCAATTGTATTTACATTAACGAATTTTATCTCGTTTTTCATCGGTCTTATTGCCCTTCGTTTTGAGCAATTTGAACTTTCTCATCCCCCGATCATTTTTCTGGGAACCGTGATCATTTCAACTTTAATTTCATTGAGTATTAGTATTTATAAGTCCACGTGGGGTAATGGCATTTTTAATGTAATACTTGCCTACTTTTTAACAGCCCCGGTTCCCTTTATTTTACAGTTTATGTACCGTAATTTACTGTTTCGTTTCATTCGTGGGATTTATATCTTGCTTGGGATTTATGTGTTCTTCTATACACTCTTCATTCTTTATCATCACGTCAAAAACAAACAATCTCAAACCGATTTAAATGCCTTAATTCATAAGAAAAAACCGAACAAAGACTAACGTTTTTTCGCTTTTTTAGAGGGCTTATTTTCTAGGTTCATCGCATGAATATCTAATACAGCTTTGGAAATTTTATCCAATTCAAAAGGAGGAACATCCCTCTTTTCAAACGCTTGAATAAATTTTTCGATATGACGAATATTTAAAATAAATTCTTGTTTATCACTTTCAGGAATACGATGAATCATCGCATCATTATTCACTAAAATTATCGATACAAAGAGCGATTGATCTAATCCCGTGACAAGGGATAATTTTTCAATTCGCTGTTTTTGGACTAAAAAAGGGTTCGCAATAAAACGATACGTCGCATCCCGATGCCGAAAATCATAATATTGCCATTCTTGATCTTGTGGTTTTCCAAGCAAGCCACCATGAAAATAAAGATCCTTTATCGCATAAATATACTTGTCACCAAAATAGAGGTGATCAATAACCACATCTTTATTTCCAGGTAATTTCACATGAACATCCGGGATAAGAAAATGATCTTCATAGGTCGCGACTTTAAATAAAACACGATTAAAAATGGTATTGAGGCGTGTTTTGACATAACGCCATTTCAAAGATGGATACAGTAAAAAAAGTCCACTGATCATAATCAGGGCAATCAAACTAAAGACAATGATCAGTTGAAGTTGCGTCATGTCGTCATTTTATTCGGCAATTGCCAAAGCAACCTCAAGCATTTGTTTTAACCCTTTTTCGCGTTGTTCGGGGGTTAAAATTTCATGATAATGAAAGGAGTCAGAAACCGTCATAATAGCGAGCGCTTTTTTACCTAATCGGGCTGCGTTACTGTAAAGTGCATACGCTTCCATTTCAACACCTAACACCCCCAAATCCGCCCATGCTTTCCATTTATTGGGATCAGCATCATAAAAAACATCACTCGACAACACATTACCGACGCGATACGGCAATTTTTTTGCTTGGCAATCACGCACGGCTTTTTCAATGAGTTCATAACTTCCTAAGGCCGAAAAAGTGGCGCCTTTAATGGGAAATTGACTGGACCAGTTGCTATCGGTGGATGCACCTTGGGCAATTAAAATATCAAAAAGTTTTATTTCTTTTTGATACGCGCCCGTCGTACCTACACGAATAATGGTTTCCACACCAAATTCTTTATAAAGTTCCCAGGAGTAAATGCCCATACTTGGCATCCCCATCCCGGAGGCCATGACAGAAACTCGTTTTCCTTGATACGTTCCGGTATAGGCAAAAACATTGCGAACAGTATTCACAAGTTTGGCATCCTTTAAATACGTTTCGGCAATAAATTTAGCGCGTAAGGGATCACCTGGCATTAAGACCGTTTTGGCAAAATCACCTACCTTGGCATGAATATGGGGTGTGCTCATAATAAAACCTCGTTTCGCTTTATTTTAACACATTCAAAACGGCTGCGAACGTAGGCTTAACGTTGACTTTTTTCAACCCAACGTGCGATTTTTTCAAGATTGGCTTCAAAGGATTTAAAATCAACAAGTTTCCATTCCCAATTGGGTGAACCAATCGTTCCAGGGGTATTCATACGTGCTTCATCTCCAAGACTTAATAAATCTTGCATGGGAATAACCGCTAAATTGGCAGGATGATGGAAGGTGACTTGGACCATTTTTTCGGCAATGGTTCCTTCGTAGGGTTTTAAAATAGCAGCAAGATGGTCTTTAGATTCCTTAGTTAATCCTTCATACCAACCCATGACCGTTTGGTTATCGTGGGTTCCGGTGTAGGCTACAAACCGTTCTGGATACGTATCCTTTTTCACATTCGATCCATCAAAAGGGGGATAAATGGGAAGTTCAAATTGAATAATTTTCATCCCTGGAAGTTTAAAATGATCGCGTAACTGGAGCACTTCAGGACGTAAATCGCCTAAATCCTCAGCAATGATATCAACATGAGGAAGCTTTTCTTGAATGGTATTGAATAAAGCGTAGCCTGGTGCTTCAATCCATGCGCCTTCTTCTGCAGTCGGACACGAAGAAGGTATTTTCCAGTACGTATCAAAGGCACGGAAATGATCAATCCGAATAATATCAAATAACGTGGCATTATATGCAAGTCGATCGATCCAGAAATGGAATCCTGTTTGTTCTAATACATCCCAACGGTAAAGGGGGTTTCCCCAGCGTTGACCGGTTGGGGAAAAGTAATCGGGAGGTACCCCGGCAATAAACGTCGGCTCGCCTTGTTCATCGAGCATAAAAAGGGATTGCTGTGTCCATACATCACTAGAATCAATGCCTACATAAATAGGGATATCTCCCACAAATCGAATACCTTGGGAGCGAGAGTATTGACGTAACTCTTGAAATTGTTTTAACACCATGTACTGTAAAAAACATTCGTATTGAATGGAACGTTCATACGGTGAAAGGTCTAAATTCTTTTGGTGAATCCAGCGTTTAAAATCTTTATCCCATGTCGTCCACATCCGAAGGTCATGTTCACGTTTGAACGTCATAAACACCGCATAATCGTAGACCCAGGGGTTTTGATCGAGGAAAGAAACAAACGCTTGCGTCACGACAAATCGGTCAAACGCTTGACGGAAATAAGGTTCCTTAAACGCACGAACCGCATCATAATCGACACGGGAGGATGTGCGTTGAAAATCAGGAATAGGCGCGACAAGTAAACCTTCTTCCACGAGCGCATCAAGACTCAAATAAAGAGGCTCAATTGCTTTGGAGGAATATGGTTGGTAGGGGGAATTACCATAACCTAAGGGATTTAACGGTAACATTTGCCAAATAGGCATATCGGCTTTTTTCAATAAATCAACAAACATAAAAGCAGAGGTTCCAAAATCACCGATCCCATGACGGGAAGGAAGGGATGAAACCGCAAGTAAAATACCAGAAGTGCGCATCGTACAATCCTTTTATAAAAACACGCGAATGTGTCGATTAGCCTTTAACAGAGCCACCTGTTACACCACTTACATAATATCGTTGTAAGAAAAGGAATAAAAGAGTAATCGGTGTAGCAACAATCACACTTCCTGCAGCAAAGCGCGTAAAGTATTCATTAATATTGGCACGGTCTAAAATCCATACTAACCCTGTTGCCACTGTGTATTGATCAATATTTTCTCCTAAGAGTAAGCGGGCAAAAATATAATCACCCCATGGACCAATAAACGAAGTGATCATCGTATAAATCACAATGGGTTTAGAAAGCGGTAAGATAATATGCCAGAAAATTTGTGCCCGAGAGGCTCCATCAATCATCGCCGCTTCATCGATGGCTTTTGAAATCGTATCAAAATAGCCTTTAGAAATGTAATATCCAAAGCCAGCACCACCTGAGTAAATAAACATCAAACCAATAATCGAACCCGTTAATCCCATCAAACGCAAAATGTTATACACAGCAATCATCGACATAAACCCAGGAAATAAGCCCAAGACGAGAATGAGTTTCATCATCGGCATACGCGCCGGAAAACGTAAACGTGAAAACGCATACGAGGTTAATAAAACTAAAATCGTGGAAACAACCATCGTCACGGTCGCAACAAGTAATGTGTTCATAAACCAAACGGGAAACTTCCCTTGAAGAATCGTGTCATATTCAAATAAACGGGTGTAATTACTAAGCGTATAATTCAGTGGGAAAAAGCGTGTAGAGATCGCACCGATTTCTAGACGGAATGATTGTAAAATAAGCCATACAATGGGAATAAGCCAAATGACACTTAAAATGGATAAAACAAGATAAATAAGCGTATTGGATAAAATTTCTCCGAGACGTTTTGATTTGA
Source organism: Bacilli bacterium (assembly GCA_023268805.1). Lineage (GTDB taxonomy): Bacteria > Bacillota_I > Bacilli_A > RFN20 > CAG-826 > UBA970. Next base: position 35,241 of record JALRKT010000007.1, read on the forward strand.
TCATTGGAAAGAATCCTCCGCTTTAATCCCACCGGTTCGGGAGAAAATGATAAGACTAAAGAAACTTGAAATCATAAAGATAAGAATCCCTAACGTCGAGGCCATCTTATAGTCAGAATCAAACAAGGTAAGACGGAATAACCATGTGACGAGTAAATCCGTATGCCCCGCTTGGAATAGTTGTTGCGACGAAGGTCCGCCCCCTGTTAAGAAGTAAATAATATTAAAGTTGTTAATATTGCCAATAAATGCCGTCACTAAATAAGGTCCTGTCACAAAGAGCATGTAGGGTAACGTAATTTTAAAGAATTTTGTAATCGATCCCGCGCCATCAATCGTCGCACTTTCATAAAGGTCAGCAGGGATATTCATCAGAATCCCGCTCGTAATGAGCATGGTGTAGGGAACACCGACCCATAAGTTAATAACAATGACCCAAAAGCGTGCCGATTCTTTAGTTAAAAACGGACCATAACCCGGACCCACTAAACCTAAATCAATCAAGAAATTGACAAAGGGTCCTTGTTCATTGAAAAAGTTACGCATGATGAGCAAGGAAATAAATTGAGGAACGGCAATCGTAATGACAAACACGGTACGCCATAAGACTTTTAATTTAATGCCTTTTTTATTGATCATTAACGCCAAAATCATTCCAAAAAAATAGTTAAGGAAGGTGGCAAAAATGGCCCAAACAAATGACCATTGTAAAATCGCCCATAAGGTCGCAGGAAGGCGTGAATAAAAGGCATTTTGACCCGAAAACATATTAATAAAGTTATCAAGACCCACCCATGTAAATAGCGACCCAGGGGGCTGATGGAACCGGTCAAATTCGGTGAAGGCAATTAAAATCATAAAGACGAGCGGTAAAACCGTGAAGATGAAAGAGAAAAATACCGGCCAACTTAAAACGGTAATATGAAAACGTTCATTAAGGAGTTGTTTGACTTCTTCTTTAAAGGGAATCGGACGCTTACCGGATTGGAGGGTCATTTCGTTTGCTTCTGCAAGGCGAAGATTTTGTAAATAAAAATAATAGAGGAGCGCCGCTAAAATTAAACCTCCTACGGATAAGAGTAAGATAATCATCGAATTATCGCCTGGTTGGGCAGGAACATAACCAAAAGGATCCGCATTCGGATTACCCGGATCATACGTAACCGGTGTCCCTAATGTATCCCCTAACGTGTTGAGCTTTGCGATGTACGGACCAAAAAAGAAAATAAGTAAACCAAGACTAACAACTTGTAAAAGTTGATAAAGGATGCCTTTGACGATTTGTCCATTGGTATACGCTCCAAAACCCATCAAAAGGAAGGAAAGTTTTGTTTTGTAATTGCCCTTGATAAAAATACGACTGTATTTTAATAACCCTTCGTACCCTTTTTTTGCTAACGAAACAATAACTTTACCGGTTGATTTTAAAAAATCGTAAAGCGAGGTGAAAATGGAAAGGGTGAATTCAAATGCAACTTTTAATATTTGAATCAAAAAATCGAGAATGCTTTGCGGAATCCAAATATAAAAAGGTTCACTTCGTAATTCATCTTTCATGCGATATCTCCTTATAAGGTTTAAAAACATCCCCCTCATTGAGAGGGGGATGTCATGAGCAATTAAGCTTCGTTGACGGCTAAGACACCTTCAATAAAGATATCAAGGTAATCTTGAATGAGCGGAATTTGAACTTCCGTCATAAAGTCTGCTTCGGTTTTACCACTGTTTTCCGGTAACGCTAACCACTCAGCAAGATTGTCCGCGTGATTACGTGCATCCGTAATGAGGGCATCCGCAAAGGCACCTGCAGGTGACCAGTAGTAACTTGACACCGAACGCGCTTGAAGAATACCATGTGGTGCTTGATCGAAGATTGCTTTTAAGGAAGGAACTTCTTGAACTTCAGGGTTTTGTTGGGCCGAGATGTTGGAAGGACCCACACCCATCGTCACGGCTTTGGTGAGTTGGTTATCATAGTTGGTCATGTAGTTTGCAAACGCATGTGCTAAACCCGGATTGGCTGTGTAGGCATTGACCCCAATTAATTTTGCCCCAATCATTGAGCCCATTTGTTGTTGTTGCCCATTCCCGTTGGTAAAGGTAGGCATTTTAATCGCAGCGTAGTTATCGCCTAAAATGGTTTTAATTGCAACGGCATTCCACGTTCCGGAAACACCTGCAATAATCCCTTCTTGAACATCTGTATCATTTTCTAAGAATTCCGTGACAATGATCCCTTGATCGCGTTGGATGAGGTTGGTTTTGTACGCATTGTACATCCCAATGGCGGAAGATAAGCCGACTTCATTATTCCAATCAATGGTTTGTGTCATGGTTGTTTTGGACCAAGAAATTTCTCCTGGGACAGCAAACCAACTGGACATTGCCCATCCACCCATGGGGTCGATAATGATTTTGGAATTTAATTCTTCTGCTTTGGCAAGAATACTATCCAAGGTAGTCATTTCACTGGCTTGAATGTAACGAGAATCATAATACATAAAGATCCCGTTATCCGCCGTGTTGGGATAAGCATAGAGTTTTTCATCCACACTGGCGACATCAATCGTCCAATCTTGGTTACGTTCAATCACATCATCTTTAAACTGAGTTAATTCGGATAATGCACCCGCGGTGACCAAGTCTTCTAATTGATCATCGGGAAACGCAAAGACGTCAGCACCTCCAGGAACATCTAGGAGTAAGATTCCTTTTAAGTCCGGTTCACCGACAACGGCAAGTTCAAAATTGAGATTAATACTCGGATAAAGTAATTTAAACGATTCGGTGACATCGGTAAGAAATTGTTGTTCTTGCGAAGGTCCCCAAACTTTTAACGTATAGGTAGGCAATTGACTCGTAGCGCTGCTAGTGGCGGATGTTCCCCCTCCACAAGATACGACTAAAACGGTGACGGCGCCGAAAATCATCGTTTTAAGATAGCGATTTAACATTAATTCGTGCACTCCTTTCTTTCCGTGCCAGAATAATCTCTGGAAACGAGTTAATGATGACTAATTTAATTATACTTACGTAAAAAACTTTGTAAATACAAAATAGTAAGCGGTTACATTAATTTTACAAAAGAAAAACACTTGTGTTAGACAAGTGTTTTTTAAAGCTAGGAAACTAAAGAATTGTCGCTTGCGTTTCGCGATCAAAGACGTGGGCTTTATCTAAATTAAGGACTAATTTAATTTTGTCTCCGATACGATAGGTTTGTAAGGCATCAATTTTCGAAATCAGGTTATTGCCAGAAAGATTGGTGTGAATAATATATTCGTGACCGAGCAATTCGGCGACTTTAATCGTCGTGTTCATCACCGCGGATGGGAATTTCTTTTCAACTTCTTCATCATCGTGTAAGGAATCTTCCGGACGAATACCAAAGACGATTTCTTTACCTTCGTAGCCCTTTAATGCTTTGACGAACTTCGCAGGAAGTTCCATTTTGGTTCCATCGGTAAAGTGAATATGACCTTCTTTGTATTTCACATCCATTAAGTTCATCGCAGGCGACCCGATAAAGGCGGCCACAAATAAATTGGCAGGGTTATTATAAATATCAATCGGTGATCCAATTTGCATCACATACCCACCCTTCATGACGACAATACGGCTTGCCATCGTCATCGCTTCCGTTTGGTCGTGGGTAACATAAATCGTCGTTGCGCCAATATTTTCGTGAAGTTTAATGATTTCTGCACGCATTTGCACACGAAGTTTCGCGTCTAAGTTCGATAACGGTTCATCCATTAAAAACACTTTCGCGTTACGAACAATCGCTCGTCCTAATGCCACACGTTGACGTTGACCCCCGGATAATTGTTTCGGTTTACGGTCGAGTAATTTTTCAATTTCTAAGATTTTCGCGGCCCGATGAACACGTTCCCGAATTTCTTCTTTATTGATATGACGAATTTTTAAACCGAATGCGAGATTGTCATAAACGGTCATGTGAGGATAAAGCGCGTAGGATTGGAACACCATTGCGATATCACGATCTTTTGGCGGGGTGTCATTACGTAATGATCCATCAATGTAAAGTTCCCCGCTAGAAATATCTTCCAAGCCGGCAATCATCCGTAAGGTGGTGGATTTACCACACCCTGAAGGCCCGACAAGAACAATAAATTCTTTATCTTTGACTTCAAGGTTAAAATCGAAAACCGCTTGCACCTTGTTGTCATAGACCTTATTTATATTTTTTAAAACAACTTCTGCCATTATAAATTCTCCTTTGAGATTATCCTAAAGGAAGTATATCATAAGTGATTTGTGCACAGTGCACAAATCGTTATAATTGATCCGCAAGTTTAAAGAAAAACGCTTGATCAAAATCTTTTAAATCCATCCCTGTCATGCTCATGAACTTTTGTAAACGGTATTGAAAGGTATTTCGGTGAAGAAAGAGTGCATTTGCCGCGTGTGTCACTTTTAAATTATGGTGTAAGTAAGCCCGCGCCGTTAACCGTAAATCACGGTCAAGTTCATGTATCCACGTCTGCACGAATGAAACAAAAGGTGATTGCGTTAAGCGTAATTGTTGAAAAAGAAAATCCCCCATCGTCGTCATCGTCAGAACACGATGATCACGCAACCAGGCGATGGCCCATGCCCCTAATGCATCTTCTTTAAAGGTAATAAGCGTGGATAGATTTAAGGTCATTGACTCATGAATAACCGATAAAAAAGACGGTAAAACATTCAAAAAAGAGGCATCGATGGTGAGTACAATGGTCTTTTTATCAAGCCAATGACGTAGCCATGTTCCTGGATAAACTTGCGAAAGAATGCCTTCGATCTCTTGCCATGGTAATGGGGTATCACTCGCAAAATAAATGACTTTATTCATGGGGTTTCAATTTCAAACACAATCGTTTCAAAGGCCCTTAAGGTAAGTGTTAATCCTTTTTTAACAAGTTGAGGATAATTGTGCAGCAAGGTTCCTAAAACAATATCTTTGATGACAAACGCGGTTTCATAGGCACGAAAGTTACTAATGACCAAAAGACTTCGATGATGAAGATGGCGATAGGCAAAGACATCGGGATTTAACGGGTCAACGAGTTCTAATGTTCCTTCTATTACAGTCGATAACCATGGTTCTTGTTGACGTAACGCAATCGCTTTTTGATAATACCGAAAAATCGAATCTGGATCATGACGTTGATTTTCTAAATTAACCTCTGGATAATTCCCGTTCACCGCCAAGTACGGCTCATGCGTAGAAAAACCTGCATAAGGTTCGCTAGACCATTGAAAAGGCGTTCTTGCGTTCACACGCGAGGTGCGTCGCAAGAATCGTAAAATGCTAGCCTCATCCAAACGTTGACTCGCTTCACGGGCATAGTTTAACGCAGAAACATCTTTAAATTGGGTTAATTTTTCATAATCGACATTACTCATCCCAATTTCCTCCCCGTTATAAAGGAAAGGCGTCCCATACAAAAAGAGTAAGGTCGTAATCAGCATTTTTGCAGATGCTTTTCGGTAGAGGATAGACCCATATTGCGAGACAACACGGGGATGGTCGTGGTTGAGCCAATAAAGAGGCAACCACGCTTGTCCTTGGGTTTGTTCATACCACTTCATGAAGTTTTGTTTCAAATTGATGACATTGGTCGCAATCTCTAAATCCGATTTATGTTCACTCCCAAACGCCCCATTTTCCCAGCACGTATCAAAATTAAACACCATATTTAACGGACCACGGTGATAGCCTGCATAATCCAAAGATTGTTCCGGAGAGACATTGCCTCCCACTTCACCAATCGTGACGGCATGCGGATAATCCTTTAAAACATTTTCTTTAAATTCATGTAGATAATCAAAAAGACGCGGTAATGAGGAAAATTTCGTAGGATCTAAGGTGATGCCACGATGACCGACGGGTTGTAAAGAATCAGAAAATGTTAAGTCTTTAGCAAGGTGGGCAATGGCATCCATGCGAAAGCCATCGATGCCTAAAGCCAGCCAATGTCGAGCGACTTCATACATCGCTTCCCGCAGCGGTTTATATTCCCAGTTTAAATCGGGCATCTTTTTAGAGAAAATATGTAAATAAAATTGCTTGGCCGTTTCATCATACGTCCACGCACTTTCACCAAAATAGCCTTGCCAATTCGTCGGGGCCAAGACTTTCCCTTCCGGAGTGACTTTTGGGTCTTTCCAAATGTAATAATTGTGATATTTCGAATAACGGTTTTTTCGAGCTTCAATAAACCAAGGATGTTCATCACTCGTATGATTTAACACGAGGTCCATGATGACTTTGATATCACGGGCATGGGCTTCGTGAATGAGTTCAATCGCATCTTCTTTTTTGCCAAAGATGGGATCAACATCCAAGAAATCTTTGACATCATAACCACCATCATCCATCGGTGATTTAAAAAATGGTCCAATCCAAATCACATTAATGCCTAAGGATTTTAAATAATCTAACTTTTGAATAATGCCTTTTAAATCACCAATACCATCGCCATTCGTATCAAAAAAGGAACGCGGATAAATTTGATAACCTACCGCGGTTTTCCACCACGGACGTCCCTCATTCAAAATGGGTCACTCCTTCTTTGGCATGGCGAATCATACGTTTTAAGTCTTCTAGATCCAGTTTGTGCGAGATCGGTTTTGGAAGTTGATTTAAAGGATAAAAACCCACATGCGTCACTTCATGACCAAAGGGTTGCACAAATTGCTTGATGCGGCCCACAAAGACAATCGCATACTGGGAGGTGACTTCACCGTGCGCTCGAAAATGAAAGTCATAAATACCCACTAACCGTGTTAAGGTGACATCTGCTCCGGTTTCTTGTAAACATTCTTTCATCGCTGCTTCTGCCGGCGATTCAAAAATATCTGCCCATCCTCCCGGAATGGTAAATCCTCCATCGACTTTTTCTTTCACCATGAGTAGTTCATCTTTTTCATTAAAGATAAGGACACGGACAGAGACATTTGGTGTGGGATAGATCGTTTTCGGAAAAACGTTAGGACGATCTAACGTCAAATCATTCTCTTCTTCTAAAAAGGATTTTGAAAGCGTATTAAGCTCTTCATAATTTTCTAAAGCGTACAGATCTTTACTATAAAGTAAACCGATTTTAGCAATGCTTTGAACTTTCATCAAAAATTCATGCACACTTTTTTTACGATATTTTTTCATCGATACTATTATATCTTTACAAAGCGTTGATGGGTATCAAATAAAATCGTGTTAAAATAAAGCAAGAGGTGATAGAGATGATACTTACTGCCGTCGATTTTCAAGTCGCTGTCGTGGTTGTATGGGTGGTTGCTTTCTTTGTGGCCGTTGTCATTGAGGCGCTAGAACCCCAACTTGTTTCATTGTGGTTTGCTGGAGGCGCGCTTGTCGCGCTTGTTGCCGCCATTTTTAACGTCGGTTTACCGATACAAGTGTTACTTTTTTTAGTAACGACGATTGTATTACTACTTTTAACTCGACCTTTCGTTAAAAAAGTAACGAATCGCCCGACGGTCGCCACTAATGCAGACGCCCTTGTTGGTCAAGAAATTGCCATCGAAAAAGGCTTTGGACTCAAATCCCAAGGCATCGGACTTCATGCCGATATTCGTTGGAAACTCATTACCGATCAAGATACGACGTTTGTTGAAGGTGAGTTTGCCATTGTCAAAGCCATCAAAGGTAACAAATTATTAGTGACAAAAAAGGAGGTCCAATAAATGTTATTACGATTTTTCGCAAGTCCAGGTGCTGTCTTAGGTTTATCCTTTTTAGGCATCATTTTATTCGTGATTCTTGTCGTTATTATTCGTTCGATTGTCATTGTTTCTCAAGGAACAACGGTCATTGTTCAACGCTTAGGGAAATACCATAAAACACTCAATGCAGGGATTCATATTAATGTCCCGATTATTGATTCCAAAGTGGCCACGATTTCCTTAAAGGAACGTGTTTATGACTTCCCACCGCAACCCGTCATCACCAAAGATAACGTCACGATGCAAATCGATACCGTTGTCTATTTCCAAGTGACGGATCCTAAATTATTCACCTATGGTGTGGAACGTCCGTTATCCGCGATGGAAAACTTAACGGCCACCACCTTACGTAACTTAATTGGGGACTTAGAACTTGACCAAACGTTAACGTCCCGTGATACGATCAACCACAAAATGTGGGAAACCTTGGAAGAAGCCACGGATTCCTGGGGGATTAAAGTCAATCGTGTCGAATTAAAAAACATCTTACCACCCCGCGATATCCAAGAAGCCATGGAAAAACAAATGCGCGCAGAACGTCAAAAACGTGAAGCCGTTCTTGATGCAGAAGGGAAAAAGCAAGCGGCGATTCTTACCGCTGAAGGGGAAAAACAAGCAGCGGTTCTCCGTGCTGAAGCCGTAAAAATCCAAAAAGTAAAAGAAGCCGAAGGGGAAGCCGAAGCGCTCTTACGCGTTTATGAAGCTCAAGCCCAAGGGATTGCCTTAATCAACAAAGCGAATCCTAACTCTGCGTTCTTAACGCTCAAAGGTTTTGAATCCCTTGAACGTGTCGCCAATGGTCAAGCGACCAAGCTCATTATTCCTTCGGAAATTCAAAATGTAACCGGATTACTCGCCTCCTTAAAAGAAGCGATTTCCGATGAGAAAGTGCCTGCAAAGAAAAAAGGCGAATAGTTCTTTCTTCTCATAAGGTTTAAAAAAGCGTTCCGGTGGGAACGCTTTTTGTTTATTCGACGGTCACCGATTTCGCAAGATTGCGTGGTTTATCAATATCGCGGTTTAAATGCAGCGCTGCAAAATACGAGATGTATTGCGCGACAATGACTTTAAGTAACGGGGATAAATACACTTTGACATTGGGTGTAATGAATGCGTCATCTTCTTTCGCTAAGGCAAGATTAGAAATGGTATAAACCAACGCACCACGGGCTTTGACTTCTTCTAAATTAGAGCGCAAAGCGGCTGCCGTAATTGGATCCGAGATAAAGGCAATCACGGGAACATTTTTGGAAATCAAGGCAATCGGACCGTGTTTGAGTTCTCCACCAGGAAAGGCTTCGGAGTGAATGTACGTAATTTCTTTGAGTTTTAAACTGGCTTCCACGGCCACATCATAATCTAAACCTCGACCTAAAAAGAAAGCCGATGGGGCGGACATGATTTGTTGGGCGATAGTTTCGATATCATCGCGAGAATCGATTATATTTTTCATCCCGGCAATCACTTGAATAAAATCGGTCAAAATGTCATTGTTCCCCATTAAAGCTGCCCGTAATAACGCGAGTAATCCAACTTGAGCGATGTACGCTTTGGTACTGGCCACGGCGATTTCCATTCCCGCATAAAGGAGTAAGGTGAAATCACTGGCGCGATCAAGGGAAGAACCTTTGGTATTCGTAATTGTTAATAACGGATTACCTCGTTGTTTAATGAGTTGGACACAGCGAATAAGATCCGCGGTCTCACCGCTTTGAGAAATCACAATAAATAATGGATTTTCGCCTTTAACTTCCGGATAATAGGCAAATTCTGAGGCAATGTACACTCGGCACGTTTTACCGATTTCTTCAAAATAACGTCGACCGACCATCGCCGCATGATAACTCGTCCCACAGGCGAGGAAAATAAGTTGATCGGCTTCTTTCATCTTTTGTAGTAACACATCATCAAACAAAAAGTGATTGTCATCAAAATAGTTGTCGGCAATTCGTTTTACAACTTCCGGAGATTCTTCAATTTCTTTCAGCATGTAATGAGGATAACCGTTCAAACCTATATCATCGACGGTCAATTCGGTTTCATGAAAAGTAATCGGCTTCTCTTCTTGGGGATCGAGGTGTTTAACAACCACGTCTTGTTGTTCGATATAGCCATATTGATAATCGGTGACAATGTAAAATGTTTTTGCATAGGCTAGCATAGGCAAATAATCAGAGGCAAGATAGTGGGTCGTTTCCCCTTTACCAATCACAAGAGGAGAATGGAGTTTAGCAAAATAAATACGTTCGTTTTCTTCTTTGAATAAAATCGCTAAGGCATAGGAACCGTCGAGCTCTTCAATCGTTTTTTGAATCGCTTTTAATGGTGTTAAACCTTTTAAATAATGAAATTCAATTAAATTGACAATGACTTCGGTATCTGTGTCGGAAGCAAACGTAAAACCTTGCGTTTCAAGTTTTCGTTTTAAAATGCGGAAATTATCAATGACACCATTATGAACTAATGTAAAAAGTCCCCGATTCGAGGTATGCGGATGCGCATTGGTAAAATTCGGTTCACCATGCGTTGCCCACCGGGTATGCCCAATACCTGCCGATGCAGTGACCTCTTTAGGAACAAGCCCCTCCAAGTCGGCGATGCGACCCGGTAAACGGTACGTTGTGACTTTTCCTTGATCAATAAAGGATGTACCCGCAGAGTCGTAACCGCGATATTCTAACGAACGTAATCCTTCAATAAGATACGTTCTTAATGCCTTTTCACCAATCGTTCCTACAATTCCACACATTGTTTGAGTCCCCCCTTAATATGTGAACGTCTCGTTAATCCACGATACCACTAAATCGGTGTATGTTTGACATAATGATAAATCTTTGGCCTCGACCATGACGCGAATTAACGGTTCGGTTCCCGACGGTCGAACAAAGATACGGCCTTCATCACCAAGCTTTTGTTCAATGGAACGAATTAATGGAGCAAAATCATGATGGTCTAACACGGCACGTTTGTTTTGTACGATAACATTTTTTAACACTTGAGGATACGTTTGAAACGTTCCTAATAATTGACTCACTGGTTGGCGTTTTGCGGCGATTAAATCAATAAGCTTAATCGCAGAAAGGAGTCCATCTCCAGTATTCAGGGCGTCTAAGAAGATCACATGCCCCGATTGTTCGCCGCCTAAAATAAGCTGTTCATGAGCCAGTGCGGCTTGAACATATTTATCGCCCACATCAGTTTCAAGATACGGCATTTGTAATTCATTCAACGCTTTCTTTAAACCTAAGTTACTCATCTTTGTCATGACGACTTTTTGTTTTGAAACCGGATATTGGGGTAGGGTATATTTTGCATGAAGATAAAGCAAAGCATCGCCATCGATTAAATCACCGTTTTCAGAAACGGCCAGCATGCGATCAGCATCCCCATCAAAGGCAAGCCCTAAGTCATAATTACCCCGTTTAACAATATCCATTAATGCCTGCATGTGTGTAGCCCCACATCGGTCATTAATGTTGATCCCATCCGGTTGGACAAAATGGAAATCCCCTTGAATGCCAAGTTTTGCAAACAATTCTTGGACAAGGTAGGAGGCACTGCCATGACTTGCATCCACGGCAATTTTAAGGTGCGATACATCATGATGAATAAAGCTTGTTAAAAAATCTAAATAAGCGTTGCGAAAAATGACATTTTGATCGATCACACGCCCGATATCCGCGTTTGTTTTATTTTCAATTAAATCTTGATCGAGGTCGATAAAATGCTCAATTTTCGATTCAATCGCCGCTTCAAGTTTTTCACCCTTTCGGTTAAAGACTTTAATACCATTATCGAAATACGGGTTATGGGATGCGGAAATCATGACACCAAAATCAAAAGAATAATGGGTTAAACAAAAAGAGACCATCGGTGTTGATACGACGCCTAAATAAATAACATCGGAACCTGCCGAAGTGACGCCCGCCACAAAAGCCGATGCGAGCATGGAAGAGGAAATACGTGTATCCATCCCTAATACAATGGTTTGTTTTTTTTGCTGATAGGCGCCTAAATAACGCCCGACGCGATAGGCTATTTTTGCCGTTAATTTATCGCCAACGAGGCCACGAATTCCGTCAGTTCCAAAATAATGTCCCATACCTTTATTGCGGTCGGTTTTCCATGAAATTGGCAAGCATTTGCTTGAAATTATCGAGATAAACTGCCGTTAATTTTCCCCCATAGGTTAATGATATTTTTCCAGTTTGTTCAGAAACCACAATCGTGACTGCATCGGTGACTTCAGAGATGCCGATGGCAGCGCGGTGGCGAGATCCAAAATTCCCACTCATCGGTTTGGTTGTGGGTGTAAAGTACACCGAAGCGGCAAGAATAAAGCCATTGCGAACAATAATGGCCCCATCATGTAACACACTTCCAGGATGAAAAATCGTGGTAATAAGGTCGGAGCTCAAGGGGGCATTGAGCATCTTTCCATTTTGGATATATTCATTCAGATTTGCCGTTCGCTCGAGGGTGATAATACCACCGACGCGGTTTTTGGATAAATAAGAAATACTTTCAAGCAAAATGTCATAAACCATTTCTTTATCAAAATGGGTTTGACCACCATAATCTTTTTTAAAGGACAATAAGGAATCGACTTGGGCTTTCAGTTCCGTTTGATTGAGAATGATAAAAACCATGGTGAAAATGACATACAGCATCATTAAAACGACAGTCAGTAAGGTGATTCCTACAAAGAAGGCATTGACTAAAATTGCAATCGACGTCAGAAAAAACGGTAGGGCATAACCTTTGCGACGAACAAACCACAAAACATAACTATTCAATAATAAAAAAATGATAAAAGCTAATGAAAAATCCACCCATTGAGGAAGGGTGAGATTAACAAATAAATAATTGTGTAAATACTCCATGTTTTAATCTTACCAAAGAATACCCAAAATGTGGGTTATAAAAGAAAAAAACTGCACGAATGCAGTTTTAATTTCTTCATGGTGGATGCTGAGGGGATCGAACCCCCGACCTTCTGTACGTCAAACAGATGCTCTCCCAGCTGAGCTAAACATCCATAAATGCTGGTGCCGACGATAGGAATCGAACCTACAACCTACTGATTACGATTCAGTTGCTCTGCCAGATTGAGCTACGTCGGCAACAATTCCTTAGAATCAGCAATTAAAATAATAGCGAATCTCTTTTTTAGAATCAAGTCTTAACGATTTTGAAGACGATTTTTTAAAACTTTCGAACGGACAAATTCTTCACGTTCTTTTTCCTCTAAAACATTCTGAATGTAGTGGAAGGTTGATTCGTATTCGGGAATAACAATGTTTTTTAAGGCATTGGCTCGTTTTTGAGTTTTAACGATTTCATTGGCCAATCGATAACATGCGGCATCGACTTCTGCAAGTTCCAAAATAAAACGTCGTACTTCTAAAAACATTTGGTAGGCATAGTCGAATTTGGTATTGGTAGAACTAATGCCATAGGCTAATTCAACGGGAACTTCATGATAGTAAATTTTAGGAATATCGACACCCATGACGCTACGATACGTCATTGTAATCCCATTATCGATGGGGATGGATTTAGTAATATCGGTAATAACCCCTAAGGTAATATTTGCTTCTTGAAGTGCAGCATAGGCTTTGGCAAAGATGGTTGAAATTTTTTTTCTTACGTCGCGAACTTTCGATAAAAGTAGGGTCATTTCACGAATCAAAACAACCCTTTTCTTATCCATCAAATCGTAACCCGTTTTTGCCAACGTAATGGACTTTTTTAATTGCAATAAATTACCTTTAGTCGGAATCATCGTTTTCATAAATTAACAATCTTTATCCTTTTTTTAGAGGGTTTGTTTGAAAACGTAATTGTGCTTTTTGAGGGTGATAATAAAGGGAAATAAGCTCATCAGGAATGCGGTTTAATTCATCCTTAGGAAGCAACGATAACAAATCCCAACTTAACTCAAGGGTTTCTAGCATCGTTCGATTGGCAGTCGCACCTTGATTGATAAAATGGTCTTCGAATAATTGACCAAAGTGTAAATATTGTTGATCAAGAGCACTAAGTTCTTCTTCACCAATAACACTCGCTAAGCTTCGTAAATCAAGCACCTTCGCATAATTAGCGAACAATTGATTAGATACTGCTGAATGGTCCTTACGCGTGTAGCCGTCGCCAATACCATCTTTCATTAAGCGCGATAAAGAGGGCAAAATACCGATAGGAGGGAATAAGTGGCGTTGATGTAAATCTCGATCTAGTACTACCTGACCTTCCGTAATATAACCCGTTAAATCGGGAATCGGATGCGTTATATCATCATTGGGCATCGTTAACACGGGGATTTGGGTCACAGAACCCTCCACACCTTTTACAATCCCGGCGCGTTCATATAAACTTGCCAAGTCGGAGTAAAGATAACCTGGAAAACCTTTACGACCCGGAATTTCTTCTTTGCTACTTGAAAACTCACGTAATGCCTCTGCATAGGCTGTCATATCCGTCATGATTACGAGCACATGCATGTGGAGTTCAAAAGCCAGATATTCAGCCGCAGTTAATGCGCAACGAGGTGTTAAGAGTCGTTCAATTATGGGATCATTGGCAAGATTAGAGAACATGACGACCCGATCCATGACATTGGCCTCAAAAAAAGATTTTTTGAAAAACTCTGCGACGTCATTTTTAACACCCATAGCCGCGAAAACGATACAAAAGTTACTTTTCTCTTTATCGGAGATGGATGCTTGTTTAACAATTTGTGCTGCAAGTTCATTGTGCGGTAATCCTGAACCTGAAAAAATCGGAAGTTTTTGTCCACGGATTAAGGTGATTAATCCATCAATGGAACTAATACCGGTGTTAATGTAGTTTCGGGGGTATTCCCGCATGACAGGATTAAGTGGAGAACCGTTAATATCTCGCTTTGAACGAACAAAAATAGATCCTAATCCATCAATGGGTTTTCCTGCTCCATCAAAAATACGTCCCAATATATCTGGCGATAAAGCAAGTTCAAGGGGATGCCCTAAGAACGAGGTTTTGGTGTTGTTTAAGGCAATGCCATCCGTCCCCTCGAAAACTTGAATCGCCACACGTTTTCCTTGAATTTGAACAACACGTCCTTGCCGAATCGACCCATTATCGAATTCAATTTCTACAAGATCTTCATTGGCAACATCTTCAATTCCATCAAGAAAAACCAAAGGACCTTTAATCGCTTCGACCCCTAAGTATTGAATGCGAATTTTAGAAGTATTTGATTTCATACGCGCACCTTCATGGTTAATAAATGATCGATATCCGCATATATAGCATCAAAACCGGATAAATCATCATTAGGAATGGTGTATTTTAGTTTTAAAATCTTTTCAAAAATGGGTTGTTTTAAAATATTCGAAAGGGCATGCTCTTGACGAATGTATTGTTGTAAAATCGAATACAAATAAAGCAAGACTTGCATCATTTTTAACTGTTTTTTTAAGGGAACATAACTATCGTTTTGATGATAGGCATTTTGTTGAAGGAACGCTTCACGAATGAGTTTACCCATAAGAATGATGAGTTTTTGATCATCGGGTAAAACATCTTGGCCGATCAATTTGGTGATTTCTAGTAATTTTCCTTCTTCGGCTAATAACGTACGAATTTTTTTAATGGTAGGGATAAATTCAACATCCACTTCTTTGTTATACCAGTTAGTTAAGGAATCTAAATATTCAGAATAAGATAAATTCCAGTTAACGGCGGGATAATGACGACTATAGGCTAAATTTTTATCCAATGCCCAGAACGCGCGAACAAATCGTTTCGTATTTTGTGTAACCGGTTCAGAAAAATCACTGCCTTGAGGTGAAACCGCACCAATAATGGTGACAGATCCGGTATCGTGGTTTAATGTTTCAACTAATCCAGCCCGTTCATAAAATTGAGAAATTCGACTGGATAAATAGGCAGGAAAACCTTCTTCCGCAGGCATTTCTTCAAGTCGTCCTGATATTTCCCGAAGCGCTTCTGCCCAACGTGATGTGGAATCCGCCATCACGGCAACATGGTACCCCATATCTCGATAATATTCAGCGATAGTAATTCCTGTGTAAATACTCGCTTCTCGTGCTGCAACGGGCATATTTGAAGTATTCGCAATTAAAATCGTTCGATCAAGTAAGGGTTGTTGGGTTCGGGGATCTTGTAAATGGGAAAATTCTTCAAGCGCTTGGGTCATTTCATTACCGCGTTCACCACATCCGATGTAAACAATTAAATCTGCATCCGACCATTTGGCAAGTTGATGCTGCATCATCGTTTTACCTGTGCCAAAACCGCCTGGCATCGCTGCCGTACCGCCTTTGGCAATCGGAAAGAGCGCGTCTACAATACGTTGACCTGTAATCAATGGGGTCGAAATAGGTAGACGTTGATGGATGGGGCGAGGTTGTTTGATGGCGCATACTTGAAAAGCGTATAAGGGATATGACTGTTGCGTTACAGGGTCTTTAATGACGGCAAGAACATCACGTAAGGAGGCAGACTTCTCATTAAAAACAGATTCAACATATCC
>JALRKT010000008.1:0-34816 GCA_023268805.1 Bacilli bacterium
TTATTGAAAGATACAACCGTCCGTTATAAACATTTGCGGGGTTATAAGGTTCCCTTTGTGTTTGGCTGGGATACCCATGGCTTACCGATTGAAAATTATTTAGCCAAAAAAGGGATAAACCGTAAAACGATGTCGGTTGCGGAATTTCGCGAACATTGTGATGCGTTTGCCCGCTCCCAAGTGCAACGCCAAAAAGAACAACTCCAACGCTTAGGCGTCGTGGGGGATATGGAAAATCCGTATTTAACCTTACAACCCGAATACGAAGCAGAACAAATTGCCGTTTTTGCCAAAATGGCGATGAAAGGACTTATTTACAAAGGGTTAAAACCTGTTTATTGGTCACCCAGCAGTGAGTCTGCTCTTGCTGAAGCAGAAATTGTGTATGAAGATGTCGTCGATCACTCCATTTATGTCGCCTTTGATGTCGTCGATGGGAAGGGTGTGCTGCCTAATGACGCCCGTGTGGTAATTTGGACCACAACCCCGTGGACCCTTCCTGCTAACCTTGCGATTTCCGCCCACCCTGATTTTGAGTATGGTATCTATGAAACCAATCGAGGCAAACTCGTTCTTGCAATCGGTTTAGTGGATGCGGTTGTCAAAGCCTGTGATCTTGGCTCAGTTACCTTACTAGAAACCATAAAAGGAAAAGCCCTTGAAACGATTACCTGTCAACATCCATTTTATGAAAGAACGTCCTTAATGATTTTAGGAGACCATGTCACCTTGGATGCGGGGACCGGTTTTGTTCATACCGCGCCGGGACACGGGGAAGAAGATTTTATCGTTGGACAAAAATATCATTTACCACCGTTATGTCCGGTTGATAGTAAAGGGGTCATGACCGAAGAAGCGGGCGAAGGCTTAGCAGGGTTATTTTATACCGATGCCAATCAATGGGTTTTAACGACCTTAACGGCGTCGGGTCATTTACTCGCGGATATTCCTTACCCGCATAGTTATCCGCATGATTGGCGCACGGGAAAACCGCTTATTTATCGAGCAACACCGCAATGGTTTGCCTCCATCGATCCGATTCGTCAGGAATTATTGGACGCGATTGCCAAGGTTCATTGGACACCCAAGTGGGGTGAACAACGCATTCATAATATGATTAAAGATCGCGGGGACTGGTGTATTTCTCGTCAACGCGCATGGGGCGTTCCTATTCCCATTATTTATCATGAAGATGGCACACCGATTATGGAAGACGCCGTCTTTAACCATATTCAATCGTTATTTAAAACGTATGGAAGTCGGGTATGGTTTGAAAAAGAACCGAAGGATTTATTACCGCCAGGATATCAATCCCCCTTATCTCCCAACGGGCAATTTAAAAAAGAAACCGACATCATGGATGTCTGGTTTGATTCTGGCTCAAGTTCACTTGCTGTGTTAAATCAACGCGGCATGAAGTTTCCTGCTGATTTGTACTTAGAAGGTTCTGATCAATATCGTGGCTGGTTTAATTCATCCTTAATCATTGCCATTGCCACCGAAGGCGTTTCTCCCTACCAAGCGATTGTTTCTCACGGATTTGTTGTAGACGGGAAAGGCGAAAAGATGTCGAAATCCAAAGGCAATGGCATCGATCCCTTAAAGATGATGCAAGTCTATGGGGCGGATATTATGCGGTTGTGGGCCACATCGATCGATTTTACCGCCGATGCGCGTGCTTCCGAAGAAATTTTTAAAGGGAACGCCGACATGTACCGAAAAATCCGTAATACCTTTAAGTTCATGCTCGGAAATTTATGGGTAGGTGAAGAACCTTTTACGCCTGAAGCGTATCCGGTTGCTGATTTTGCCTGGATTGATCATTTAATGATCGCCAAGCTTGAAGCGGTTGTTCACCGTTATCAACAGGCGATGGATGCGTATAATTTTGCCGAGGCAACGAGTGAAATTACGACCTTTTTAACCCAAGATTTATCGTCGTTTTATTTAGATATTGCCAAAGATATTTTGTATTGTGAAGCAAAGACGAGTGTGCGTCGATTACAAGTGCTCCATGTCCTATATCGATTGGTGCATGATTTAACGGTGCTTTTAACACCGATTCTTCCTTTTACTATGGAAGAAGTGTATCAAACATGGCCTCAGAAACCCGTCGCATCCAGTCAATTACTCGCATTCCCCCACGGAGGAGAATGTGAAGAAGTGGAAACCTTAGCCCAATTTTATGAAACGCGTAGTCATGTTAGTAAAGCGTTAGAAACCTTACGATCGGAAGGAACGATTGGTTCTTCCTTGGAAGCGCGCGTGAAATTAGGGGTTCCTGAAACAATGTTTAACCATCTCCAATCCTTGGATGTTCGGGAAAGGAATCGCTTATTTATTGTGTCCCAATTAGACGTTGAAAAAGCCACGAACATTTATGTAGAAGCGCACGCCTCTCACGGTGAAAAATGTCCGCGTTGTTGGAATTACTTTCCGCAATTAGTTTCATGGGAGGAAGGCCACGTTTGCGAACGCTGTGTCCGTGTCATTCGTGATGAAAAATAATATCAAATCTTGGTTAAAAGCAGGTTATGGTTGGTTCTTTTTAGCTTGGTTATTGCTCGATTATGTCACCAAAATTTGGGCCGCGTCAACGAACGTCAATCTCACGGTTATTCCTAATTTCTTCTACCTTGCCTATTCACGGAATACCGGTGCAGCGTGGTCCTTGTTTTCGGGTCAATTGCCGCTCCTCGCGATGATTTCTTTTGCCGTAGGCGTCGGTTTTGGGTATATGTATCTTAAAAAATACACCACGTTTGATCGTTGGCATCATCTTGCGATTACCTTATTTTTATCAGGAACATGGGGGAATTTTATCGATCGCGCTTTCTATGAAGAAGGCGTTATTGATTTTTTATCCTTTCACTTTGGAGATTATATTTTCCCGACGTTTAACATTGCTGATACCGGGTTAACCTTAGGAGTTATTGGTCTAATTGTCCTCTCCGTCTTTGAAGGGAAAATAGGGACAAAGCAACGTGGATAAAGCGCTCCATACGTTTGTCATTACGTCAGAACATATTGGTTTTCGTTTGGATAAATTTTTAGTGGAGCATCTTGTAGACTATTCACGGTCCCATCTTGAACAATGGATTAAAGCCGATAAAATTCATGTCAATCATGCTCCTACCAAACCGAGTCATCGCTTAAAACTTCACGATCATATCGAAGTGTATCCCTGGGAAGCTGTTCCCTCCGTCATTCAACCCGAAACGATTCCTTTGGAGATTGTGTATGAAGATGAACATTTACTCGTCGTCAATAAACCGCAAGGCCTTGTGGTTCATCCTGCGCCCGGACATTACACCGGGACATTGGTGAATGCCTTACTTCATTACCGAGCTTCTTGGAGTGGGATTAATGGGGTTATGCGCCCGGGAATTGTCCACCGAATTGATAAGGATACTTCTGGATTATTGCTTGTTGCGAAACATGATGAGGCCCACGTACGTTTAGCAGAACAATTAAAAAATCACGCCATTCAACGAACCTATCGTGCATTGGTACATGGTGTGATTTCCGAAGAAAAAGGGACTATTATTGCTCCGATTGGTCGCGATCCTGAAGACCGGCAAGCGATGGATGTTCTTGCCGAAGGCAAAGAGGCAACCACGCATTTTGTGGTGCTTGAACGCTTTGAAAAACATACGCTAATTGAGTGTCGTCTTGAAACAGGAAGAACGCATCAAATTCGTGTCCATATGCAATTCATTCAGCATCCTATTGAAAGTGATCCTGTCTATGCAAAAGGATTTGTCCAACTTCATCCTCTAGGACAACTATTACATGCGTATCAACTTGAATTTATTCATCCAATGACACAAGAAAAAATAGTGGTGAAGACAGCACTTCCTGATTATTTTGAAAAGATATTATGGACGCTTCGTCACGATGGACTCGACGCGGTGAAACGTTGAAAAATTAATTTTTACGAGTGATTTTAATTGTTCGATGCCATGAATTTGTGCAAATTGAACCGCAAAATCTTCAACTTTTTGACTTGCACCTAACGGAATGGTCGTATGGAATTGTTCATTCAAGGCTTGTATTTCTTCAAGAAAACGCACACGAGCAAGAATGGAACTGACTGCTACCGCCATATAATTGTTTTCTGCTTTTTCAAACCATTGTAATCGTGGTATAACCGGAAGATTTTTTAAATAACGATGCATACTTGCATCCGTAGCAAACTGATCAATGATGGTAGGATGATCATAAGAATAACGTTGCTTTAAGGTGAAAATTGCTTTATGATGCATCGCAGCTTTAATGTGGTTCATGTTCATGCCTTTGGCAATCATCGCTGCATATTTTTGAGGATGGATGACTACCGTCACATGCGGAATACGCGATACTAACGTTGAGGCAATGGACTTCATCCATGAATCATCAAGTTGTTTTGAATCTTTGATACCGAGGGTTGAAAGTTCCTTCATTTGTGTTGCATCTACATAACTCGCAACCACCACAATCGGGCCAAAAAAATCGCCCGTTCCTACTTCGTCACTGCCACCATGAGACGATGTTTCTTTTTTTACCATCCATAATAAGGATTCCGTTTTGGCTCCCTCACCTTGAATGACCACACGCGAAACACCTTTTTTAGCCTGATACACCGAGAGGGTAAGCCCATTGGATTTTGCAAAAAAAAGGTGATAAGGCGTTGGCGGTGTGAGCGCATCAGCCTGGTAAAACGTCATGAAATCAACCACGCGATCGCTTGGTAAATCAAAGGTGATTGTTTGAATCGAATTTTTCATAAGGATATTGCCTTATTATAACGCGATTAATGAGAGAAAGAATGCTATATTAATAACGATGAAAACCATTGAAGAAATCTTAGATCTTCCGACCATCCTTGATCGTCTGCATCCCTTTGCGATGACAGAGTTAGGGAAAAAACTTTGTGTTCGCACCACGTTTTTTCGTCCGGATGAACTCGCGGAAAAACTTCATGAACTCGATGAAGCCATCCAACTGATTCGCCGTTTTGGTTCATGGCCTATTTATCCTGTCGCGGAATTACGTGAATTATTTCACGCCTTACAAAAAGGGCGAATGCTCCACTTAGAAGATTTAAACCACCTTCGTCTGGATGGGGTCATGATTGAAGCATTAGGGAACTTTCAAAAAACATTAAAAGTTGCCTTTCCCCATGTGGAACAATGGATTGACTCCTTAGACTACATCGATGGTGTTTATGGAAAAATCCGTAATTTATTAAATGATCGCGGACAACTTGTGGATCATGCTTCTCCCACGTTACTGTCGATTCGTAAGCAACTTAAGCGGATGGATGCGCAAATGGTCGCGCTTATTCAAAAATTAGTTTCCTCCTATGCGAGTTCATTGACAGAATCCACTTATAGTGTTCGCAACGGTCAATATGTCTTACCGGTTATTACTTCCCAAAAACAAAAAGTTCCTGGTGTTATTGAAGATGTTTCCGATACTGGTCTTACGACCTTTGTTCAACCCCTCCCCATCGTGCAACTCCAACAAGAAAAACAAGCATTACTCGCGGCAGAACAAGATGAAATCTTTGTCATCTTAACGGGACTTACGGAAGCGATTCAACCGTATTTAGATACACTTGCCCTCAATAATAAAACGCTAGGATATCTTGATTATCTTCATGCAAAAGCACGCTTTGGTATCGTTCATGAAGGGCATGCGTCCATTCTGGTTACCGAACCAGGGCTAAAACTTAAAGGTGCACGGCACTTATTAATTGACCCAGAAAAAGTCATAAAAAATGATTTTGAACTCACCGAAAAACAAGCGATAATTATTATTTCTGGTCCGAATGCAGGTGGGAAAACCGTGGCGATGAAAACAATTGGGGTCAGTGTATGTTTTCATCAACTTGCGATTCCTTTATTAACCGATGATCGGGCAACGCTCTCGTACTTTCACCATGTCTATGCCGATATTGGTGATACGCAAAGTGTTTTAGAAAATTTATCGACCTTTGCTGGCCATATGACCCAACTCGTCCCGCTAACCGAAAAAGTTAAACCCTTTGATCTAGTGTTAATTGATGAATTAGGGACGGGAACCGACCCTCAAGAAGGGGAAGCACTCGCCCGTTCTTTACTCTTACATTTACAAGCAAAACGAGCCTTTGTCGTCGTTTCTAGTCATTTTCCGGGATTAAAAACGCTTGCTTTAGAACAACCCCGCATGATAAATGCTTCGTTGGTATTTGATGAAGAAAAATTGCAACCAACGTATCAATTTCGCCTTGGCTATCCGGGGAAGAGTTACGGTCTTGTGATGGCGAAGCGCTATGGACTTGCCCCAAAAGTTGTGGAGTTTGCTGAAAAATATCTTTTAGAAAAAGAACAAACACCTGAACAAAAAACCTTAAAAAAATTACAGGAACAACTCGCAGTAAATGATCGAGAAAAAGAAGCTTTGAAGATCCTTCAAGCTGAATTAAAACAAACCCAAGCGGCGTTAGAAAAAGAGCGGCAAACGTATCAACAAAAACGGGCTGCCTTAGAAGAGGATGTCAAAGTCGCTTATAAGACTACGATGTTTAATGTCAAAAAGAAGTTAGATGAAACCATCAAGCAACTCGCGAATCCTGAATTAAAGTTGCATGAAGCCATTGCCTTAAAAGCAGAACTTGATGCCCTCCTCGATGAGGACGCCCAACACGAAGAAAGCGCCCCATCACCCGATTTAGAAGTGGATGATTATGTCGAAGATCAAGAAACGATGATTCGCGGTAAAATTATCGCGATTCAAAAACAAAAAGTGATGATGATTACGGAGGACGGGTTAACTGTTTCGGTGAACGCATCTCGATTAGAAGTTATTCCTCCCCCGCAAGAAAAAACGGTCAAAGTCAAGACCAGTAAACCATTTTTTAAGAAGGCACCGAGTTCGATTAATATTATTGGTTTACGCTATGAAGAAGCAAAATTAGCGATTGAACAGTATCACGATCAAGCGATTTTAAGTCAATTGAAAACGTTAAAAATCATTCATGGTTTTGGTAGCGGAACCTTACGAAAACTTGTTTTTGATTATTTTTCTCAACAAGAAGGGGTCATAAAAATCGGGGGACCTGAAGGGGAACAAGCCGGGTACGGTGTCACGGTGGTGACGTTCCAATGACAGAAAAAGTTCGTACCCTTTTACAAACCTTACCGACAAAACCTGGCGTCTATTTAATGAAGGATGGTTCGGGGAAAATCATTTATGTGGGTAAAGCGAAAGATTTATCCAAACGCGTAAGTCAGTATTTTTTACGTCCACAATCGGGTAAGGTTCACGCGATGGTTCAACATATTGAAACCTTTGACACCATCATAACCACGAATGAAAAAGAAGCGCTCGTCTTGGAAATGAATTTGATTCATGAACATTACCCACGGTATAACATCATGCTCAAAGAAGGCTCACATTATCCTTACATTGCCCTCCGTAAAGGGAATGATCCTTATTTACGCATTATGCGTAACAACAAAGATAAAAAATATCATTATTTTGGCCCGTATCCTTCCTCGCGATCTGCGTATCGAATGATTGGATTACTTAACAAGATTTTTCCGCTACGCAAATGTAATGTGATGCCGAAAGCCGCCTGTTTATATTTTCATATTGGACAATGTTTAGCACCGTGCATTCATGAAATTCCCCAAGATGTTTACGATGATTTAGCCGCTCAAATTACGACCTTTTTAAAAGGGGATGTCAAAGCCGTAAAAGCAACCTATACCCAAAAAATGAATGAGGCGATTAATCACTTACAATTTGAAAATGCCCGTGATTATAAAACGATTTTGGATGATATTGATCATATTGTGGATGCCCAACGTGTCGAAATTCATGACCTTATTGATCGTGATATTATGGCGTTTTCAGAACGGGAAGGGTATCTTGCTTTAGCCGTTTTCGTCTTCCGGCGTGGCATCCTCCTTGGGAAAGGAAGTTTTGTCGTCGAACGCTTTGGCGAACTCGAAGAACAGCTTGAACAATTACTCGGTCAATATTACCGAGATAAACCCTTACCGAAACAACTTTTAATCAATTATCCTCCGCTACAATCAATCGTGGAATCGACGCTTGGTATCGAAATGATTCGTGTAGAAAAAGGTACCTTATTTGAATTGATGAAACTCGTTCAAGAAAACGCGATTCAAACGTTGGATGATCACTTTTTAACCGCACGACTCGATGACGATAAACTTACATTACTCGAAACATTAGGAATGACCTTGAACATTCCCACACCGTATCACATTGAGATGATCGATAATTCCCATTTACAAGGCAATCAACCGGTCGGGGCTTTAATTGTCTTTATCAATGGTGAACCGGTAAAAAAAATGTATCGAACGTATCATTTGGATGAAAAACATCGTCAAGATGATCCTGGCGCGATGTATGAAGTCGTATCACGACGCTATGCTCGGTTAAAAAAAGAAGGAAGTTCCTTGCCACAACTTTTAATTGTCGATGGTGGGGAAACCCAACTCAACGCGGCCTTGCGCGCCTTAAAAGATGTGGGGGTCTCACTCCCCGTGGTAGGTTTATTTAAAAACATCAAACACCAAACCAAAGGGTTATTAAACGCCGAAGGGGAAGTGTTTGCGTTAACCGATACCCCCAATGTCTTTTTCTTTTTGGTCCGTATGCAAGATGAAGTCCATCGCTTTGCGATTGGCTTTCATCGTCGTTTACGCTCGAAAGCCATGACCCAATCCATCTTTGATGGCATTACGGGACTCGGACCGACACGAAGGGCGATGCTTGAAAAACGCTATCCGACATTGGATGGATTGAAAATGGCGCCTCTAGAAGAGTTACAGCAAATCTTGCCCGATGAGGTCGCTCTCACGTTGTTTGAAAAATTACAATCACTTAAAACCCTTTAAGAATAATGCTAAAATAACGGTGTTGTCCCCATAGCTCAGTTGGATAGAGCAACAGCCTTCTAAGCTGTAGGTCAAACGTTCGAATCGTTTTGGGGACGCCATGAATATTCCCTTCACTAAGGGAATATTCATTTTAAAGGAATCTTTATGCATGATTATGCCAAACTTTATCAAAACCAAGATTTCGCGACGTTAGTGGAAGTCACCGCTTCGTTGCATGATTTAAACACGATTCGTTACCACTTGATCGGTTTATTGGGATTAGGGGCGCATGCCCGTGTTTTGGCGGTGATGACAAATACCTTAACGTTACTTACACAATCCCTGCCGACCTTTTTAAAAATTCATCGAGAGATTGTCAAAAATGATCGCCATCTTGAGGGGCATGAACGGCTCATTAGCGCTTATGAAGGATTACCTTATATTAATCAAGAATCCGAAGAACTGATTGCCGAAATTCGTCGGCTTTACTATCGCGGTAAAGAGGCAAAACCGTTTGATTATTTAGCCACCTTAGAAAAGGCGTTAAAAGAAAATAAGGAAGCCCTTTTATTAGATTTGATTCCCCAAATGAAACCGATTCATGCCTATCAATTGCGTGAATTAATTAAAGAAACCTTACGCGGGGATGCCTCCCAACCTGTGAAAGGTTTTTTAATGCTCATGCTTATCGATTTTAAGTTTGATGAGGTCATCGCGTTAAAAAAAGGGACGCAGTTATTACAGTTTAATCCGATAGACGCCGTTAATCCCTTTGTGGATGGAACGGTAGAAAATGCGAAAGTAGAACTTAAAAAACGCATCAAAGATCCTTCGTTGTTACAGGTTGCTAGCTCCTTATTGAGCGCTTATGTTCTCCGCATGGTTCCCTATGAACTCGACTTCGAATACTACTTTTACACCGCGTTGATTCAAACCGCACAAGCGTATTTACAATTACCGATGAACGATGATGATTTTTCAGACTCAGAAAAAGGCATCATTGCGAAAAAAAGACATCATCTTGAAACCATTTTGAAGTTATAAAAGATTAACTTTTTTGGCGAACATTGTATAATTGAAAAGTTGATGGCAAATTTGCCAAGAAATAAGAGGAACAATTTATGAAACACACGGTTAAAAAACTTGAAAATTCACGCGTGGAAATCACGATGGTTTTTGATGCGGAAGAATGGAAAAAAGCACAAAAGAATGCCTTTAATAAACTCGCAAAAGATATTAAAATTGACGGATTCCGTCCTGGTAAAGCGCCAGAAGCCATGCTCAAAGCACGTATTAACCCAAGCAAACTTTATGATACAGCCATTAATGATGTGTTACCCAATGCCTATTCAACCGTGATTCGCGAAGAAAACTTGAATCCCTTATCCCGTCCTCAAGTGGATGTCAGTAAAGTATCTGACAATGATTTAGAATTGAAAGCTACAGTGATTTTAGTCCCCGAAGTGACGTTAAAAAACTATAAAAACTTACCGGTGAAACGCGATGCGGTAACCGTAACTGATGAAGAAATTCAAAAAGACATGGACGATGCGATTAAAAATCACGCTGAACTTGTTCTCAAAGAAGGTGAAGCGGCCTTAGGTGACACGGTTGTCTTTGACTTTGAAGGGTTCGTCAATGATGTAGCGTTTGAAGGTGGGAAAGCGGAAAACTATTCCCTTGAATTAGGCAGTGGCCAATTTATTCCGGGTTTTGAAGATCAAATGGTTGGTTTAAAAGCCGGCGATACCAAAGATTTACACGTCACGTTCCCAGAAAACTATAATGCCGAACTTGCTTCCAAACCAGCTGTTTTTAAAATTAAAGTTCATGAAGTGAAAGGCAAAAAACTTCCTGAAATGGATGAAAATCTTTTCAAAGATATGAACCTTAAAAATGTCAAAACCGTGGAACAATTCAAGGAATACACCAAACAAAAATTAACCGCGAATAAGCAAAAACAAGGCGATGACAAATTTTATTCTGACTTACTCATGCACATTGCGAAAGAAGCGGACATTGATCTTCCTCACGAAGCTATTCATGAACAAATGCATGCGATGGAAGAGGATTTAAACAATAAATTAAAACAACGCAATCAAACCAAAGAACAATACTTAAAAGCGTTAGGTCAAACCGAACAACAATTCCACGATACGCTCCACCAACAAGCGGAAGATATTTTACGCGCTTCCCTTGTTGCCAATAAGATTGCTGAATTAGAATCCATCGAAGTCACTGAAGAACTCGTCGACTTTGAAATTGCTAAAATTGCGGAACAATACAAAATGGAATTTGAAAAAGTCAAAGACATTCTCAAACCGAACTTAGCGCGCTTCCGTTCCGATATTCGCGATCGCTACATCAAAGAATTCTTAATCAAGAACAATAGCTAAGCAAGGATTTTTTCTTCCTCCCTTTCCGATTTAGCACTTATTCCTTGCAAGTGCTAAAGTGTTTGCTATAATGTTTTTAGCACTCATCATAGAGAATTGCTAAAAGAGGGGAAATGTATGAAAAAAGAAACGTATCACTTGCCATTACTCATTACTCGGGGCATGGTCTTGTTCCCGAACCAAATACAATCGATCGAAGCGGGTCGTCCGTTTTCGGTGGGCGCCATTGATGTCGCCAAAATGGATGGCAATGACTTAATTTTAGTCGTCTCGCAAAAATCACCCGAAATTGATGATCCCAATGAAGACGAAATGTTCAAAGTCGGTACCATTTGCCGCATGTCGAACATTACGGCATTAAAACGTTACACACGTTTACGTGTATTGCCCCTTGCCCGTGTCGTCATTACAAAATTAGAAAAAACGGATACCACCTGGATGGCGGAAGCTGAAAAAGTCGAAGATCTTGCCGGTGATCATAAAACTGAAGTGGCGCTCGTTCGCAATATCATTTCCAGTTTGGAAGGCATGCAGTCGATCACGAATCGTCTTCCCCGCGATGTGATTTCGCAGTTATCCAAAGGCGTTTCCGCAAATGATATTACTGATTTACTCGGTAATTTACTCCCCATGCCAGTGGAACAAAAACAAAAACTCTTAGAAACCTTAGACATTAACGAACGATTAAAGTTAGTGTTAGATGCGGTCAATGAAGAAAAAGAAATTGCCGATATCGATAAACATTTACAAGATGAAGTCCGTAAATCCGCGGAGAAAAATCAACGGGAATATTTTTTACGCGAAAAATTAAAGGCGATTAAAGCCGAATTGGGTGAAAATCCTGATTCCACGGATTCCGAAGAATCCTTATTAAAACGTCTTGAAGATGGTCAATATCCCGATCATGTTAAAACCAAGGTACGCGCGGAATTAAAACGTGCAGAAATGATGCCTTCAAGTAGTTTAGAATCCTCTTTAATCAAATCCTATGTCGAATTAATGCTCGATTTACCGTGGTGGCAACGGACCTCGGATAATGATGATCTCACGAATGTTCAAACGATTCTTGATGAAGATCATTATGGTCTTGATAAAGTCAAAAAGCGCATTATTGAATATCTTGCGGTGAAGAAAATGACGGGAAGTTTAAAAGCACCGATTCTTTGCTTCTACGGGCCACCCGGGGTTGGGAAAACATCGTTAGCGCGCTCCATTGCTCGTGCCCTTGGTCGTAAATTCTTTAAAGCCTCACTTGGGGGAATTTCCGATGAAGCTGAAATTCGCGGTCACCGTCGCACGTATGTGGGCTCGATGCCGGGTCGTATTTTAAATGGGATCAAGAAAACGGGGGTCGTCAATCCGGTCTTCCTGCTTGATGAAGTGGATAAACTCGCATCTTCCTATAAAGGGGATCCTGCCAGTGCGTTACTAGAAGTCTTAGACCCGGAACAAAACTTTGCCTTCAACGATAATTATCTTGAAGAACCGTATGACTTAAGTAATGTCATGTTTATTGCGACTGCTAACTATTTAGAAGACATCCCAGGACCCTTACGTGACCGCCTCGAACTGATCGAAGTCAATTCGTACACCGAAGTGGAAAAAATTGAAATTGCCAATCGTCACCTCATTGCCAAACAACTCTTGGCGAATGGGTTAACCCCCGATCAACTGAGTTTTAATCGGGAATCATTAGGCTATATCATCGAATTTTATACGCGAGAGGCAGGGGTTCGTGAACTTGAACGCAAAATTGCCTCGATTTGCCGAAAAGCCGTCGTTGAACTGCTTCAAGATCCCAAAATTACCTCCATTAAAGTGACCCCCAAAGAAGTTCGTAAATATTTAGGGGTGGAAATCTTTGATAACTCGAAAAAAGAAAAATCCAACCAAATCGGGGTTGTAACAGGGTTAGCCTACACGCCGTATGGTGGCGACATCTTACCAATTGAAGTCAATCACTTCCCTGGATCGGGTCGCCTCGTGTTAACGGGTAAACTCGGTGAAGTCATGAAAGAATCAGCACAAATCGCCTTAGATTACATTCAAGCGAACGCCGATAAATACGGTATCGAATCGAAAATGTTTAAAGAACGCGATATTCACGTTCACGTGCCTGAAGGCGCTGTACCCAAAGATGGTCCGTCTGCTGGGGTCACGATGACGGTGGCGATGATCTCCGCCTTAACCGGACGTCATGCATCGAGTGAGGTGGCGATGACCGGAGAAGTCACCTTACGGGGGAACGTCCTTGCCATTGGGGGGTTACGTGAAAAAACCATTGCCGCCTTACGTAGTGGCATTAAAACCGTCCTTATTCCCGATGAAAACCGTAAAAATGTCGATGATTTAGCGAAAGAAGTCAAAGAAAACTTAAAAATCATTTACATTAAATCAGTGGATGAAGCGATTACGTCCACGCTAGTCGCTCCAGTGAAAGCGTGATTCAATTTCAAAACACAACCTTTGTCAAGACGGTCGTTGAGGTATCCCAACGTCCGTCTTTTCCTTTACCAGAAGTCATATTTATTGGACGTTCCAACGTCGGAAAAAGTAGTTTGATTAACGCCTTAACCCAAACCAAAAATCTTGCAAAAGTCTCAACGAAACCAGGAAAAACGCGATATCTTAATTACTTTAATGTGGATAATACGTTTTATTTAGTGGATGCCCCAGGATTTGGGTTTACCTTAAAAGGGAAACAAGAACTCGCACAGTTTGCGGTGATGATGGAAGGCTACTTTCAAATTGCGAAACCTTCCTTAGGTCTATATTTAATTGATGGACGTCGGGGATTAAAAGAAGAAGACATTGGCTTTATTCACACGTTGAATCAATCGATGAATATATTAGTCGTTTTTACCAAAATGGATAAGCTCAATCAATCGGAAAAAGCTACCTTATTAAAACATATAAAGGCGATTGGACTTTCGGAGAAACAAGCCGTTTTTACATCCATTGATCATGCCAAATCGATTCAAATATTACGGCATACGTTGCAAGATTTCTTATCGTTGAAATCATCCCCAAACTCGGTATAATAAAGAAGATAAAAGGAGTAAATCCATCCGATTTTATCAAAGAAAGCCTGGGTTGATGCAAGCAGGTTAAAATCGCGGATTGAAGTCGTTTATCGTCGTTTCCTTCGGGCGTCTACTCAACGTTATCGAGTCTCAAGTGAATACCGGCAACGGTATTAATTAAGGTGGTACCACGCTGCGGCGTCCTTATCGAAGGACGTTTTTTTATTTTAAGGAGAAACCCATGGAAAGTTTAGCAAAACGTTATGACCCCAAACTCGTCGAAGAAGGCAAATATGAATTTTGGTTGAAAGAAAAATTATTTCAACTGGATCCATCCCGTCCAGAAAAATATACGATTGTCATCCCCCCACCCAATGTCACTGGAAAACTCCATTTAGGTCACGCTTGGGATAACACGTTACAAGACATTTTAATTCGATATCATCATAGCCTTGGCAAAGATACGTTATATCTTCCCGGGATGGACCATGCCGGCATTGCCACGCAAGCAGTCGTAGAGGCTAAATTACGGGGGCAAGGCATTTCTCGTTACGATTTAGGTCGAGAAAAATTCTTAGAAAAAATGTGGGAATGGAAAGATGAATACGCCAAAAATATTCGTCGTCAGTGGGGCAAACTTGGGCTTGCGCTCAATCCCGATTTAGAACGATTTACCTTGGATGAAGGATTATCGCATGCCGTCAAAGAAGTATTTATTAAGTTATATCGCGAAGGATTAATTTATCAAGGTGAACGGATTATTAACTGGGATCCTGATCAACAAACCGCACTTTCCAATATTGAAGTTATTCATAAAGACATTGAAGGTCATTTTTATTATTTTGATTATGTTCTTGAGGATGGAACGACCCATTTATCGGTTGCGACCACCCGCCCGGAAACGATGTTTGGTGATGTTTGTCTGGTCGTCAATCCCAAGGATGAACGTTATCATTCGTTGATTGGTCGCTACGCAATCAATCCTGCCAACCATGAAAAATTACCGATTATTGCCGATGATTATGTCGATG
The DNA here is from genome assembly GCA_023268805.1 of Bacilli bacterium. GTDB lineage: Bacteria > Bacillota_I > Bacilli_A > RFN20 > CAG-826 > UBA970. Next base: position 15,327 of record JALRKT010000008.1, read on the forward strand.
TTGCCTTTGGAACAGGGGTGATGAAATGTACCCCCGCGCATGATGCCAATGACTTTGCCATCAGTGAACGCCATCAGCTTGAACGCCCCTTGTGTATGAATAAAAATGGCACGATGAATGAACGAGCGGGATCCTTTGCCGGACTCGATCGGTTTGAATGCCGTCGTCAACTGGTTGAACGCATTCGTAAGGAAGGTAATCTCATTAAAATTGAATCCATCGTCCATGCGGTCGGTCATTCCGAACGAAGTGATGCGATTGTTGAACCATATTTATCCAAACAATGGTTTGTCAAAATGAAACCTCTTGCCCAACATGTCCTTGACTTACAAGCCTCTGATCAAAAAATACGTTTCTTCCCGGACCGCTTTGAAGCAACCTTGCAGCAATGGATGGAAAAAGTGGAAGATTGGTGTATTTCTCGCCAATTATGGTGGGGTCATCAAATCCCTGCTTGGTATCATCGACAAACGGGCGAAGTTTATGTGGGTGTTGAAGCCCCTAAAAATAGTGAGGATTATATCCAGGATTCCGATGTCCTTGATACTTGGTTTTCTTCCGCTTTATGGCCATTTTCTACCCTTGGTTGGCCCGATCAAACACATTTATTAAAAGCCTATTTTCCCACCTCAACCATGGTGACTGGGTATGACATTATTTTCTTTTGGGTCGCACGAATGGCGTTTCAATCCTTGCATTTTTTAGGACAAAAACCGTTTGAAGATGTTTTGATTCATGGGATTATTCGGGACGCACAAGGACGAAAAATGTCGAAATCTCTTGGCAATGGCGTGGACCCAATTCAAGTCATTGATCAATTTGGGACGGATGCGTTACGTATTTACCTTGCCTCCAACTCTAGTCCCGGTCAAGATACGCGTTACATTGAAGAAAAAGTAGAAGCGCAAGCGAACTACTTAAACAAAATTTGGAATTCTGCGCGTTTTATCCTCAGTTATTTACCTGAAGATTTTAAACCAGTGAATTTAGAAAAGGCGGCTTTAAATGACTTAGATATCGGCTTATTAACACGATTGAATCAATTGATTGGCAATGTGAAATTAAATTTAGATAAATATGAAATCGGGTTTGCCTCGAAATTGATGTATGACTTTGTTTATGATGAATTTTGTTCGTGGTATTTAGAATTTTCAAAAGTCCACTTACAATCCGACACGGATTCACATCGTCTAGTCACGTTATCGGTTCTCTTTGAAGGTTTAAAAGCGATTTTGATCATGCTTCATCCTTTTGCTCCGTTTATTACCGAAGAAATTTACAGTCGCTTGCCGGGTCATCAAACGTCGATATTCCTTGAACGTTTTCCCCAGGTTTTATCGCTTTCAAACGATCGCGGAATCTATGGCTTTATTCAAACGGTCATTCAAGATGTTCGTGCCTATAAAGTTCGTCATCAATTAGCACCGAATGCATCGTTGCAATTAGCGATCGATGTGACGCAACTTGACGTGCAACCTTACGCTGCGTTGATCCAACGGATGACATTTTCTGAAGTTTCCTTTAAAGTGGTAGCCCCTTCAGTTCACGTAGAACGGTTTGTCTATCCAATGGGAAGTTTGGTCATCGAACAAAAAGTCGACTTAGTGGCGATGAAACAAACCTTGTTAAGTCAACAAGCGTTTGAAAAAGCGGAAATTGAACGCGCGGATAAAATGCTTGCCAACCCAAACTTTTTAGCGAAAGCTCCTGAAGCGAAAGTCCAAGAAGAAAAAGATAAGCGCGCCCTTCATTTACAAAAACTTGCAATTATTGAAGAAAAATTAAAACAGTTGTAATTTTGGGCGTTCTTCCTCCTATTTCTCCTTAGGAGGAAACATCTATGGAAGATATCCCACAATCCCAATGGTTGCAATTACGCGGAGGCGAACCCGTTACTCTCGGGGCGGTCATGGCCGTGATGGTCATTGCCTTAACCGCCGTCATTGTCTATCGCTTGTTTATGTCATCGGCTGGAAAAGCATCCATTCCTGGTGGTTTTCAATTTGAGTGGAAGTAGTTCATCAACGCAATTAACTGCGCTTCCTTACTTGGAGCGCCCCCGCGAAAAAGCCCGTGCTTTAGGCGTTAAACAATTGACAAACCACGAACTCATTGCCATTTTATTAGCCAGTGGCATCAAAGGAAGATCGGTGTTAATGGTGGCCCAAGAAATTGTGCAACGTTACGGGTCATTATCTGCCTTAATCCGACTTTCATATGCACAATGGACCGATATTCCTGGCATCTCTCACGTCAAAGCGTTACAAATGCTGGCAATGGTTGAACTTTATCAACGCATTGAAAAAGAAGGGGTAGAAACGATCTCTTTTAAAGAACCGCAAGCGGTTTTTGCCCATTTTCGTTTACGGTTAGGTGTTCTTCATGACGAGCAACTCCTTGTCATCAAACTCAATCATCAACTCCATTATCAAGGAGAAACGGTTTTACGCTTAGGTTCCCAAGCCAACATTCACCTCGAAATGCGTGATGTTTTTGTGGATTTACTAAAAACCAATACCCGAAAGTTTATGTTGATTCATAATCATCCCTCAGGCGATTGCACGCCGTCCCAACAAGACATTCATACCACGATTGCATTGATGGAAGCAGCTCGTTCTTTAGGCTTTTTACTCGTCGATCATATGATCATTTCCTTGCAAGGATATTTTTCCATGAAACAACATCGTTTGATTCAATGAATATAAATTGACAAATTCTCGGTTCCTTGCTATATTATCGGAGTTGTTGCCTCACAAGCTCCAACCGCCTCTCAAGGTACCTAACGCATGCGCCATTGTGGTTCATGGACCGTCGGAGCGAGTCTCGTGTTTAAGGAGGTTATTTATGTACGCGATTATCATGACAGGTGGTAAACAGCTTAAGGTCGAAATCGGCCAAAAGATTTTTGTTGAAAAAATCGAAGCTGAACCCGGAACAACCGTCACTTTTGATCAAGTTCTTTTGGTTGCTGACAAAGCATTAAAAGTTGGAAGTCCAACAGTTAAAGGCGCCAAAGTAACAGCGAAAGTCGAAAAACAAGGCTTAAGCAAAAAGTTGACTGTGTTTACGTATCACGCTAAACACAATGTTCGCCGTAAATTAGGTCATCGTCAGCCGTATACGAGTCTTGTAATTGAATCCATCGAAGGTTAAGTATGATTCACGTCACCTTACGTAGAAAAAATCAACGTATCTACGTCTTAAAAGTGACTGGTCATGCCTTAAGCGCACCATATGGCGAAGACCTCGTCTGTGCCGGTGTGAGTGCGATTGTAACCGGCGGTGCGAATGCCTTGAAACCTCAAGGAATCCGCATTCATCTCTCCGAAGGATTAGCCGACTTTCAAGTCGATAACCTTGAAGAAATGAGCCATCAACACGTTCTCGAATTATTATGGATTCAATTAAAAACCATTCAAGCATCGTATTCTCAATTTATCTCGATTAAAGAACAGGAGGATTAATTCATGCGATTTACATTAAACTTACAACTCTTCGCGTCGAAGAAAGGGGTCGGTTCCACACGAAATGGACGCGACTCTCATTCCAAACGTTTAGGAGCAAAAGCCAGTGATGGTGAATTCGTGACCGCAGGTAGCATTCTTTACCGTCAACGTGGAACGAAAATTCATCCCGGACTTAACACCATGAAAGGTGGCGATGATACGATCTTCGCAACCAAGACCGGTAAAGTGAAGTTCCAACGCTGGGGCAAGTCCAAAACCAAAGTCAGCATCGTTGAAGTTGCTGCTGAATAAAGAAAAAAAGAGACCACGAGACGTGGTCTTTTTTGTTATACTAACGTTATGAAAAAAATCTCGATCATTGTCCCCATGTACAACGAAGAGAAAGTGGTTTCACTTTTCTTTTCTGCCATCGATAAGGTTTTGGCAAAGCTGACGCAATATACGTTTGAACTCGTCATTGTCAATGATGGAAGTAAAGATGGAACGTACCCCTTATTGCTCGCAGAGCAATCACGACGACCCAATCTCGTGCTGGTAAACTTGTCCCGCAATTTTGGGCATGAACCGGCCGTTGCCGCAGGGATTGCCACGGCGACAGGGGATGCCTTGATTCCCATGGATGCGGATTTACAAGATCCTCCCGAGCTCATCAAGGATTTATTAGAAAAATTCGAAGAAGGTTTTGATGTGGTCAATGCCAAGCGCAAAACCCGTCATGAAGATACTTTTTTAAAACGGTTTTCCGCGATTCAATTTTATAAATTTATCGCTCGCTTATCCGGGAAAGTTAAAATTCCTCAAAACGTTGGTCATTTTCGTTTAATTTCGCGTCGCGTTGCCGATGAAGTCATTCGCTTAACGGAACGAAACCGCGTTTTCCGTATTGAAGTTCCTTTTTTAGGTTTTAAAACGACGGAAGTTTTATTTGATCGCCCCAAGCGTGTTGCTGGTGAAACGCACTATAACTTGAAGAGTATGGTGAAACTTGCTGTGGACTCGATTGCCTCAACCACGTCGGTTCCGCTCGTGTGGCCGACATGGATTGCCATTTTTTGGGAATTCCTCGTAGGCGTAAGTCTCGTTGGACAATTGGTTGTTTTTATCTTTGTGCCCGTGGATGCCATGGTGCATTGGATTTGGTTAGCAGGCAATATCTTAGGCATCGGTCTTGCCTTGATGTTTTATGTTTTAGCGATCCTTGCGCTCTATTTATCTCGCGTCTTTATTGAAACACAAAATCGTCCCTTCTACGTGATTGATGAGATTAAAAAGTCTTCATAATTTCCTATGTTTATTGATCACGTTCAACTTGAAATTCGTGCCGGAAAAGGTGGCAATGGAGCCATCTCTTTTTTACGTTTAAAATACATGGAACACGGTGGTCCCGATGGTGGTGGTGGCGGCCGCGGCGGTTCGATTTATTTTGTTGCCAGTCGCTCTGAAACAACCCTTTATACCTTTAAATACCAAAAGAAAATTATCGCCCACGATGGTGAAAATGGCGGTGCCCGTGACCGTTATGGAAAATCTGCAGAAGACGTTTACGTCCATGTCCCTGTGGGTACGATGGTCTATGACGCCCATACCGGTGAACTTCTCGCGGATTTAATTGAAGAAAATACACCTGTTTTACTCGCGAAAGGCGGTCGTGGGGGTCGGGGGAATGCGACCTTTAAATCTTCCGTTAATCGTGCCCCTCGCATTGCCCAAAATGGTGATTTAGGCGAAAAAAGAACCTTACGTCTAGAATTAAAACTTCTCGCGGATGTGGGTCTTGTTGGCTTTCCTTCTGTGGGTAAAAGTTCGTTATTAGCTACGGTTTCGAATGCAAAACCTGCCATTGCCGATTATGAATTTACGACCTTAGCACCGCATTTAGGGGTCATTCGTCGTGCGGAAGAAAATCCTTACATCATGGCGGATTTACCGGGTTTAATTGAAGGGGCTTCGCATGGCAAAGGCCTTGGATTACAATTTTTACGGCATATTGAACGGTGTCGCGTTATTGTCCATGTCATTGATATGGCGTCCCATCGCGATCCGCTTGAAGCGTATCAACAAATTAATCATGAACTTGAATCCTTTTCACCCGCATTACTAACCCGTCCGACGCTTATTGTCGCTTCAAAAATGGATGAAGCGGGCGCCCAAGACCGTTTGAAAAAACTTCAAAAACAACTTAAAAACAAGACAATTTATCCCATTTCCCTTTTATCTGAGGAAGGTGTCGATGCGTTAATGAAAGCGATTGATCAAACGTTAGCCTCAGCCCCTATGGTTATCCTTGCACCCGTTGAATCCACAACCGAACGCATTTATACGTTTAAACCGAAGACGCCGTTTGAAATTTTACGTCCGAGTGAGCATCTTTTTGTGTTAACAGGGGATGAGCTTGAAGAAACCTACCGAAAAATGAATACGACCACCGACCAAGGTTTATTGAGTTTGTTTCGTTATTTACGCGAACTTCGTGTGGAAGAAGCCTTGGAAGCACGTGGAATTCAAGAAGGCGACACGGTGCGATTGGCCGATTTTGAATTTACGTATCATGGTTCATAGTTTTTCTTTATAATAAGGTCATGAAAAAAGAATTCTCTTCGACACTCGTTCTTGTCTCAGCACTTCTTACTATGTTAGTTTTACTCGTGTTATTTTTCTCGGGAGTCATTCAACTGAGCGTATGATTTATGCCTTAACTGGACAAGTCCATGTCCTACAACCAGACCACTTACTTATTAACGTCCAAGGTGTGACGTATTTTGTCCATATTGCCCGAAGTTCTGCCTTTCAATTAGGCCATGTTCAAACCGTGCTTACCTTACAAATTTTTCGTGAAGATGACCAATATCTTGTCGGTTTTGCGACCGAAGAAGAACGTTTTATTTTTCAACGGCTCATTTCGGTGAAAGGGATTGGTCCAAAGACCGCTTTGGGCGCGCTCTCCGGCACCATGGCCAGTGAAATCATTAAGGCGATCAACATAGGGAATGTGTCCTTCTTAAAATCATTACCAGGCATCGGTCCGAAAGCGGCCAGTCAAATTGTGCTCGATTTACGCGGCAAACTGGTCGAGGATGAAACAAAATCCGCCTCATTACCTCCCGTTTTTGAAGAGGCACGAGATGGCCTTAAAGCATTAGGTTTTAAACCGAAAGAAATTGATGATGCCTTAAAACTTGTACGCGCGGATGAAACTTCCGTGGAAGCGATTATTAAAATTGCGTTAAAACGGTTGGGGAAATAAGTAATGAGCCGCATAATGGATAGTCATGCCCTTCAGGATGATACCCTCGATATTACCTTACGACCGCAACGCTTAAGTGATTACATTGGCCAAACGGCTTTAAAAGCCAATTTAGAAGTGTTTATTGGTGCTGCGAAGCATCGTCAAGAAACCTTAGATCACGTTCTACTTTATGGGCCACCCGGTTTAGGCAAGACCACCCTTGCTCATATCATTGCCCATGAAATGGGTGGCAACATTAAAACCGTTACCGGTCCGAGTTTAGAAAGAACCGGCGATCTGGCTGCAATTTTAACCTCTTTAGAACCGGGGGATGTTCTTTTCATTGATGAAATTCATCGTTTACCGAGTGTCGTGGAAGAAGTGCTTTACGGGGCCATGGAAGATTTTCACCTTTCCGTTCTCATTAACCGAGAAGGCACCTCGCGCACGTTGAACTTGGATTTACCGCCCTTTACCTTGATTGGGGCGACCACACGGGCCGGTGATTTATCATCCCCCTTGCGCGCCCGCTTTGGAATTACTGAAAAATTTGATTTTTACGCCCAAGAAGATATTGAAAAAATTATATTGCGCACTGCCAAAGTTTTACAAACACCGATTGAAACGCACGCGGTGACTTCCCTGGCACTGCGTTCCCGAGGAACGCCCCGTATTGCCAATCGCTTATATCGCCGTATTCGTGATTTTGCTCATTATCAAAAAGCGGAAGCCATCTCTAATGCCATTACCGAAGAAGGATTAACCGCCCTTAAAGTGGATGCTCTTGGTTTAGATGATGTTGATGTCCGATATTTATTAGGACTGATTGACCGGTTTAAAGGCGGACCCGTTGGCTTAGAAGCCCTTGCAAGTGCCATCGGTGAAGAAATCATGAATTTAGAAGATGTTTACGAGCCGTATTTACTTCAAATTGGGTTGATAAATCGGACCCCGCGCGGTCGCGTAGCAACCGAAAAAGCCTACAAACATTTAAAGCGAAGTTATCAAGGACAATTGTTTTAAAAAACGTTCAAAAGATTGACGTCTTTTGTCGTTGAAATTAATGAGGAAATAGAGTAAAGTTAAAAAGCGACGAAATCGTCGATTTTTTAATAACGGAGGTAGATTATGCGCCGACTCTTAAGTTACTTACTCTTATCGATAACAACCTTTCTTCTCATTGGTTTCAATTTACTCTCAGTGGTGGGTGGATTGAATGCTAATTTAGAGTTCTCAAGTGGTCGGGAAATGGTCTTCCGTATCTCGGATAAATTGACCGAAGATACGCTCTTTTCGAGTGATGATGTCGTCCGTGATGTTGCCGATACGATGATTGAACGCTTAGAAAATGCGTTAGTCAGTAAGTATGACGTTTGGGTTGAAGGCAATAATCAAATTCGCGTCACGGTCTCCGAAGCGACTGACATTAAATACCAACGGTTAGCGACTTACCTTGCCTTCGATGCTGATTTTACAATTTCGACAAAAACCGAAGTCTCTGCGACCAATGATCAAATGTTTGATGGTCAAGTGGCGCGTGTTGAATATCGTGGTCAAACGCCTTTTGTCGTCATTCCTCTAAAAGATCCTAGCTATTTAAAAGAAGTGCTTGTCACCGAAGCGGAAGGTTCTAACCCAGGTCAAGATGCAGGCGGTCAAGGATCGGGGGATGGTGAACTCCTTCTTTGGGCAGGAAAAACCGAAGCCGATAACTATGAAGACTCGCTTGATGATGCCGAAATGCGTGAAAAAATTATTTTACGCTTCACTACAGGTTCGATGTGGTGGGATGCTGAAACCCAGCAAGAATTAGCAAGTGCAATTGCTCCTTCCAAATACGGATCACCGAATGCAAATAATGTCTTTGATGCTGCCGCAGTGACGCAAGCCAATGAAGAAGCCATTTACTACCGTAATTTATTTAATGCCTCTGCTTTACCCGTTAACGTCGAACTTTTATTCTCCACGCCAGTTCAACCTACGATTGAACCGATTTTAAACCTTGCTGAAATCTTAACGCTGTCTTGGAGTCAAACGTTGATCGCTTCGATCATCGCAGTCACCTTGATTGCTGGTGTGCTCATTTACCTTTATCGCTTACCTGCGATTGGGGTTTTGGCAACCACCGCGTTATCTCTTTTTGCATCGTTCATCGCCTTTATTTGGTTGAAACTTGAATTTTCATCGGCAGCACTCGTCGGTTTAATGACGATTGGAGCCCTCGGTCTCTTTACCTCGATTTTATATTTAACATATTTCCGTCGTGAAGTGTATGCGGGACGTTCTCTTAAAAAAGCCCACATTGAAGCGAACGGGGATATCTTACCGATCGTTTTAGACACAACGATTATTGTGCTGATCTTTGGCTTGTTTGCGTATTTATTCGCGGGAAACCTTGTTCAAAACTTTGCTGTCTTCATCATGATTGGCGCCATTAGTAATTTACTCATCGTCTATCTTGGTAACCAAGTTCTCTTTGGTTTGCTTTTCCAAGAATATGGTTTACTCGAAAAACTTCCTTCTTTGGCCATTCAACCTAAACTCATTCCGAATGTTACCAACGATGAAAAACCGGTTTACTTTGGTCGCTTCTCAGGGCGTGATTTCACCTCAAAAGGTGCCTTACTTTCGCCGATTACCTTTAGTTTAGCGACATTATCCTTAGCCGGTGCGATTACCTTAGGGGTGCTCAACGTTCCCATTGTGCAACCGGCTGTAAATCCCGAACCGAGTCGCCTTTATTTAGAAGTGAAGGATTTCTCGCAATTTGAAAATACCGCCGATGTGGAAGCTAAGTTACTTGATACGATCTTACTCGACGGTGAAGCGTTAGACTACGCGGAAGACATTGCCATCCACGAACTCGTCCGTGTGGAAGATGATATTGATGTCAATTACCGCATTTATGTCATCGACATTTTATCCTCATTGGATGCAGTGACAGACTTTAGTTTTGCAGAAGATGACTTTGTGACCGACGATTTCAACATTTTACTCGAACATATTGTCTATGCCCATTATGAAGATGAACAAGTCGCTGTTGTCAGCTTCTTAGAAACACAAGCGATTACGAATCAACCCACCGTCATTGAAATTGCCTTGGGTACGCTCATCGCCTTAGCGTTTGTAGGTGTGTATTTACTCTTACGTCAATCGTTTGCGAAAGCGTTTGCGATCGTCACCTTAAGTGGCACCATCAGTGTGTTAACCTTAGGTTTCTTTATGGCGACACGTATTCCTGTTTTCTCGACGATGACACTCGCGTTACTCCCCATCACCTTAATGAGCGTGTTAACGTTACTCGTCATCTTTGCCCAATCACAACGTGCATTAGCAGCCATGGAAGGGCGTCGCCCAACGATGGATGAAGCCATTTTATCGCTTCGTAAAGCGACCTCGTTATCGGCAACACCCATCTTTATCACCTTAGGATCGTTACTTTACGTGAGTTTAGCGTTCTTTGGTGTGGGTCCGGCAAGCTTACAAGGGCTCGCAGCCACCTTATTATTAGGAAGTTTACTGGCTGCTTTACTCGTCACCTCGTTATTACCGAATACGTATAAACCTTTCTACCGCCTTTTCAAAGGATTTAATGTCTGGTTATTACGTCCGCGTAAAAAAGAAGCCAAACGCATGGTCGATAATCCCCGTTCGGCAGAACCGCAAGAAGCAACCTATATCGGCATTAACGATTAATAAGACTATGTCGTCGTTTTTAGAACGTTTGCTTGCCTATTATGAATGGTCAAACGACACGTATCAATCCTTTATTCAACCTGCAACAAGCCACCAGCTTGTTGCTTTTTCTTCCTATCCTGAGCATGCCACGTTTTTAACGATATTGTCGACTCATCTTGCCGCGGGTCATCGCATGTTAATTTATGGGGATTATGACGCCGATGGGATGTTTTCTAGCGCGATTCTATATGATACCTTGACCACACTAAATGCGAAGGTCGATGTTTATTTACCCCAACGTTATCAGGATGGCTATGGGATAACCTTGGCACAAATGCAACGCGCCCATCATGAAGGGTATGCCCTTGTCATTTGTATCGATAACGGGGTCTCTCAGCATGAAGCGTTAACGTATGCTGAAAACGTCGGCATCGATGTGCTCGTCATGGACCATCATGGCTGCCCGGAAACGTTACCACCGATGAAGGCGCTTATTCATCCTGAAAACAATCATCCTCATCCGTTAGCCCGATGTTCGGGTTCGTTGGCGCTCAGTTTTTCCATGCATATGCATCAATCACTCTTACCGACTCATCTTATTTATGCGGCGATTGCGACGATGACGGATTCCATGCCATTAATCAAGGATAATCGCGTCCTCGTTCAGTTAGGCATTGAAGCGATCAATACCCAAATTCCTCTCTCCCTTCAGCCTTTTATTCAACAATTTCCTTTGGATGAAAATTCGCTTTCGATGATGATTGGTCCGATTTTTAATGCGATTGGTCGCATCATGAAAGATGACACGATTCAAACGGTGGTCCCTTACCTTGTTTCAAAAGATCGTTCATGGATTCAAGAAACTGCGATACGCTTTAACGAAATCAATCAATTACGAAAACGTCGATCGGATGATGCGGTTAAAGGTTGGGAAAAAGACACCCAAGCCTATCTCATAGAAAAAATTGAAGAAGTCTCGGGTCTTACCGGGTTAATTGCCTCCAAGCTTGTGATGCCTTCACGTCCGATTGTTGGAATTTTTGCCCAAGATGAAAAACATCCCGATCATCTGGTCGGGTCCCTGCGATCCATCGATGGCATTGATATTCGTCAATGGTTGCAAGCGTACCAAGGACCACTTATCGCCTTTGGTGGGCACGCCCAAGCATGTGGCGTTACCGTTCATCAACATGATTTTCATGCGCTCCAATCGTATTTGAAATTGTGTCCGATAGATCAAAATCCTCCCCCTAAAAAGACGTTGGTGATTACCACGCGTGATCTTACCTTTGAAAATTTACAAATGATCCAAGCCTTAAAACCTTTCGGACCGGGTTGGGAAGAACCACTTTTACAAATTCATCATGTTCCCGTGAATAAATTAACGTTTTCTAAAAAACCACCTTTTTATTTATCTACGCCATTAACCTCCTTTTCTTCCGTTTTTTCATTCAAATTAACCCGGGTTGATTTTGTGGATGAAACAGAGGTTATTTTAGAGGGGAGGATGCGTTTAAATAACTACCTGCAACGACGCATCGTTCAGTTCGTAGCCGACCGCTTTCTTACTTTGTAAAGAAATTCGAAAATATCTTTACAAAAATATGTAAGCGCTTTTATAATTGAAAGCGTAATAGATAAGGAGGAAAACATATTTCATGAATAAGAAATTTATTCTATTACCTGCAGCGATGTTAATGCTTGCAGCATGTGGTGGTGCCTCGAGCTCCGTTGCGTCGAGTACACCAGCATCTAGTACAACCACGTCTAGTGCTACATCACTTGCTCTCGACACGAACATCTATAGTGTAGTCGGCGCCTTCCAAGGTTGGAATCCAGCGGACGAAAACACCGTGATGGACCGTGCTAGCGGCACTAACAACTACTCATTGACCCTTGATTTATATCAAGACACTCAATGGAAACTCGTCATCAACCAAAGCTGGGATGCGGGTCAAGTCTCTCCATCCTCACCGGGCGTTAGCGTCCAAGAAGATGGCACAACCATTGCCGATTTCGTCAACGTTGGCGGAACGAATATGGAAGCAGTGGGTGACGGTTTTGATGGCTATAACTTTAACACCTTAGTCCACGGTAACTACACGATTAATTTTACGTCGCTTCCGGCGCTTAACCGCGTCCTTAATATTGTCCGTAATGGTGACCCAATTGTACCGCCACCAACCGATATTACGTGGTATTTAGTGGGTAACTTCACGGAACCACAATGGGGTGATGGTTTTGTCGAAGCCAACGAATTCGTTGAAACCTCGACACCCGGTACCTATGAACGTACCTTAGACTTACTCGAAGGGTATGAATTCAAAGTCGTTAAGATGGTGGGAACAACACCGACCTGGATCGGCGCTTCGATTCTCGGTGATGTCACGCCTGTTGAATATGCGGATGCAGTGGGTGGTTCTGATAACTTTATCGTTGCGACCAACGGTAACTATAAACTCACCTTAATCGATGGTGCAACCGACGTGTTAAACGTTGAACGTTTAGGCGATCCGATCGTTGCTCCTCCAACCGAATCAACCTACTTCTTACGTGGAAGTATTGGTGATGGCGATGGAAAAGTAACCGAATGGGGTGCCGACTTAACCGCTTGGGAACTTGTTGAAGGTGCCACCGCGGGAAGTTTTGAAATCACATTAGACCTCTATGTTGGTAACGAATTCAAAGTTGTTAAAAATGGTTTAACCTGGATGGGTGCTACCTTCTTAGGAACCTTTGATGACACACAAATTGGTGGTAGTGATAACATTTCGGTCCTTGCTGAAGGAAACTATAAAGTTGCCTTAGTCGCAGGCGATACCGATGTCATTGATATTACGCGTTTAGGTGACGCCACCGTTCCAGGAACGACTGAAGTGGATCCTGCGGATTGGTATTTAGTCGGAACGGTTACCGATCCGGCCTGGACACCTTCCGATAAATCTTTACCGTTAACTGCGGTTGAAGGACAAGCGGGAGTCTATGCCATTACCTTAGAATTAAACGCTGACCAAGAATTCAAAGTGAAAACCGGTGGTTCATGGGATGCTGGACGTGATTTAGGTTTTGGTGCGGTTGCTGCTGCTCCTGGTGGTGCCTTTGGTGATAACGGTGGTAACATTAAAGTTTTAGCCGACGGTAAATACACCATTACCTTTACCTTTGCTCCTTCTGCGGGTTCGATTAGTATCGCTGCCAGTGGTTGGATTGGGTACGGAATGGGGATTTCCGAACCTGCTGCAGATATGACCATGACCTACGCAGGTATTACTGGCAACTGGTGGGAAAAGAATGCCCAATTAAACCTTGCCTCCTTTGATGGAACCAAGACGGGCATTACCTTCGCCTTTACGGGGGTTGCGGGTCACGAGTATCTCTTCAAAATTGAAGGGGCTGGTGCAGGTGCTCCTGTTGAATTAGCCATTGTTGGCGACGGCAATGCGCAAACCTTAACCTTAGATTTAAGTGCAAAAACAGAAGCAGAACGTGCGAATTTAAAACTCATCGTTCTCTTTGTGAAAACCTTAGATGCGTCAGGTTCGATTACCGTTCAACCGTTTACGTACGTTAGCTAATTAGCGACTTACATAAAGTCACAAAACCCCTTGGGTAACCGAGGGGTTTTTTATTTTCCAAAAAAGAGTATAATTTTAAGCAATATGAGCGAATCTAACAAAGTTTTTCATACCTTTCAAGATATTCAAGAAATCTATTTTGCGTATATTTCGAATCCTAATGATCGCGCCATTATTGAAAAAGCATACCGTTTCGCTGAAGAAAAACACGCAGGAATTTTTCGTAAATCGGGTGAACCTTATATTCACCACCTTATTGAAGTAGCCTATATTTTAGCCAAACTTCAAGGAGGTCCTTCCACGATTGCTGCCGGATTTCTTCATGATGTTGTCGAAGATACCGATGTGACCGTCGAACAATTGGAAACAATCTTTAATCCCGACATTGCATCTTTGGTAGAATCCTTAACGAATATCCAACGTTTAAAACTATCCCATCGTAAACCGGAAGATTTTGCTGCAGAAGACCATCGTAAAATTTTCTTGGGTATGGCGCGTGATATTCGCGTCATCATTATCAAATTAGCGGATCGTCTCCATAACATGCGAACATTGGATTCACTTTCTCCCGTGCGACAAAAAGTGTTATCGAAAGAATCGCTTGAAGTATTTGCCCCCATTGCCCATCGGCTTGGGATGTTTGAAATTAAAACCGAACTTGAAGATTTATCGATTCGTCATTTAGAACCTGAAAAATATCAACGCGTGCTTGAAGAATTAAATAAACGAACCAAAAATCGTGAAAAATCGTTAAGCGATGTCAAAAAGAAAATTGCGGATATGTTGCTACAATATTCGATTCAATTTTCGATTGAAAGTCGAGTTAAAGGCATTTATTCCATCTTTCGTAAGGTATTCTTACAAGAACATAATTTTGATGAAGTGTATGACATTCTTGCGATTCGTGTCATTACCGATACCGTCGCGCATTGTTATGAAATATTAGGGTATGTTCATGCGATGTTCACCCCAATTTCCAATCGCTTTAAAGATTACATTGCCGCGCCGAAACCCAACTTATATCAATCGTTACATACCACGATTATTGCTAAAGACGGTCAAGTCTATGAAGTGCAAATTCGTACCAAAGACATGAATGAACTCGCAGAAACCGGTGTTGCTGCCCATTGGCGTTATAAAGAAGGGACGAATTATAGTCCGCAAAAAGAACAAAAAGAAATTGAAGAAAAACTATACTGGTTCCGTGATTTGATTACGCTTGCTGATAAAGAAGGCGATGCTAAAGAAGTCATGGAAAACTTGCAAAAAGATATTTTTGAAGCACAAGTGTATGTGTTTACGCCCAAAGGAAAGCTGGTGGAATTGCCCAACGGTTCAACGCCTTTAGATTTTGCATATCGCGTTCATACTGGCGTCGGCCACAGTGCAGTTGGTGCGATTGTGAATGGATCCTTAGTCCCGTTACACACGATATTAAAGACAGGGGATGTCATTGAAATTCGCACTTCCAATACGTCACCGGGTCCGAATGAAGGTTGGTTAAAAATCGCGCATACAGCGACGGCTAAAAATCATATTCGTAAGTTTTTACTCAAGAAAAACAACGAAATGATGCGGGATGACAAAATCCTTCAAGGTAAAGCAAACTTACTCGATGCATTCCGTGAGCACGGGATGAATGAAAAAGAAATGATGGAACTGGTCAGTCAAGACAAGGTGCTGAAGCATTTTGAAATGGCCAATGTCGAAGACTTGCTTGTCGCCATTAATAATCGTAATCCGGCACCGGCTGCGATTATTGATTTTCTCAATATAAAAAAGAAATTTGTATTAACGCTCGGCAAAAAAGACATTAAACCGAGTAAATCCTCGATTATTGTTCCATCTGCGGGTAAAGTGGCGGTGACGTTAGGGAGTTGCTGCACCCCCATCCCTGGTGACAATGTGATCGGTTATATTACCAAAGGTCGCGGTATTACCGTCCATCGCTTAGGTTGTCCGAATTTAGGCAGTGAAGAAGCACGCCTCACCGATGTGTTTTGGAATGAACAATTTGAAAACACACCCCATCCGGTGGATATTCGTATTGAATGTAGTGATCGGAATAACTTAATCATTGATGTCATGGGCGTGTTCTCGCAAATGAAAATTACCGTGAGTAGCCTGAATGCCGTTTTACATCCCCAAACACAAACCACCACGATAAAAGCTACGATTTCTGTGAGTGATTCCAAGCGATTAAGTGATGTTTTTAATGTATTATTAAATGTGGCCGGTGTTTATGAAATTCACCGGGTTATTCATTAGAGGAAGTTATGGACATTAAACAACCTAAAGGGACTAAAGACGCTTTGTTTGGGGAGGTGGAAGCCCTCGAACAAGTCGAACAAGCACTGCTCAACATTGCCAAGCTTTATGGCTATGCGGGTATTCGTACGCCCATTTTTGAACATACCGAATTATTTACACGTTCGGTCGGCGATAGTTCGGATATTGTTCGTAAAGAAATGTACACCTTTACGGATAAAGGCGATCGTTCCTTAACCTTGCGTCCGGAACTTACTGCGGGTGTCATTCGGAGTGTCGTGGAACAAAAAGTCGTTCATTCCTATGATTTACCCCTCAAACTTTATTATTTGGGACCAGCCTTTCGTTATGAGCGCCCTCAACTTGGTCGCTTACGTCAATTTCATCAATTTGGTGTGGAACATATTGGCATTACGTCCCCCCTTTCAGTGGCAGAAACGATTGCCACCGGCGTAACCGTGTTAGAAATGCTCGGATTTCAAGGGGTGAGTGTCTCCCTCAATTCCTTAGGGGATGAAGCATCACGTAATGCGTATAAAACAGCATTAAAAGCGTATTATGAACCGCAGCTAAATGACGTTTGTGAGGATTGCCGTCAACGTTATGAAACGAACCCTTTACGCATGCTAGATTGCAAAGTGCCTGCCGATCATGATCGAGCCAAGAACGCCCCCAAAATTAGTGATTATTTAACGCCGATATCACAAGCTTATTTTCAATCCGTTCAATCGGCATTAAGTGCAATTAATGTGCAATGGCATCATGATGAACAACTTGTTCGTGGACTGGACTATTATGCAGATTGTGTTTTTGAATATCATTATGTTTCCAAAACAGGAAAAGACTACGGTGCCATTGGTGCCGGTGGTCAATATCCGCGCTTGGTCGAAGAACTCGGTGGTCCTTCGTTAATGGCCGTAGGTTTTGCGTTTGGAATCGAACGTATTATTGCCTTACTCGCGGATGCCGGTCGACTTGAGGGGGTTCGAAGCTATGTGGACGTTTACATTATCTCAATGGAAGAAGCCACGGATACCTATGCTTTTAAGCTTGCGCATAATTTCCGATATACCAATTTTAAAACCGAACTGAACCTCGAACATCGTTCGATGAAATCATCGATTAAATCGGCGGTCAAACGCGACGCAGTTTACGCGGTGATTATCGGCGTTGAAGAAATGAAAAACAATGTAGTGACGATTAAAAACTTACAAACCCAAGAACAACAACAAGTCCCGGTTCAAGAAGTTGTGCATTTAATGCAACACTTAACGAATCAACCTGGCCACCATCATCATGATGAGGAAGAAGGTCACCATGAATAATCCCTCCCATTTTCGTAGTCATCCTAACGGATCCTTACGTCTTGACCATGTTGGCGAGCACGTTCGTCTTGTCGGTTGGGTGCAACGTAAACGAAATTTAGGCTCATTATTGTTTATTGATTTACGTGATTATTCGGGCATAATTCAATTATTAATCGATGAAGAAACAATCGTCCCTGACGTAAAAAGTGAATATTTAATTTCCGTGGAAGGTCGTGTTCAAGCCAAAGCAGTTCCTAATAAAGCCTTGGCGACCGGTGAAGTAGAAGTCAAAGTGTCACGGTTAGAAGTCATCAATGCTTCCGATCCTCTTCCGATGATTGTCGATGAGGTCACGGATGCTGGGGAAGATATTCGCTTAAAATATCGCTACCTTGATTTACGACGTACCCCCATGCAAGAAACTTTACGAACTCGTTCAAAAATTATGAACGTCTTTCATCGTTTTCTTGAACATCATCAGTTTGTGAATGTAGAAACACCTTTACTTACCTTATCCACCCCCGGAGGAGCACGCGATTTTTTAGTACCTTCACGCCTTCATCCAGGATCTTTTTATGCACTCCCTCAATCACCGCAAATTTATAAGCAACTTCTCATGATTGGTGGCCTCGATCGCTATTATCAAATTGCCCGTTGTTTCCGCGATGAAGATTTACGGGCCGATCGTCAGCCTGATTTTACCCAAATCGACGTGGAAGCCTCTTTTTTAACACAAGATGAATTTTTATCGTTGATGGAAGAAGCAATTGCCACCGTCTTTTTTGAAGTCAAAGGCATTACCTTACCCCGTCCGTTTCCGCGCTTGAATTATGCCGATGCCATGGAACGTTATGGCAGTGATAAACCGGATTTGCGTTTTGATTTACCAATTCAAAAAGCCCCTTTGGTTTTAGAAGAAGCGTATGAAAAAGCAGGCTTTAAGCAAGCTTTTACGCGCGTTCTTGTCTTACCCAAAGCACTGGCAACTGTGACGCGAAAAATCCTCGATGAATGGACTGTGTTTGTCAAACCTTTGGGGTTAAAAGGACTCGTTCTTTTAAAACAAGAAGGAGGTCAATTAACCGGTTCGTTTGCGAAATATTTTGAACAAAATAGTCCCCAATTATTCTCATCCTTAGGCATGCAAGAAGGCGATGTTGCGCTTGCAGCGACCCATGATGACCGTATAACCTTGCTTTCGATTTTAGGCTTACTCCGCTTAAAAGCGGCCACCTTACTTCGGGTAATCCCTGAAAAAACGTTTGCTGTCGCCTGGATGACGGATTTTCCCTTGTTTGATCACAATGAAAAAGGCCAACTCGTCAGTGCGCATCATCCGTTTACGCGTCCCAAAGACGAACATATCTCTCTTTTAGATACCCAACCCGAAGCCGTTATCGCCCAAGCGTATGACTTAGTCATTAACGGATATGAAGCAGGGGGTGGATCGATGCGAATTTATGACCGGGCTTTACAACGACGTATTTTTGAACTTTTAGGCATGGATGAAGCCGCGATTGAACGCAAATTTGGATGGTTTATTCAAGCGTTCCAATATGGAACACCTCCCCATGGTGGGATTGCCTTTGGTCTTGATCGTTTAACGATGATTTTAACGGGAACGGATAACATTAAAGATGTCATTGCCTTCCCGAAAAACTTAAAGATGGTTGGACTTTTAGAAGGAACACCCAATACCGTCGATGCCCAACAACTTGACGATGTCCACATGGAGGTCAAAAACAATGAAGAATGATTTAAAGCCCGTGATTGCCGCGATTCGTGCGTTATCGATTGATGCAACCAATCGCGCAAAATCAGGTCACCCTGGGATGCCGATTGGCAGTGCCCCCCTCATGGCAACCCTTTTTGCGGAACACATGGTGACGTATCCAAAACAACCGCAATGGATGAATCGTGACCGGTTTGTTTTGTCTGCAGGTCATGCGAGTATGCTGCTTTATGCCAC
>JALRKT010000008.1:34915-44400 GCA_023268805.1 Bacilli bacterium
TTCCATCGATGATTTGAAAGCCTTTCGTCAACTTGGTTCCATTACCCCCGGTCACCCGGAAGTCCACATGACTCCCGGCGTGGATGCGACGACAGGACCCCTTGGTCAAGGGATTGCGCAAGCCGTTGGGATGGCCCTCGCAGAACGAACCACACGTAGTCTTTACGGCAATGAAGAACTTTTTGGTCACTATACGTATGTCTTATCTGGGGATGGCTGTTTACAAGAAGGTATTGCACAAGAAGCGATTTCTTTTGCCGCCCATCAACACTTGCATAAACTTATCTTATTTTATGACGCCAATGACGTGACCTTAGATGGTCCCTTACATCAATCCTTCTCTGAAGATGTTCGCAAACGCTTTTTAGCAACGGGCTGGAATGTGTTGACTGTCGATGATGGTGAAGATACCGAAGCCATTTCAAAAGCGATTAAAAAAGCAAAACGTCAAACCGAAAAACCAACGATGATTGTCATTAAGACAACCATTGGTCGCGGTTCGATCAATCAAGGAACGTATAAAGTCCATGGTAATCCCTTAGGAGATCAAGATGGCCAAACTGCGAAAGCAAGTTATGGGTGGCATCATCCTCCTTTTGAAATCCCGCAAAATGTGTATGACATTTTCCAAAATACGGTCGTGAAGCGTGGAAAAAAAGCGTTTCGTAGATGGGAAAAATCATTTGCATCCTGGCAAACCAGTCAACCGAAAAACGCACACGTATTTACCCAATCTATCCAACAACAATGGAGGTCGTTTCTCTCACAACCTCTCGTGACGTTCCCAGAAACGTATGCGGATGCTACACGGAATAGTTCATTAACCGTCATTCAAGCCTTAGCTAAAGCCATTCCGACTTTCATTGGAGGCAGTGCAGACGTTGCCAAATCCGTGATGACGACCTTACCGGATACGCCGGATATGTCTTTTACACATCCCGAAGGACGAAATATTCATTTTGGGATTCGAGAATTTGCGATGGCGGCCATTCAAAATGGTATTGTCCTTCATGGAGGACTTCGCCCCTTTACTGGAACCTTTTTAGCCTTCGCAGATTATATGAAACCCGCGATTCGTCTTGCAGCGTTGTCGCATCTTCCATCAATCTTTGTCTTTTCGCATGATTCCGTCGCACTCGGTGAAGACGGTCCTACCCATCAACCCATTGATCAACTCGCGATGTTACGTGCGATTCCTAATGTTCGTGTTTATCGCCCTGCAGATGCCAAAGAAACCTTGGGGGCCTGGTTGGCTGCTCTTCAAGAAACATCCCGCCCAAGTGTCCTCGTGTTAAGCCGGCAAAAATTACCGTTACTTGCGAATAGTGCAGTGGATAAAGTCACCTCCGGCGGTTACATGCTTTCTGAAAGTCCATTACCAAACGCATGGACCATTGTAGCAACCGGATCGGAAGTTGCACTTGCTGTCGAAGTTCAAACGCAACTCGCAGCACAAAACGTCGGTGTTCATGTTGTATCGATGCCTTCCTTAGAAGCCTTTTTACAACTTCCTCAGGCAACCCAACAGCATATTTTAAAAAATACACGTGAGAACGTTATTTCCCTAGAAGCGCTTGCCACATTTGGCTGGGCAAGTGTTGCCGCACATTGTATTGGGATTGATACTTTTGGTGTCTCTGCCCCAGGCTCTGTGGCCTTGGCGCATTTTGGCTTTGAAAAAGTCGCACTTTCTGAACGCATTCTATCCATTATCCGTGCACGCGAATCCGCGTAGGTTTGATATACTTAAAATATGGCACAGTACGTTTATTTAAATCATTACTCAAAAACCGGAACGCTCGCAATTTCGAATTACGTCTTTTATCAAATTGCTGAACAAGCCACCAATAAAGTTCGGGGAGCCAAAGTATCTGCTGCCACGTCGAAATTTCAAATTTTTAAACCCATTAGTATCAAAATTTTAAAAGGCATGGTTTCAGTTTCTGTGGCAGTCACCATCTCTAAAGCGAGCCAAATTAATGCCATTTGCCTTGCGATTCAAGAAGAAATTGCTTCAAGTTTAACCGCGTTTACCGACATGGTACCGTTTCAAATTCATGTCAAAGTGGTGCAGGTCACCGCATAAAGGGGAACAAGGATTCAACCCGTGGAAACCGTTCTTTTAACACGCAATAAAGCTCAAGAAGCGTCGATGACGCTCCTTTATAACGTCTTACTTCGTCAAAAAATTGAAGATGAACTTGATTTGCCACGTTTAATGTCGGATTTCTTTGCATGTGACTATGACGACGTGGATTTATTTGTCAAAGAAGTGCTGATTAAAGCGGTCAAACATTATGATGTAATGGTTGACCATATTTCGAAGCATTTAAAAAACTGGAGTTTTGACCGATTGAATACACTAACCCAAGCCATTTTTTTACTCGCGTATACCCAATTTCACTATATTGGGGATGTCGATAAAAAAGTGGTGATCAATACGGCCGTCAAATTAACGAAAAAATTTGCCGATGAAGGCGACTATAAGTTTGTGAACGCCATTCTCGATAAGGTCTTATAATGCTCAACACGAACCCACCCTATCTTCGTGTTCGTGAGATTAATACCTACGCTAAAAATGTGCTGGATGAACAAGCCTTTCTTCAACATGTCACGATCCGTGGTGAAGTCAGTAATTTTAAAAAATATCCAACCGCACTGTATTTTTCCATTAAAGATCAAGAAGCACGACTCAATGTCGTGATGTTTTTATATAAACAATTTCCTGCCTATTTACCTAAAGATGGTGATGATGTGTTAATCACCGGTCAAGTGACGTTGTATGTCAAAGATGGAAGTTTTCAACTCAATGCCCGTCAAATTCAACGGTTTGGCGAAGGGGATCAATTACTCGCCTTACAACAACTTAAAGAAAAATTGGCCAAAGAAGGACTTTTTGATGCCACCCGAAAACGAACCTTTATCCCCTATCCACGTCATCTTGTAGTCATTGCCGGACAAGATTCGGCAGCATTAAAAGATATTACGGCCAATATGGCCCGTCGTTTTCCTCTTGTGAAACTAACAATCCTTCCGGCTAAAGTCCAAGGAGCGCTTGCGGTGGGGTCGTTAACGAATGCGTTACAAAAAGCATATACCCTTCCTGCGGATGGTCTGATTCTTGCCCGGGGTGGTGGATCAGAAGAAGATTTATCCGCGTTTAATGATGAAAATTTAGTGCGACTCCTTGCCACGTCCCCGTTTCCTGTGGTCGCGGCGATTGGTCATGAGATTAATACGTCTTTATGTGATTTGGTTGCCGATGTCCGTGCCTCAACACCCACGGCGGCGGTCGAACTCATTACCCCCGATGTTCGCGATATCCTCCAAGAACTCCATGGAGCCCGTCAGCAAGCCATAGTCGGGTTGGAGCGAACCCTCGAACGTATTCGCTTACCCTTACAACGTTTTGCGCTCCATCCTGTCATGAAAAGTCCGTTTGCAAGTTTCCAAATGCAAAAAGAAAAAATAAAATCATTCTCGTTGCGCGTTCAACAAGCGATGCAGTGGCAAATTCAATCATGGAAATTGGAAACGAAATCCTTAAAAGAAAAACTACAAGCTTTATCGCCCTCGCGTATTCTTGATCGAGGATATTCGTTAACGATGACGGAGGATGGTCGTGTGATGAAATCCATTCACGACATTCAACCCGGAATGAAAGTGATGACCCAATTAAAAGATGGTATGATGACAGCAGAAGTGATTGAAACAAAACCCAAGGAGAAGCAATAATGAGTGAACCATTAGACTTAAATGCCATGATGAAACGAATTGAAACCTTAGTGGGACAACTCGAAGAAGGTTCCCTTCAATTGGAAGCCAATTTGAAAGCGTTTGAAGAGGCCAATCAACTCATTAAAACGATCGAAAAGGCTATCAAAGAGGCTGAATTAAAAATCGAACAAATCCTTGAAAATAAATAAATATTATATATAAAGTTTATTTATAGTTATTTATAAGTATATATTTAGTAGTTTATGACATTACAAGCACTGGCGAAGCAATTTGAAAATATGTTGATCGTTGAAAAAGGATTGAGTCCTGTTTCACTGGAAAATTATCGCTTAGATTTAACGATTTTTTTTCAAAGTTTCCAACCTTTTAAAGAACGTGTTGAAGACCTGACGCCGTATGATTTATCGGATTTTGTCAAACAACAAAGTCGATTCGGTTTATCGAGTAAAACCATTCATCGCCGCTTATCGACCGTAAAAAGTTTTTTTCTTTTCCTTCAACGTGAAGGGCATTTCACGCAAGAATGGTTGGATGTGAAAGCCCCGAAACTTCCTCAACATATGCCTATTACCTTAAGTGTGGATGAAATTGAAGCGTTGTTAAAAGCGCCCGAACTCGCTACCCCAGATGGTATTCGGGATAAGGCGATGTTAGAAGTTATGTATGGTTCGGGATTGCGTGTTTCGGAGTTACTTTCCTTAAAAATAAGTCAATTAGATCGTCTCAAAGGTGTGTTTCGCATTGTTGGAAAAGGCAATAAAACACGGCTTGTTCCCGTGAGTGATTATGCATTAGAAGCGGTTGATGATTATCTTCGTTATCGGGAGGCGATGACGCGTTTTCGCTCCCCCTTTTTATTTCTTTCAAAACGGGGGTTACCATTGAGTCGCCAATTTTTCTTTCAACGGATTCGCTCTTATGGTCAAAAAGTCGGGATTACCGTCCCGATCAGTCCGCATACCTTGCGTCACTCCTTTGCAACCCATCTTCTTGAAGCCGGTGCCTCCTTACGCGCTGTCCAATCCATGCTCGGCCATGCCAGTGTGGTCACCACACAACTTTATACGCATGTTTCCTCTCAACGTATCCTGAGCGCTTTTGATTTATATACGAAAAAGAAGTAAAATGAAATTGAGGAAAAAATATGCCTTTTAAACGAATATTTTTGATTGTCATGGATTCGGTGGGAATCGGTGCACAACACGATGCCAAGGCGTTTGGAGATGAAGGGACTAATACATTTCTTCATACCGCGCAACGCTGTGGCGGTTTAACAATTCCCCATTTAAATGCGTTAGGTCTTCATGATTTAGAAGCGATTCCGGGAACCTCACGCGTCTTTCATCCCCAATCGTATGTGACTACCTTGCTAGAAAAAAGTGCAGGTAAGGATACGATGACGGGTCATTGGGAAATTATGGGTTTAGAGATTAAAAAACCCTTTAAAACGTTTACGGATCACGGATTTCCAAAAGCTTTAATTGATGAATTAACGGAAAAATCAGGGCACCGCTTTGTTGGTAACATCGCTGCCAGTGGTACACAA
Source organism: Bacilli bacterium (assembly GCA_023268805.1). Lineage (GTDB taxonomy): Bacteria > Bacillota_I > Bacilli_A > RFN20 > CAG-826 > UBA970. Next base: position 40,200 of record JALRKT010000008.1, read on the forward strand.
ATTATTGATGATTTAGGCGAACATCACCTAAAAACAGGAGAAATTATTCTTTATACCTCCGCTGATAGTGTCCTTCAACTTGCTGCTCATGAACGCGTTGTACCGCTTCAAGAACTTTATCGAGTGTGTGAAATTGCCCGTGATATTTGTATGCGACCAGAATATTTACTCGGACGTATCATCGCCCGTCCCTTTATCGGGGAAGGAAAAGGTGCCTTTAAACGTACACCCAACCGCCATGATTACGCATTATCGCCGGAAGTAGATACCACACTCGATGTTTTAAAAAACAATGGCTATATGACAAGTTGTGTGGGGAAGATTTCGGACATCTTTAATCAACAAGGCGTTCAAAAATCTCAAAAGACGGTATCGAATTCCGATGGGATGAAAAAAACCATGGAAGAAACCGCAATCGATTTCCGTGGGTTATGCTTTATTAACTTAGTGGAGTTTGATTCGGAATATGGTCATCGTCGCGATCCATTAGGCTATGGCAAAGCGATTGAAACCTTTGATCACGAACTTGGCCAACTTCTCCCTTTACTGACCAAGGACGATTTACTCATCATTACGGCCGACCATGGTAATGATCCAACCCATACAGGGACTGATCATACCCGAGAAAAGGTTCCAGGAATCTTTTATAGTCCTTCCTTTGCGAAGGGAAAATTAATCGATCAACGTTCTACGTTTGCGGATTTAGGTGCGACCATCCTTACCAATTTTGGATTAAAAATACCTCCTCATCATATCGGTAAACCGATTTTAGACCTATTAGATTAGTTGATATTTAGTCGTTTTCCATGTGGAAAACTCACATTCAACGATTAATAAATAAAAACCATATACCGAATTGATATATGGTTTTTTCTTTTAATAGACGTCTTTTTTCTATCCTACTTTACATAATATACATTATGCGAAGTGATAGTCTTTTTTAACGAGAGGGGTTGGCTTCTAAGATTCGTTCTACTTCTACCTTGAAGCGAACTTCCGCTGAGAATAAGTGAATGAGCATGTCATGACAATCCAACAGCACCCATCCGGATTCGGGTTGCCCTTCAATATGGTGTAAGGTTACGGACTCCCCCTTAGCAAGACGCCTTACCTCATCCACGATCGCTTGCATCTTACGGGTGTTGTTCACCGTCCCGACAAGGATGAAATCGGTTAAAGGATGTTTCAAACGAACATCAAAGGTTTTAATCGCTTCCACTTGTTTATCTTCTAGTAAATCAATCATGGTCTGAACATTCGCAGGTAGTTTATTCATAGGTTTCTCCTAAATAATGGTGAAGGCATGCTTGCACTAAGGGGTGATCCCATTTAAAGGCTTTCTTTTTTAAATAACGCATATTGTCTTTTAAGACAGCAATAAAACCGTCATCGATATTTTTTTCACACGCTTTCATTAAACTTGAAGAATCATAACCGCGTAAGGGTTCAATTTTATCGGAAGCATAAATCACTTTGGCGAGGGGATGGAGGTCGGCATTGCCCGTGGTATGAAAACGAATGGCGTCAAGAATGCTCGGTTCTTCAATATGAAATTCGTTACGGGCTAATATCGCGCCAGCGAATTGATGGAGAACGTATGGTTCAAATGGTCCTTTATGGGTTTCATATTGTTGGATTAAATCAAGGGCAACGTCATCGGATAGATCTTTGGCCATATCATGAAGAATCGCAGCCTGAAAGGCATGATCTGCGCGGAGGTGATTGGCTTGGGCAATGCGGTAAGCGACTTTGGCCGTTGAATACACATGGGCAAACCGCTTTTCTGAATAATACGCTTTTAGGGTTTTCGTAAAATATAAATCATGATCAAGAATATATTCTACAACCGGTAAGGGGGTTTGCAGTTGTTTTAACGCACGAATTTCGCGGGATGCTGCCGAGAAGGATGGCCCTTCTAACAACTGAATATGAAATAAATGGTAATTCGGATGATGCAATTCCATCCCAGGACGTGGGTAAGCGACCAGTTGCACGAGGGACGCAAGTTCTTCTGCCTCTTTCCATTTATGAAATTGTTCGACTTGATCGGCTCCGATTAAATAGTAAAGATCATCTTCAGGGGCTTGTTCTTTAAACGCCCGAACCGTATCAATGGTAAATTGTACCACCGTTGGGGTATCAATTTCCTGACGGGAAATGCGCCAATTCGGTTTATTTTCAATGGCTTTTGCCACCATCGCAAGTCGATGTTCAATCGGCGTCGAGGTCGATTTCCAACGCGGATTTTTGGTCGGTATTAATACGACTTCATCAATACCACATTGTTCTTGCGCTTGCGCTAACATCCCAAGATGACCGTCATGAATTGGATCAAAAGCGGAACCGTAAAGGAGGCGTTTCATCGTGAATCGTACTTCCGAATCGCAGGATTTTCTCGGTAAAGAATAAGTTTATGACCAATTTTTTGGACGAGCATTGCCTGCAATGATTGAGTTAAGGCATCAAGTTGCGTTTGCATGGTTTCCCAAACCGATTCATGGACGGTTATTTTAATGAGTTCATTCGCAGTTAAAGCCGCATCCAGTAAGGCAAAAACGGTGGGTGAAAGTTCACCTTTGCCAATTTGATAACGGGCAGGTAAGGTTTGGGCGATTCGTTTTAAATCACGAAGCAGTGCTTTATTCATGGGACAGTTTACTCGGAATGGGTAAAACGAGCATTCCTTGTGGAACAAGGAGGCGGAGGGTTTGACCAAAGCATGGCACAGAAAGCCATCCATAGCCCGCTAAGGCAATATCTTGGCGCCCTTTTTCAGGTAAGGTGATTTCAAAAGGAACAAAATCTTCAGGTTGTTGAAAACGTTTGGATGCAGGTGTGAGTGCTTTCTTTTCGAGCATATGAAAGAAACTCTTATCTGCATTAGCCAACGTTTGTTTATGGAACATCACTTGATTGGCAAAATAAAAACTCATCATGCTTTTCGGACCGGAAAGAATATCCAAACGTACTAAGCCGCCAAGACTTAGGGAATCTTTCGCCCCTAAACGATAATGTTTTGGTTTGATTTCCACTTTGGCCGTCATGGCTTTAATCGTATCTTTTTCCACGAGCGCTAATAAGGAATGATCGGCAATATACCCCGGCGTATCATAAATCGATTGGGTTTCTGTTAATGGAATCTCAATCACGCGTAAGGTCGTCCCCGGAAAGGCGGAGGTGGTAATCATGCGATACGTTCCATTCGTGTATTGCTTTAAATAGGCATTCACTAACGAAGATTTCCCGGAGCTTGTCGCCCCAAATAAATAAATGGGTCGCGTCCCACCCGATTGGGAAATGATGGCTTGTAATGGGAGTAGGCTTTCTTTTGCTTTGGTTGAAACAATTAAAATGTCCTTATACACAAACGCGTGTTTTTCTAAATATTTCGCTAAATAATGTTTGAGTTTTTCTTGATTGATCGACTTCGGTAATAAATCGCGTTTGGTGGCAAAAACATACGTTTCTGTCCCAGAAAGTTCTTGAATTAATTGGGGCGATAACGTCGTTTCAAAGTGAAGTAAATCGAGGACCCAAATAATGAGGGCGTTGTCTTTTTTCGCTTGTCGTAAAATCGTGACAAATTCATCGACATTGAATTGTTCTTTGGGGGCGATATCTTCACCATAATGTTGGAGTTTGAAACAACGTTGGCATAAGACAACTTCATGACGTTCCACATGTTTGGGGGGGACATAACCGGGAAGTTGTTCATCAATGGATTGTAAAATCAATCCACAACCAGGACAACGACGAATCATTTTGACATTATTCATGGTTTTCCTCCAAGGGAATGAGTTGGTGATGGCGCTTCCAATACCGTTTGATCGGTGTTTCGATGATTCGATTGATCCGCGTGGGCCAATGGTCCCGAGGCACAAGCTTTTCGACAAACAGGGACGCATAGCCTAAGCGATTGGCAAACCAGACATCGGTCAGGAGTTGATCACCAATGACGATCACCTTATCTTTAGCATACCCTTTTTCCTCGCAATATTTAAGAATGTCCCGAGAAAAAGGTTTTCCAACACTCGCTAAATAAGGAATTTGACACGCGTGGGCAAAAGGCGCAACACGTGAAGGTTTATTGTTGGAGGTTAACGTAACGGTGAAACCGGCATGATCACAAGCTTGTAAAAATGCCAATGTTAATTGGGACGGTAAGGGTTCATCAAACGCGGCTAAGGTATTATCTAAATCG
>JALRKT010000009.1 GCA_023268805.1 Bacilli bacterium
CAGCATTATTTTTAAGAGAAGTTGCTGGATATATTGTTCAAACAAGTTTTTCTGATGAAATGAAATCAGGCACATTAAACTTTATTAAAAATAATGAGCATTACTTTTTAAATCTATCGATGCCTTATTGTAAATTAGCACTCGATAGTGCAAGACATACACCATATTCAACAGTCGTTGTCGCAATGAGTCGTAATGGTGTTGATTTTGGTATACAACTTGCACATAGCGATAAATGGTTTACTGCACCAGCTAATTATGTCAAAGGGTTAATGTTCCCTGGATTTACTGAAGATGATGCAGCCCCTGATATTGGTGATAGTGCGATTACTGAGACATGTGGTATTGGTGGGTTTGCGATGGGCGGTGCCCCTGCAATTGTTCAATTTGTAGGTGGTGTTGTTAAGCAAGCTTATGATTATTCTAAAGAAATGCACGAAATCACAAGTGGAAAACATCAAGTCTTTACACTTCCACCTTTAGATTTCATGCCTACTGCGTTAGGTATTGATATCTTAAAGGTTGTAGAAACAAATATTTTACCGATTATTAATACGGGTATGGCACACAAGAAAGCTGGAGTTGGACAGGTTGGTGCAGGATTAGTCAATCCACCCATGGCTTGTTTCGAAAAAGCACTTGAAGATTATGCAAAAGGAGTTAAGTAAATGAGAATTGTAGTCGCTTTAGGTGGTAATGCACTTGGAGATAATCCAAGTGAGCAATTAGAATTAGTCAAACATGCAGCAGAGAGTATCGTTGATCTAGCAGCTGATGGACATCAAGTTGCGGTGATTCATGGCAATGGTCCACAAGTTGGGATGATTCAAAATGCTTTTGAAACAGCACATGATAACAATGATAAAATACCTGGAATGCCACTTCCTGAATGTGGAGCTATGAGTCAAGGATATATTGGATATCACCTGCAAAATGCTGTGACCAATGCGTTATTAGAAAGAAATCTAGCAAAAAAAGTAGCAACCATTGTCACACAAACGATTGTAGATGAAAATGATCCAGCTTTTGAAAATCCGACAAAACCTATTGGTCGTTTTCATACAAAAGAAGAATCTGAACAAATGATTAAAGAACTTGGTGTTCGTATGGTTGAAGATTCTGGAAGAGGATATCGTATTGTTGTTCCTAGTCCAAAACCAATTGATTTTGTTGAAAAAGATGTGATCAAATCATTAATTGATAATGGTGTGATCGTCATCGCATCAGGCGGCGGTGGTATACCTGTCATCAAAACAAATAAGATTACAGGTATAAGTGCAGTTATTGATAAAGATTTTAGTGGTGCTAAATTAGCTGAATTAATTGATGCAGATGTATTTATTATCTTAACTGGTGTAAAAAGAGTTGCGATTAACTTTAATAAACCAAATGAAAAAGAGTTTTCTAGTATTAGTTTAAGAGATGCTAAATATTATATTAAACAAGGAGAATTTGGTAAAGGCAGTATGCAACCAAAAGTAGAGGCTGCCATTGCGTTTGTCAATAACAATCCTAAAGGAAAAGCAATTATTGCGTCTTTAGAAGAAGCTTCTTTAGCCATTAAAGGTGAATCAGGAACTGTGATTGGTTAACATTTAAAAAAGATACGCTTAAGGCTAAGTGTATCTTTTTATACTGATGATAATAGATAGGAATGATAAAATGAAGATAAAATATTTTGTAAAAAGTGATTGGAACGGTTTTTTTGGACTGTTTACCAATAATTTAACGAACGTCTTAGTGATGGCAAGCCTATTAAGTGCAGTCGTTGGACTTCCTGGTAATATTGTCTATGGTAGAATACTTCCAGCCGTTGGGTTTTCAATTTTAATATCATCTTTATATTATACGTTTATGGCAATTAAACTTGCTAAAAAAGAGACTAGAGATGATGTGACTGCACTGCCTGCAGGCACAAGTGTTCCACACATGTTTTTAATTGTATTTTTAATTATTGGTCCAGTCTTCTGGGCGACAGGTAATGCTTATTTAGCATGGGCAGCAGGTCTGGTTTGGTCACTGCTTGAAGGTGTGATTGAATTATTAGGTAGTTTTATTGGGCCAAAGGTTAGAAAGATAGTACCTAGAGCTGCAATGCTTGGTTCACTTGCTGGGGTTTCAATTACATATATTGCATTAAATCCAGCATTTAGTGTGTTTGCAGTACCTTATATAGGGTTAGTTGCATTAGCGATTGTTTTACTTGGATGGATTGGAAAGGTTAAAATGCCGTTTAATATCCCTGTAGGACTTGTGGCTATTATCGTTGGTGTGGCTATTGGCTGGATCAGTGGACTGATGGATGGTGCTGTTTTAGTGAATAGTTTAACCAATATTAACATGGGCATTCCTATACCAAGTGTAAGTAGATATATTGATGGTTTTGAAGAGGCATTACCGTTTTTGTTTAGTGCCATTCCTTTAGGTATTTATAATTTCTTTGAAACGATTGATAATTGTGAATCAGCAGCGGTTGCTGGTGATCACTATTCAACTAAAGAAGCGATGATTGCTGATGGTACAACAACCATCATCGGATCCCTTTTTGGTAATCCTTTTCCAACAGCTATATTTATCGGACATCCAGGATGGAAAGAAGCAGGTGCTAGAATTGGTTATTCCTTTTTAACAGGTATATCTATATTTTTACTCACAGTATTAGGATTATTCTCTGTTTTACTCAACGTCATCCCTGTTGTCGCAATTCTTCCAATCTTACTTTATATTGGGATTGTCATTACTACACAAGCATTTACGAGTGTTAAACATAAATATGCACCAGCTGTAGTGCTTGCAATCATCCCTGCACTAGCAGATTGGACAAAGAATGCTGTAGATATTGCCTTAGGCACTTTAAACAGTTCTGCAGGCGATATCGGTTATAATATATTAGAAGTTGCAGGTTTAAACTATTACGGGATGATGGGACTTGGTGCTGGAAGTATCATTGTCGGTATTATTTTAGGGTCTATTGCTGTTTATGTGATTGATCATAAGTTTATGTATGCAACGATCGTTTCATTGCTTGCGGCATTATTATCATTTTTTGGCATTGTTCACGGAACAACCGTAGGTATCAATATGAACGAGGGCATGACCATTGGCTATATTTTTATGGCACTTATATTTTTTGGTTATGACATCTATTATAAAAAGAAGGGAGTTTCAATGGATGAGGAAGTATCAAGTTGAAGCAAAACCATTTACATTTGATTTTGATTTAGAAAAAACAGCACTTGTTATTATTGATATGCAAAGAGATTTTTGTGAGTTTGGAGGATTTGGTGAAGCGTTGGGTAATGATATTACTCCAACAAAATCAATCATTCCAACGGTTAGAAAAATCCTTGATCAAGCAAGAGAAAAAGACATGTTTATCATCCATACAAGAGAAGGTCATCGACCTGATCTAAGTGATGTTCCAGCTGCGAAAAAAAGAAGATCATCTGCAATTGGTGAACAAGGACCGATGGGAAGAATCTTAATCCGCGGAGAATATGGGCATGATATTGTTGATGAGTTAAAACCTTTAGATGCTGAGGTAGTTATTGATAAACCAGGAAAAGGTGCTTTTTATCAAACGGATTTACATATCATCTTACAAAATAAAGGTATTGAAAGTTTAATCTTTTGTGGTGTAACGACACATGTATGTGTCCATACAACCATCAGAGAAGCAAACGATAGAGGTTATGAGTGCTTAATGATTGAAGATGGAACTGCAGCTTTTGATCCTAAAGATCAAGAAGCAGCCATTCGCATGATTAACCAACAAGGTGGTATCTTTGGTTGGACGACAACTTCAGATAAACTGCTTGAGAAACTAAAATAAAAGGAGGTCATCATGGGATTACATGTATTTAAACATCCATTAATGAAACATAAAATGACTATCATTCGTGATAAAAATTGTTCAACCAAAATGTTTAGAGAAGTGGTTGAAGAGTTAAGTGCACTGATGGTTTATGAAGTGAGTAGAGATTTCGAATTAAAAACAATTGATATCGAAACACCTATTTGTAAAACAAAAGGTTATGAAATTGTTAAAGATATTGTTTTAGTACCGATTTTAAGAGCTGGTTTAGGAATGACTCAAGGCATTCAAAACTTGATACCAAGTGTTAAAATAGCACATGTTGGAATGTATCGTGACCACGATACACTTGAACCTAATGTTTATTATGCAAAATATCCACAAACCATTAAAGATAGCAAATGCTTTATTTTAGATCCTTTGCTTGCAACTGGTGGAAGTGTATCTAAAGCTATAGAGTTTTTAGTTAAACAAGGTATAACAGATATTACTGTATTATCAATCATCGGTGTTCAAACAGGTGTAGATCGAATATTAAAAACATATCCAAATGTTGAAATCTATTTAATAAATTTAGATGAAAAGTTAAATGAAGATGCTTATATTATTCCAGGATTAGGTGATGCTGGAGATCGATTATTTGGGACTAAATAAAAATGCATAAGAAGGTGAATAAAGATGAATAGTCATATCGACAAAGGCATGAGATTAGCAATTGAAAAAGCAGAAGAAACCATGAATAAAGATTTGGGTGGACCTTTTGGTGCATCTGTTATTAGTAAAAGTGGTGAAGTGATATCAGTCTCTTCAAATTCTGTATTGGGTGATCACGATCCTACTGCACATGCAGAAATCAACGCAATTAGAAAAGCATGTCAAGTATTAAAAACACATGATTTAACAGATTATATATTAGTAACGACTTCATACCCATGCCCAATGTGTTTAGGTGCAATCATGTGGTCTAACATTAAAGAAGTGATTTATGGTTGTCGTTTAGATGATGCTAAGGGGATTGGGTTTAGAGATGACCTTATGTATGATTTTATTAAGATGGATATGAAAAACAAAGATATCTTAGTATTAGAAGAGGTACAAAGAAATTCTTGTTTAAAATTATTTAAATCATATCATGAACAAAATAAAACTTTATATTAATTTTTATAGATGAAAAAATAGAAATGTTTAAACAAAGCCATCATTTGATGGCTTTTTTTCATATTACAACCGTTTTCATTACTCGTTTCCTTTACAAACTGACAACCTCTTGATATAATATGAGTTGTGAGAAAAAGGAGAGATACGATGAAAAGACTATTATTAATATTTACAGTATTGCTTGCAGGATTATCACTTGGGTTGCGTAACCTATTTTAATACAATTGCGCCCCCTCATCAATAATCTATGCACTCCTATAAAAAGGTTGCTTGCCACAATATTATCCTTTAATAGAGTTACATTCACTTGTGCTGAGTTAAGTGTTCAAAATTAAATGTGTGAAATACGCTACACAATCCAATCTATTTAAGTATGATATGTTTAAAATACTGTTCTTGGAACATTATTAGCTGTTCTATCTCTTCATTGCTATAAGACTGATTATCAGGAACTATTATTAACTTATCATCATCTTCTTCTAGTCGTCTTATAACAGCAATACATTTCCCTTTATACTCTTTAATTGGATAATCTATTCCCAACACATAACAATCTAGCTCATCCCCATCACCACTTACAGTATCAGGAACAAATCCATAATTAACCTTATATACAATATCAGAACGCTTTGGATGTACTGATCCTAATGGTCTGTCTATTGAAACACTTACAATCTTTCCAATATATTTTTTTGAGTTCATAAACTACTCCTCCTAGCTTTTAAGCATTTTTATCTAAAGGTTTGTCCTGTATTACCCTTTGTCTTGTCATTATGGATTTTATCACTGTTTTTGATAACCTCTAGACTAACTTTACTACAACCGATGCTAAAAGTTCATTTTATTTATCTAGCTTAGATAACAACTCTGGTATATTTACTGTAGCAATGTCATAAATGATATTTAGTCTAATACCTTCGTATTCATGTGATATCATATTTCTTAAGCCAATAATGCTTGGCCAATGAATAGAAGGATGATTTTGTTTTGTCTCATCTGAAAGTTTCTTCGCTGTTTCACCAATTTGTTCTAGATTTAATATAACTGCATCGACTTTCTCGTCGTTGTTCTCAAAGTCTTTGAATGTATGAACTTCTTCTATATATCTGCATATTTTCTTTGCATACTTAATAATACGATCAATATATATCTTATCTTTCATAAATCAATACTCCTGTCTTTTTAATATCTTCATCTATTTTCGAATGTTCTTGAATTGTTTTATTACTTAGAACTTCCACTTTTTTCTTTAAATTTTCTCTTAGTTGTTCAACGAATTCAAAATACTCTAATCCGTATAAATCAGATTCCATATATAAATCAATATCACTATTTGCTGTAGCTTGCCCTTTGACATAAGAGCCAAACAAATATATACGTTTAATACCATATTTTTCTGCAATTTTAACAACACCTTTTTTAATAGTCAAAAATGATAAAATACCAGTTGACTCATCAACAACCATTTGTTGTTCATTCGATTCCCTTAATATTCTATCTATCAATAAGTTAAGTGTCCATTCACTTGGTGTTCTAGTTTCTTGTTCCCAGTTTCTTATGGTATTTACTGGAATACCAATCAAGTTAGATATTTCTAATTGTGTAAGCCCAAGATTCTCTCTTATTGCTTTTAGTGATTGATTCATATAAATCACCTCCACTTATATTATATACCCCATTGAAGTAGTTGTCAACTGTTTAATACCTCATTGGGATATGTAATTTCACTTGTAATCGTGTAACTAGAGAGCAAATCGTGTAAATTTACTTGTAATCGTGTATATCAAAGGCATATCGTGTAAACTGACCTGTAATCGTGTAAACGTTATTCCTAATAACGATTTTGATACTTATTTTTGTCTATTTTTAGTACCAAAATATACTCACTTAAATGATAAAAAGCCCTTATTAAAGCAAAAAAGGCCTGATAACTCAGGCGATTAGTAAATCGCATTTGTATCAAACCAATGCTTGTTATATGGTGCAGTCGAGGAGATTTGAACTCCCACACCCGTGAAGGTACTAGACCCTGAATCTAGCGCGTCTGCCGTTCCGCCACGACTGCATACGGTTATTATACTAGGAAATGGCCTGCTGATACGTGTTGAGTTTCCCCGAAATATAGTCGTGGAAGGTGATATTTTTTTGTGTTTTTTGATTCACGGAGAAAACCACAAAGAAATCGCGTAACGCCGGACTTGTGGGTTGAAGATACGTAAAATCTCCCCCGGTTGGATAATACGTATCACGATACGCATAATGCATGTCATAAAAAGATCCTGAAAATTGGCCAGGTGCAACATTGTTAGAGGCAAGCCAACCGCTTTGTGCGATTTCTTCAAGGGCATCACGGTACATCGATTGATACGTAGAAATTGCGCCTTCAACGACGGTAAAACGATGCAGAGGATTCGTACGATTGCCGTTCCATGGGGCTAATAAGGCGGATGCAAACGGGGATAACCGTGTCATGGAAGGTCCTGCGTATGCAAAATCATTTTCCGTGGGATCCCAATCGCCATTTTGACCCAAACCACGATCTAAATCGTGCGGAATAAAAACAGCTTTTCCTGTGGATGGAACAAAATACACAAACATATTGTTGAAATTATTTCGAAAATCATCGGGATTTCCGATAAAGTATGCGACGGCTTCCATCCGAATAAATTGTTCGATATCAATAAACGTTTCTAACCGAGACCGGAACCCTTCATCGTTATATTGATTGGTTTCATTAACAAGACCAATCAGGTTCGCCATGTCGGAATAATCTTCTAAAACGGTATTCGTCTTTTTATCATACGTGGGATGGTAATTGGTAAGATTGTTTTCAATCCCAATTTTATTTCCTTGTCGGATGTGCGTTGTCCCACTGCTAGAAACCGCATTGTCTCGAGAAAAATCTGCCGGTCCAGTTTGGGAGTAAAGCAGTTTATATAAATTTCCATCGGCTTCCGGACCATCGCCTAAGCGTCGGGCAAAGAAACGGCGATCCATCGGTTCAATTAAGGTATATAACCCCATGTACGTCGATTGATAGTCGGAATTTTGAACATCGACTTGATGAAAGGAAACACCGCCTAATGTGGCTTCCGGTGACATCGTTAAAAATTCACGATACATTTTATAACTATACACTTGCCGAATTTGCGTGTGGTCTTGATTACGATTCCATTTCATATCCAATTTTGTCATCCCAAAAAATTGGGCATTCGGAATACGATTTTCACTCGGATTATCGGAGGAAAACGACACTTTTAAATTAACAAAGTCATTAATGAGACCATCATTATTCACAAAAGAGGTTCGTGAGGTATTCCCTTTCATACGCACACCCACGATAGGGTAACAGTACGTTTGTGTAGGTTGATCAAGAGGGGTCACTTCAATTTTTAAGGACGCCAATGAGTAAATATCGTGTAATTCCGTACGTGTTCCATTATCAGAAATGGCCTTCAAGGATGCTTGTGATAATGAAAAATCGAGCATGACTTTGGTTGTCGGGGCAAAAAAGTTTTCAAAACCTTCTTCAGTATTTGCCGCTGTCACCGGGGTGCTCTCGGGGGTACAATCCCCTTCAAAAACAGGTAAGGATGGGGGTAACGTGCTCGAACTAGGAATCGACGTCGGTGTCTCGCTGGAGCCTTCGCTGGAGACGACTTCGGAAGAAGTTTCTAGCGAGGTATCGGGTACTAAAGACGATGAAATCGATAATAAAAAACCATCACAACTGGCGAGAATGATACTTGTAAAAACCGAAAGATAAAGAGGCTTGAGACGTTTCATCTTTACAACTATAACAAAACTTTACAAAAAACTTAAGGTGCTATGAAAGACTTTCAACGACCTGTTGCATTAACCGTTCCAGATAATATTGGTCGATGGTATCAAACGCAGCGTGATCATACGAATCTAAATCAAGCACACCAAGTAAGATACCGTGATGAAGAAGCGGGACGACAATTTCAGATTGACTGCCTGCATCACAGGCAATATGGCCCGGAAACGCATGGACATCTTCGACGATGACGGTTTTTTCTTCACGTGCCGCTTTGCCGCAGACACCTTTTTCAAAAGGAATGTGTGTGGTTGCAACTAGACCTTGGAATGGACCCAGGTAAAGCGAACGATCCTCATTTTTTAAATAAAAACCACACCAGGATAAGTAAGGGATATTTTGTTTGAGTAATGCGGTGATGTTGGCGAATAACGAGACCGGCTTTAAACCCGGTTCAATTAAGCCACTCGCTTGTAGTAAGACCGATTCATAAAGTGCTTTTTTATCCATACGTTACTTACGTTCATCCTTTTTCATCACCGAAAAATTGACATGGCAATAACCAAAAGGATTTTTATCCAAGTAATCTTGATGGTACGTTTCTGCATCAAAGAAACCACGTTCTTGTTCAAGTTCCACGGCGATCGGCAAACGATAATGTTGTTGTTCTTTTTTTAAGAAGGCTTCCGCGATGACACGATCAGCTTCATCGTAATAATAAATACCCGTACGGTATTGAATACCTTCATCATGGCCTTGTTTATTAATGGACGTCGGATCAATAATACGGAATAAATGCTCTAAGAGTTTTTCTAAGGTAATTTCGTGTTCATTATATTCAATATAGACGGCTTCTGCGTGCGTCGCTTTTTCTTCACAAACGTCTTCATAGGTAGGATTGGCGTAGTTACCATTCACATAACCCACTTGGGTATCGGTCACCCCACGAAGCATTTTAAAATACGCTTCAACGCCCCAGAAACAACCCCCTGCTAAAATAATCTTTTTCATCCTCATCACCTCGTTGCAAAAATATTATATGCAATGCCTCTCCGAAATGTTAAGTTCGTGCTTACAGGGAATGAAAGTGTTAGGATAAAGATGGAGGAAAGAACCATGATTTTTCAAAAGACACTGACACTTTCTAATGGCGTTATCGTCCCCTTACTCGGGTTTGGAACGTGGCAAATCAAACCAGGAGACGAGGCGTACCAATCGACCTTAACCGCACTAAAACTCGGTTACCGTCACATTGATACGGCTGCCGCGTATCGTAATGAACAATCGGTGGGCCAAGCGATTAAAGATTTTGGCTTACCGCGAGATCAGGTCTTTATTACGACCAAACTAGAATCCCATATCAAAGACTATGATCAAGCCCTTATCGAATTTGAAAACTCCCGCCAACGCCTCGGGGTTGATTATATTGACCTTTATTTAATTCACGCGCCATGGCCGTGGTCCGAATGGCAAACCAATCCAGATTATTCTAAAGGCAACATTGCCGCGTGGAAAGCGATGGAAAAACTTTATCATGAAAAGAAAATTCGCAGCATTGGTGTTTCTAACTTTGAAATTGAGCACTTAGAAAAACTGCTTAAAGAAACAACGATTGTCCCGCACGCGAATCAAATTCCCTTATGGATTGGTCGTCCTCAAAAAGCCTTACGTGCGTTTTGTGAAGCCAAAGGCATCGCGATTGAAGCCTATTCTCCCTTAGCAACCGGTCGTATTTTCAAACAACCGCTCCTACAAGAACTTGCGACCAAATACGGCAAAACGATGGCCCAAATTGCCATTCGCTTTACGGTGGAACTGGGAGCAATTACCTTGCCCAAATCCATCACACCCAGTCGCATTGAAGAAAACGGAAACCTTGATTTCACCCTTGAAGCAACTGATATGGAACGTTTACTCGCCCTTGAAGGGTTAAACTACCGCGATTAATTGCTCTCTTTTCCAGGAAAAAAAGCCTGAGTGTTCAGGCTTTTTGTTTGCATTTTGGTGGAGCTGACGAGGCTCGAACTCGCGACCTCCTCCATGCCATGGAGGCGCTCTACCAACTGAGCTACAGCCCCAAATTGCTTATTTACTTTAGCAAATTCCGTATCAGGTAGCAAGATTAACGTAATGTTAACCCTAAAAACACTAAAACCACCGCAAGTAACCAGACATTGAGCGAAGGGAAAGAGATGGTAAAATCGCGAATTTGTTGCAACGGTTTCGCGTCTTTACGGATGACCCCATAGTAGAGGGTCAATCCCAGCGAGAAATATAAGACATAATCCACCAGTGATTCAACTGATCCAACGTGGACATCATACGCGGTAAACCCATAGATCGCTTGGATTATCGGTTGGTAAAATACGCCAATTACAAGCATGAGTATCGCCATCAAAGTCATCGGGAGATGTTGCCGAAAGCTTGTTTTCCCAACATCGACACCGGTGTTGGGTTTGCCAGTAAACATCATCAAAAGCTTTGAAAAAGAAATCATCGTACCCACATTGATCGCTTGAAAGAGTGTCATCCATATCGCATCATCCGCAAATGCGTATTTAATCATGGTCTTTGAGACGTACCCATTGAAAAAGGGTGCCCCAGTAATCCCGAGAATCCCCACCAAAAATAAGGTCGCAGTCCATGGCATCGTCTGAAAAAGCCCACGAATTTCATACACTTTTTTCGTGTTATACACCTTGATGATGACGCCGGCGGCCAAAAAGAGTAACCCTTTAAACAAGGCATGATTAAGAATATGGAGCCATCCCCCAATGTAAGAATTTCCTGATCCAAACGAAATACCAATCATCATCAAACCGACTTGGGAAATCGTATGATAGGCTAACACTTGTTTAATATCTTTTTGGGTCATGGCAAAAAGCACCCCTAAGCCACCGGAGACAAATCCAAGCACAAAAAACACTTGGTCAAAGCCATACGGTTGACCAAACATATCCCCATGCAAACGCATGATGAGATAGAGGGATACTTTGACCATTAATCCTGAAAGTAACGCCGAGATGGACGACTGCGCGACCCCATGGGCTTTGGGTAGCCATGCATACACGGGGAACACTGCCCCTTTTACCATCCATGCTGCCATCATAAGACCATAGGCCACACGCATGAGCATCGTGTCTTCATACGTGGGCATCATCTCGGCCACTAAGCGAATATTAATCGTACCAAACACATAATAAATGAGCATGACGCCAATTAAATAAAGCATCGCTGCCACCGAGGAAATGAGTAAATACTGCAAACCTGCTTTCAAGGATTGTTCCGCTTTACGGTAAGCGATTAAAATCGTCACAAGTAAACTCGTTAATTCTAAAAACACAAAAAGGTTGAATAAATCATTCGTCATCAATAGACCGATGAATACCCCTTCTAAAAACGTCAAAAAGAAAAAGTACTTCTTCTCTTTTCGATTCGCTTTAAACGAGTAATACATGATGATGAAAAACATCACAATGGTGAGTCCTACAAACGTGAGATTGAGTGCATCTGCATAAAAACTTATGCCAATCCAATCCGCATAGCCCCCAAACACTAAAAGAGCATCGTCGGGAAATGCGCGAAGATGACCTACATAGAGGATAAAGAGTAGGAATAAGATCGCTTGTAAGGGAAATACCAATCCGTGAATCCAATTCGGTTTCACCATGAACATGATAATCGCGGTGATGATTGGTAAAAACACCCAAACAATCGGAAGGATATTCATCGCTTTAAATCCTTCCATTCGATCGAACCATGATGATGGAAAATTTTAATACTAATGATGAGCGCTAAACTTGTCACCGTCGACCCAATGACAATGGTAGTAATCATTAAGGCTTGCGGAATCGGATCGACAATGGCTAAACTCACATCCGAGGTAATGGGAATCACGCCACCATTCCACGTGCCTAAATTTAAGAATAGTAAGATAACACCGGATTCAATCATCGTTGCCATAAACACACTTTTAATAATATTCGTACTGGAAATAAGACCATATAGTCCCACTAAAATAATGATGAGTGTCACATACGGATTCATTAGCGACCCTCCTTTAAAAAGGCGATAAAGATTGCGGTTAACCCTAACGCAACTTTCGCCCCGATGAGGACATTTAAGGTAATGAGAAAAACACTTTGCCAGGCCACACCCATGTCCGGACTCACCACATTCGTAAATAAAAATCCCCGAGTAAAGAAACTCAAGGAACTGATGAGGAGAAGGAGCAAATAAAGCACTTTTTCGATGAAGAAAATACGAGTAAGGTTCGTTTTCTTGTTTAAATCAATGTAATAAAGAATAAGTAAGGCGGTCGCTAAAATACTTCCACCTTGGAATCCACCTCCCGGGGCAAGATGACCATTGAAGACCACATAAATCCCAAATAGCAACACAATCGGGTAAAGCACGCGGGCAATCGAGACAAAAAGTTCAGGGATTTTAAAGCGGTCGAGCATGAATAACGGATTATGTTCAATGTGATCATGTTGGGCAATCCAGCTCACCCCCGAAACGGCAACGAGTAAAATACCCGCTTCAAATAACGTATCCAACAAGCGGTAATCAAGATAAATTCCCGTGACAAGATTCAACGAACCTGTTTCTAAAAATCCATTGGTTTGGAAATAAAGTCGAGCCTCATCGTTATAAAGAACTCCAAACTCATGCATCGCTTCCACCATGAAGAAAAATAAACCGATGAGCAAACTTAATCCGATGATGCGTCTAATCAAGGTCGTG
The DNA here is from genome assembly GCA_023268805.1 of Bacilli bacterium. Lineage (GTDB taxonomy): Bacteria > Bacillota_I > Bacilli_A > RFN20 > CAG-826 > UBA970. The sequence goes on from JALRKT010000009.1 coordinate 13,497, forward strand.
ACCCTCCTCGATGAGTTCAGTACGAATATGAGGATGTTGTTTCAGTTCTTTGACCATTTTCTTCATGAGCATGTGATGGGATTTTCCTTTGAGAACATAGGTTTCTTCTTCTTTAGTAATGATAAAATCCACATTCATTTCGCGAATCAATGTGGCATCATCCCCTTCAAGATCACTACAAACGTTTAAACGTAGTTTATTTTTTTTACTAAATGCATAAAGGTACGTATAAATTTCACCTTCAAAGACCGTGCCCGGAGTAATGTCTCCATGATGCAATGTATCATAGACGATGATTTCACGTTGACGCGAAATGGCGATCACATAAATTAGCGGAATAATCGCCGCGTTGATTGCAACTTCTGCAATCGCCACATCCGGCGCTTGATTAAACATATAAAGCGTCGCGGCAATCAATGAATATACCGACATTAAAATAATCACGGTAAAATTATTTTTTTGAAAGACCACCGCGATGGCGGTCACAAGCATAAAGAGTTGAAATCCAAGGGCAATGAGGTCGTTCATACGGACTTCCTTTGGTCATGATCCATAGGGAGTTTGGATAAATACGCCGAGCGAATATTCACGTGGGTAGAGATAGGCGAGGTTAAAAAGATAAACCCAATGAGCAGGAGAATGCGAAAAATAAAAGCCCCATCCCACAATAGAAACATGAGTCCGATTAAAAATAAGAAACTACCAACCGTATCAATAATGGTAGAAGCAATAATGCGCATGTATAAATTTTTAAAGACAAAAATACTGATGACCCCAAAGAGAATGAAAATCATGGCAATACTTAAAAAAATCCATCCGATGATAATCATTCTTTTCCTTTGCCTCCGGCAATGACAAATTTAGAAAATAAGGTCATCGTTAGAAAACTAATAATCCCATACGTTAACGCAATATCAAGCAGTAATTCCGAGGCTGTGATAATCGCATACAAGGCGAGTAACAATAAAATTTTGGTGGAAATAAGATTTAATAGTAATAACCGATTCCATACATACCGTGTCCATAGAATTTTTAAAAAGAACGCGATCATGGCCAGCATTAATAAGCCCATGAGTGTTCCATAAAAAATGGTTTCAGCAGTCCAGATCATCGTTTTATTTTTCCTTGGAGTCGCCGTTCAAATTCGGAATGAATCGGGGCTTCGACTTCGGCGGGGGTTGTACCTTTTTTCACCACTGCCATCACGGTGAGTGTCGATCCATTCACATCAAGGCTAACCGTCCCTGGCGTTAGAGTAATGGAATTGGCGATGAGGGCAACTTTGATGGGATCCTGTTCATGAAGCTGCATATCAAAGACAAGTAAATCGTATTGGCCACCCAAAATAACCTTGATATAGCTGATGGCGGCAAGAAAAATTTCTTTCATCAAATTCGCAACGTACACGAGGAGTTGCCAAGGGGAGAGCATATGCGTTTGAAACTTAGTTTCATCGTATAACACAAACGACGTAAATAAGGTCATGCCCACACTGACAAGAAACCCGAGGGTCCAAGTCCATAAATCCCACTGGAAATTAAAAAGCATCCATAACAAATACATGGCAATAAAGAAATGCCAACGTCGGAAGAAACGATTATTAACCCATGATTTCATTGCGTTTTTTATCTGGCGCGGTTGGAGCGATTCGAACGCCCGACTTTCTCCTTAGGAGTGAGATACTCTATCCAACTGAGTTACAACCGCATTAAAGTTATTTTATCAAAAATTAAGGTGATTGAAGGTTAAAATAAGGGAAATTATTCCTCATTTTATGAAAGAAAAAACCCCGTTGCTATTCTAACGTTACCCATTGAATGGAAAGGTTAGTCGAAGTTTTGGGGGTAAGAATCAAGTTTAATGGTCGGGATGATGGGATTCGAACCCACGACCTCTTGGTCCCGAACCAAGCGCGCTACCAAGCTGCGCTACATCCCGTGCCTTCACTATTTTAGCCGTTTATGCGTCAAATGAAAATAAAGAAATCGTTTCCGTGCGATCCAGTTGATCTAAAACCCCGCGTTGTTTCATGTGGTCGATGTTGGTTTTGGAAAGTTTGGTGCGATTTTTCAAATCATCCACAGATAAAAAAGGTTGTTGCTGACGGGCTTCAACGACACTATTTGCCGCAGCTTCACCTAAGCCATCAAGAACAATAAAGGGTGGGAGAATACCTTGACGGGCTTCATCGATTTGAAACGCGGTAGCTGAAGATTTTTCTAGATCGAGCGGTAACATGTGATAACCGCGTTCTTTCATTTCTAACACATTCATGAGGGTCACTTCAATATCGGCATCTTTCGGACTTAAGCGTTTTCGTGATGTCGCTTTCATCCGTTTAAAGTCTTCGAGTTTTTCATAAATTTGTTTAGGAGTCATGAGCATCGCATCATAGTCATATTGTTTACTGCGGAGGGTAAAATACGTCGCATAATACGCCAGCGGATGATGCACTTTAAAATAGGCGACACGTACTGCCATCGTCACATAGGCGACCGCGTGGGCTTTGGGGAATAAGTATTTAATTTTCTTACACGATTGAATGTAAAAGGTGGGTACATTCACCGCGCGCATCGCCGCTTCATATTCTGGGGTTAACCCTTTTCCTTTACGCACATCTTCCATGATGCGGAAGGCAACCAGTGAATCGATACCAAGACTCATCAGGTAGGTCATAATATCATCCCGGCAACCAATCACTTGATCCACCGTCGCTACTTTATCTTCAATCAATTCGCGCGCATTGCCGTTAAAGACATCGGTCCCGTGAGCAAGACCAGAAATAATCACAAGATCGTTAAACGTTTTGGGTTGAATGACATTAAGAATATCCATACCTAATAATGTCCCAAATTCGGGTAATCCCATTGCTCCGTTACTCACATCAAGATATTTTTCTTTTCGTATTAATGGAGCATCGGAAGCAAACACACTAAGCGCATCAGGATCATTGAGCGGAATATCCTCAATGGGAATGTTGGTTAAATCCGACATCATTTTTAACGCCATCGGGTCGACATGCCCGAGCATATCAAATTTTAACAAAGCATCATGAAGTGCTTCAAACGCAAAGTGGGTGGTAATGATGGAGGTTTCTTGATTATCGGCAGGCCGTTGAATTGGGGTAAAGTCATGCACATCAAATTCTTTAGGAACCACCACGATACCCCCCGGGTGTTGGCCGGAAGTTCTTCGTACGCCTTCGACGCGTTTTGCAAGCACGGTTAACGTGGCTTGGGAAAGAGACCGTTCATCCACGCCAATCGATTCAAAATACCCTTTGACATAACCAAACGCCGTTTTTTCTGCGACCGTTTCAATCGTTCCAGCACGATAGACCGCGTTGTCGCCAAGAAGTTTCGCGGTTTCTTCATGGGCAATGGCTTGATAATCACGGGGAAAGTTTAAATCAATATCGGGAACTTTATCCGCATTAAATCCTAAAAAGGTCGCAAAAGGAATATTTTGTCCATCTGCCCGGTACGTTTGATGACAACGGGGACATTGTTTCGTGGGTAAATCAAAGCCCGATTTTATTTGGGGATCTTCGTTAAATTCGACATGTTGACACGTTGGGCAATAATAATGGGGAGGTAACGGATTCACTTCGGTAATGCCTGCCATCGTTGCCGCAAAACTGCTTCCCACCGAGCCACGGGAACCGACAATAAAGCCGGCTTGATTCGCTTTGGCAATGACCGTGGCCGTAATGTAATAAATGACCGCATAACCCGAAACAATAATCCCATGCAATTCTTTTTCTAAGCGCTCGGCGATCAGTAACGGTAAGGGGTTCCCATATTGTTGATACGCACGTTGATAACAACGTTCTTTTAATTTTTCATCCACGCCTTCAATGCGAGGTGTTTTTAATTTGGCTTGAATGGGTTTGATCGGTTCAATCATGTTAGCAATCGTTTGTGAGTGGGTGACAACATAGGCATAGGCTTCTTCTTCCGGTAGCCAGGAAAAAGCAGCGAGCATATCGTTGGTAGAACGGAAGTGGGCATCGGGATTATCAAAGACGGGTAAATCTTTTCGATAATACGGATTGAGTGGATGGGGAACCCCCTTTAATCCTTTGGCACTAATATACACATCACGAATCGGTTTATCTTCGGGTAAAGGATAATGAACGTCGCCTGTTGCCACAATGAGTTTATTCAATTTTTTAGCGATGTCGATGATGTCGTTTAAAATGCGTTGAATTTCTTCCATCGAACTTACCGCACCGGTATGAACTAAAAATGCATAATGCTCCAAGGGCATGATCTCAATGTAATCATAAAGACGCATGGCTTCTTCTAACGCTTCTTTGGATTGGGTCCGTGCTTTTTCAAACACTTCTCCATTCATGCAAGCAGACCCTAAAAGTAAATGTTCACGCTTTTCGATAATTTTTTGGCGAGGAATACGCGGAATATCGGAGAAATAATCAAGATGCGACAAACTAACGAGTTGATACAGTGCTTTTAATCCGTCCGCATTACGGGCAAGGACCGAGATGTGATAAGGACGTTGATTTTGTAAGACGGATTGCGTTGCCTGTAATTTTTCTAAATCAGCGTGGGTAGTAATCCCATCCATCGCCATTAGTTTGTCCCGTAAAGCAAGCCAAACCGCCACTAAAACCTCCGCATCATAAATCGCACGGTGGGCTTTTTCTTCATCATAAGCAACATCCAGTCGTTTCGCTAAGGCCCCAAGTCGATGCGATTTTGCCTCCGGATAAAAATGTCGCGATAAGGTTAAGGTGTCGATCACCGGATACGAAAATGCTTCCCCTAATCGAGAAAAGCTTTCCTTGAGAAAACCAATATCAAAGGGTGCATTATGCGATAAAAGAATCGCATCCTTTAAAAAGTCACGAATCGATTGAGCCACATCATGAAAGGCAGGTTGACCCTCAAGCATGGCCATGGTAATGCCACTAATTTGACTGGCGGTCGCACTTAAAGGAACCGCTTCAGGATGAATCAGTAACGATAAACGGTCCATAATTTCCCCATCACGGACCCGGACCCCTCCAAATTCAATAATCCGATCATAACGAGACGATAAACCAGTGGTTTCTAAATCAAAGATGACATAATCGGTGGTCATTAAATGACGGTCACTCGGATGCATGATATGACTGACCGCTTGATCCACCATATACATCTCGCAGCCATAAATCATTTTTAATCCATGCTTTTCTGCGGCTTTTTGCGCTTCAGGAAACGCTTGTACAACCCCATGATCGGTGACTGCAAAGGCAGCATGCCCCATCGCTTTAGCGAGGGCGGCATAGGCATCCATGGAACCAATGCCATCCATTGTAGACATCGCGGAGTGAAGATGGAGTTCAACGCGTTTTTCTTTGGCGTCATCCACTAAAAATCCAGGTGGGGAGGTCGGAACAATTTCATGGACATAAAGACGTGGTTCTTTCGTTGTCATATCGAGTGTCATTCCACCACGAATGCGAACATAAAGCCCTTCTTTCAATCCTTGAAATGCAGATCCATCAACATTTTTATCTTCTTGCATCGTCACAAATAAGCCTTTTGATGCATTACCTAATACAAATTTAGCGACTTTTCGCCCTTGATATTGTCGTTGGAAATAACTATAAATGGTCCCCTCCACTTCGACTTTATCATGAGTGTATTGAATGTCTTCCAGGCGAATGAGTTCATAATCCCCGACTTGTTTTTTACGTTTTTCTTTTTCGACGAAGGCTTGTTCTTTAAGATCTTCTTCAAAAACAGCGACGAGGCGTTCTTCTTCCTTTTTAATGGTTTCAGCATGTTCAAGAAAAAATTGTTCTTGATCTTCTTCCGCCTGCCGCTCTAAGGCAATTTCTTTGGCCCGTTGATTCAAGGTATCGCGTTCTGCTGCATTGACTTTGGGTTCTTGAATCTCAACCGATTCAGTCACCGTGATGTCGTAATGTAAAAAAAGCATGACATCGGCAAAGGTGGATCGCACTGAAGCGAAAGCGTGTTGTTGTCCTTCATCGTGCCAGATGAACATCAACTCAGCATCCGTTAAGCGACAGGTGCCAGGAAATGGGTGATGATACGTTGCCTCAAACCAATCATGAAAGAAGGGGGAAACGTGCTCTGCTAAGATGAATTGATTATAACGAAAGGTAATTTCAACCGGATAGGATAATTGGATAAGACCACGAGAAAAGGCTTCAAAATGGGCATAGGTCCAGGGCGTTTGTTTTTCAATGACCATCAAGAGTTTATCTTTTTCAAATAAATCTTTGGTAATCGCTAAAAACTCCATGTCATAACCATTAGGATCTTCAATGCCTAATGCGGTTAAAAATCGAACAATACGATCGTTTACAGCCATAATGCTAATAAAATGCCTATGTCACGGAAGATTAATAAAATCATCAAACTCATGAGGATAAAGAAACCAATGAGCGATAACACATTTTTTAAGGTACTGGGAATTTCCCGACGCATAATCCCTTCAATGGTAATCACCAGTAAATGCCAACCATCTAACCCAGGGAAGGGTAATAAATTAAAAATCGCTAAATTAACGGAGATGAGTCCCCACAGGAAAATATACGTGCCAAGCCCAAGGTTTTCTAAGACACTCGAAGAGGTCGTAAAGATGGCGACAATGCCGCCAACTTGGTCAAGATTTTCCCCAGCAAAGAAACCGATCACCGTGTTGAAAATAAGCGAAACACCGCGGGTCCAGTCCCGCCATGAAGCATCGATCGCTTCAACAAAGGTGTAATCCACCGTATAAATGTAAAAGGAGATACCTAAAGGCGCCCAATCAAAACCATCTTCGATGGCGATTGCCGACCACCGGACATCCACGGAACGTGTCGTAAATTCAGTGGAGGACGTATAGGTGCGAATGGGTAAACTTAAATCAATAAAGTCATCCAAGGACGTGGGAACAAAGCGAACCCATGTGTTGGCAAGATCGACATAACCGACATCCAAGATTTCATTGAGGGTGGCATCATAACTTTCCGGATCTTGAATACGTAAACGATACGTTCGTGAAGGATCGGAGGTGACGAGAGGTTCGGTTTGTTCAGCAAGGGCGTTAAAATCTAACACTTCCCCCGTTTGCATGCCAGCTTGACTCCCAAGGGAACCTGTTTCAATGACGAGTTGATTCGTGAGTTGTTGTTGGGTAAATCCCCAATTGGATAAAAAGAATAAAATAAAGGCAAGAATGAAGTTTAAAATAACCCCCGCCGACATAATGACTGCCCGTTTGGGTTTACTAATCCCGAGTAAACTTCGTGACCGTGGAATATCGATGCCTTCTAAGGAAACTTCTTCCCCATACATCGCCACATATCCACCGAGCGGGAATGCCTTAATCGAATAGGTCGTTTCGCCCCGTTTAAACGAAATGAGTTTGGGGCCAAATCCTAAGGAAAATTCCCGAACATAAACGCCAAATGCTTTGGCAGCGACAAAATGGCCGAGTTCATGAATAAACACGAGTAAACCGAGTGATAATACGAAGAGAAGTGTGGAGATAATGTCGTTCATAAACCCTCAAAAAGACTTAAAAAAATCTAGTCTCATTGTAGCAAATTATCGTCCGCTTGAGGACGGTTTATTGTAAAGCGATGACCCAATCGTAAATCACAGTTAAGACAAGCGAACTCACCAAGCAAGCCATCATAAAGGAATCAATCCGATCAAGAATGCCGCCATGTTCGCCTAAAAGGGTCGAAAAATGTTTAATCCCAAATTCTCGTTTAATGATTGAGAATATAAAGTCCCCCAGCGTACTCACGAGGGGAATAATGAGTGACAATAACACTAAAAAGTACCACTCCTGCATCGTTAAAAAAGAAAGTAAGGGTGTACCGATAGCATCCATCACCACGGCAAAGCCAAAGGAACTTAAAAACGAAATAATGACGCCGCCATAAAATCCTTCCCACGTCTTGTTTTTCGAGACGCGGACATTCATTTTGTTTCGTCCTAAAAGAGAACCGACAAAATAGGCACCAATGTCCGTCATAAAGGTACCAATACCCACATAAATAAGTAGGAGACTATTGGCAAGATTATCGCGTGAGGCCATCAAAAAATTAGGAAAAAAACGTAAATAGAGAAACCCTTGAAAACTTAAGGTGATTAATAACACTAAAGCGATTAAAAAGGTCGCATCTTGAACCTTAAAGCGCACATCCGTAATCGAGGAAAAAAAGAGAGTACCTGCAAACACAGTCAAAAAGATGGTAGGAAGTTCTAATTTTTCCATTCCCACATCAAAGCCCCATTCGGTGACATTAAAACCGAGTTGTTGAAAGTTGTTATAAAGAAAAATCCAAAAGACTAAACTGAAACTCATGCCGTAGACAAACCAGCGAATCGGAAGCGGAAACGGGCGTTCAATCCGAATTTGTAACAGTTCTTTAATGGCAAAAATAAGCCCGCCTGCAGCAAATAACACAATCCACCAATCTCCGAATAAAATCGCGGGAAAAGCGACAAAAAACAAAACGAGACCGACAATCAGTCGATTCAACGTGGAACGTTGAAACGCCTTCATCTCCATCTAGGATTCCTTTCCAAAACGACGTTGACGGTGTGAGAATTGATCCAGCGCTTCATGAAGGGCAGTCACGGTAAAATCCGGCCAATGATTGTCAACAAAAATGAGTTCACTGTAAGCGAGATGCAGTAACATAAAATTCGACAAACGTTGTTCACCCGACGTGCGAATCAAACAGTCAATAGGTGGTAGTAAATCACCTAACCATGTATGAGAAAAAAGGGTTGATTCTTGAATGGCTTCAAGTGGAAGATCCCCATTTGCAACTTTTTTTGCAATGCGTTTGCTCATTTCCACTATTTCTTGGGTTCCCCCGTAATTTAAACAAACGTTCAGCGTAAGATCTTGAAAATTTTTCGTTTCTTCAATCAAATTACGGACGACGTTTTGAGTGGTTTTAGGTAAACCCGAGAGATCTCCTGAAACAACAAAACGTATTTGATCGTTTAAAAGACGTTGCTTATATTGCTTTGCAAAGGTTTCAAGGATAATAAAAAGTCCTTCCACTTCTTGTTGAGAACGTTTCCAATTTTCCGTGGAGAAAGCGAATAAAGAAAGGTAATGAATGCCTACACGTTTGGCTTCTTCGGCAATGTCTATGACACGTTTTGCGCCTTGTTCATGGCCTTTTAAGCGTGGTAAACCTTTGGCTTTAGCCCAACGACCATTGCCATCCATAATGATAGCAAGATGCGTTGGTAGCATTGAATTAGATGTTTTTTGATCCATAAGCAAATTATACAACTCCCCCTTGTTGAAACATAGAAAAACCCTTACAAGGTAAGAATGTCGTGTTCTTTTTCTTGATAAATAGTGTCAATTTGACGAATAAAGTCATCATAGACTTTGGTCATCTCGGCTTCGATGCGTCTTTGTAAGTCTTCGGTGTATTCATCATCGGTCAGTAAACTGAGCGCATCTTTACGAATGGAACGAATCGCGACTTTGGCATCTTCTGCTTGTTTTTTAGCAAGCTTGGCATATTCTTTGCGACGTTCTTCGGTTAACGCCGGTAAATTTAAACGTAAGGTCGTTGCATCCACAATAGGGTTTAAGCCTAAATCGGAGGTTAAAATCGCATCTGAGATTGCTTTAATATCGCCTTTATCATACGGTTTAATGAGAAGTTGACGTGGTTCTGGGACCGAAACGGACGCGATTTGGTTAATCGGCAACATATCCCCATAATAATCGACCATCACCCGATCCAGTAATGCCACACTGGCGCGTCCAGTACGAATACTATTCAAATTCGTTTTTAAGGCATGGATGGTTTTTTCCATGCTATTTTTCGCGTCTAAGACAAGTTCATCCATTGTTATACTCCTTTTTTTAAGGTGGTGCCAATCGCAGGGTTATCTAACACAGCTTCCATGTTACCCTCGTGATTCATATCAAAGACACGAATGACAATGTCACTATTTTTTAATAACGACACGGCGGTTAAATCCATGACTTCCAATTTTTTATTGAGCATTTCATCAAAGGTTAAAACGGGGATAAGTTTTGCATCGGCATGTTGTTTAGGATCACGGTCATAGACCCCTTCAACCCCATTTTTCGCCATGAAGATCGCTTCGGCTTGAATTTCCATCGCGCGTAATGAGGCGGTGGTATCGGTGGAGAAATACGGTGATCCTGTTCCCCCTGCAAAAATAACCACGCGACCTTTTTCAAGGTGACGAATCGCACGACGGCGAATATAATTTTCCGCAACTTGTTCGACATGAATGGATGATAAAACGCGGCATTGGACGCCTTCATTTTCTAACGCAGATTGTAACGCAAGTGAATTAATGATGGTTCCAAGCATCCCCATATAATCGGCTGTCGAGGCTTCAATGCCAATCGAGCGCGCTAATTTACCGCGCCAAATATTTCCCGCACCTATCACAATCGAGACTTGAATCCCGCGGTCATGAATGCGTTTAATTGCTTTAGCAACACGCGATAAGTGATCGGATTCTAAAATCGTTTTCGCGTGGTTATCGGCGAGTGCTTCTCCGGATAATTTAATGAGTATACGATGATATGCCATGACGTTACCTCTCCTTATTATACATACAAAAAAACACTCTTAACGAGTGTTTTTAAGTTGCGCTTCGACTTCAGAAGCGAAGTCCACGACTTTTTTCTCAATGCCTTCACCCACTTTGAAACGAGCAAACTGGACAACTTTAGCCTTATGTTTTGCTAAGACGTTCTTAACAGGTTCTTCTGTTTCAGACATCATAAACGGTTGTGCATCTAACGATTTTTCTTTAAAAAGTGTATTCACTTTTCCCTCGACAATCTTTTCAAGAATGTTGGCAGGTTTACCCGCAAGCTTTTCATCCGCGGCCACCAGGGCTTGTTGTTTGGCTTTTTCTTCTGCGATGAGGGTTGGATCAATCGCGTCGAGTGAAACATATTCAGGATTACGGTCAGTGATGTGCATCGCGAGTTGTTCGGCAAAGGTAGCATCGCCTCCTTCAACGACCACGATGGACGAAACCACTCCATTCATATGAACGTATTGACCAAATTGTTGATTCGAGGTTTTGGAAAGTAAGGCAAAGCGACGTAAGGATAATTTTTCACCAATTTTAACCGTAGCATCGGTGAATAAGTCCATTGTTAAGCTAAGGGCTTCTTCTAAGGAAGCCGGGTTTTTCGCTAATAAGATGCGAGCGGTTTCGTCCACTAACGCTCGAAATGGTTCGCCACGGGAAACGAAATCTGTTTCACAGTTGACTTCCACAAGCAGCATCGAAGCGCCATCGGCACTAGCATACACGAGGGATAACCCTTCTGCTGCGACACGATCTGCTTTTTTTGCAGCCTTTAAAACACCTTTTTCTTTGAGCCATTCTTGGGCTGCTTTAAGGTCCATGTTGGATTCCAACAATGCTTTTTTGCAGTCCATCATCCCCGCGCCGGTGATTTCGCGAAGTTCTTTAATCAAGGCAATCATGTCTGCCATGGTTTATTCTTCCTTCGCGTCAATTTTGACGGTGGGTTCTGCTGCAGGCGCTGGAGCAGCTGGGCGTTCTTCATAACGACGATCGCGTCGGGGGTGACGGTTTTCGTTCGGTTTGTTGAGTTCTTTTAAGGCCGCGAGCTTGGCTAAATAGTCATCATCGCTGGTGTAGGCCACCACGGGAGCGCCTCCTTTAGCTTCGACAATCGCATCGGCTAAGGTTTGTACGATCAATTTTACGGAACCGACGGCATCATCATTCCCAGGAATCGGGAAATCGACTAAGTCTGGATCACAGTTGGTGTCCGTAATTCCGAACACAGGAATGTTTAATTTACGGGCTTCGGCAACGGCGTTATGGTCTACCATTGGATCGACAACAAAGACGGCTTTGGGTAAACCACGAATTTCTTTAATCCCTTCAAAGTTTTTAAAGAGTTTTTCTTTTAATTTACGAAGATTGTTTGCTTCTTTCTTGGGAAGTAAGGCAAGCGTACCATCGGTTTCTTGAGTTTCTAAATCTTTAAGGTAACGAATACGACCAAGAATCGTGCGGAAGTTTGTTAAGGTTCCACCTAACCAACGAGTATTAATGTAGAAGGAGCCTGAACGTAACGCTTCTTCTTTGATGATGCCTTGAATTTGTTTTTTGGTACCGACGAATAAGACGGTGCCTTTATTATTGACAATTTCTTTGAGTTTCGCATACGCTTCCTCAATTTTCGTCACGGTTTTCTTTAAATCGACGATATAAATACCGCGGTCTGAGGTATAAATAAATTTCGCCATTTTTGGATTCCACTTGCGCATTTGATGACCATATTGGACACCGGCAGCTGCAAGCTTCTTCATTGAGATGATCGGTTCATTAGTTTGAACGACCACGTCTTCCATCGTCATTTCGTTCGTGTTTTCTGTTGCTTCGACAGCAGGTTGAACGACACCTTTTTCTTGTTCACTCATGGTGAATCCTCCTATTTGTTGAGCCTCCATCACTTCGAACAACGTGCCCTAACCGAAGTTAGACAATGGCGGTTGAATTCATGATGTGTGTTGTCTCTATGGTGACATAGAGCGTGTAAATAATAGCACATCTCTTCGTAATAGCAAAGGAATTTAACGCTTTTTTTGTTTTCCTCGCGGATGATTTTCATGGTAGGTTTTTAACATAGCTTCAGTAGATACATGCGTATAAATTTGCGTGGTTTGAATCGATTGATGCCCCAGCAGTTCTTGAATCATGCGTAAATCCGCCCCTTGATCTAATAATTGCGTGGCAAACGCATGACGAAGTTGATGCGGATGCAAATGCGTTCCTTGCATGTGGGTCATCTTGGCCAATAAAAATTGAATTCCCCGTGGTGTCAGCGGTGTTCCGGATTGATTTAAAAAGACGTACGAGGTATTGGTGTCTGCTGTTTTTTGTTGGAGCAGTTGGGGTCGAATTTGTTTTACGTATTGTTCCATCAGCCCCTGGGTGGACGGTCGTAAGGGAACAATGCGTTCTTTACTTCCTTTACCCAGCACGCGTAAAAACCGACGGGATCGATCAATCATCAGTGAGGTTAACCCTGCAACTTCACTCACACGAAGTCCTGAATAGTACATGCATTCAAGCAGGCACAGATCACGGATTTTCATCCTGTCTTGCCCTTGCCTGATGTGCTCTAAGATTGCTTCCATCGTTGTCTCAGAGGCAGGATCCGGCAAACGAACGTGTCCTTTGGATGGCGCTAGCATGGCGAAGGGATTTAATTTTAAATGCCCTTGACGCACGTGAAAGGCGTACAAATGTTTTAAACTTGCTACATGCCGGCGCATGGAAGGCATTGATAATCCTTCTTGCCGTAAATGACTTAAATAATGGCGAATTTCAGGTAAACCCACCATGTCAAATTTCCAGGATTGAGTTTTTAAAAAAGCAAAATAATGCGTACTATCACGTTGATAGGCCGCTAAGGTATGGGCGGCATACTTTCGTTCATGAAGTAAATAGTCTAAATACGAGGCAAGGAGTTGATTCATGCCTATAGTATAATGATTAGGCGGCGTCTTTTTTCGGGAAGGGTGTCAAATTTTCTAAATAATCACACTTCGGAAAACCAGAACAACCAATAAAGGGTCGTTTGGTTTTCTTGGCAATCCGTTTGAGTAACGGTTTGCCACACTTGGGACAAAGTCGACCAACTTCTTCAACAACGGGTTTTTCCTTAGGTTTGAACACTTTAACGCCATCTTCGGTGGTTTCTTCGTCTTGGTCTTCCCCTTCTTTTTCGGGCCAAGGGAACGGCACGTGATTCACGTTGTAATGACACGTAGGGTATTCTGAACATCCTAAAAACACACCAAATTTGGAGCGACGCGGAACAATGACCCCTTGGCAACCTGGTTTCGGACATTTTCCATAAAACTGCATCGCCGGATGATCGTTAGGTAAATCGCCTGCCGCGTCATACTGTTCTTTAAAGTGGGTATAAAAAGCGGATAAAAGTTCACAACGTGTCTTTTCGCCATCTTTCACTTCGTCGAGTTTAAGTTCCATATCGGAGGTGTACGTTGCATTAATAAAATCCGAGAAATATTGAACAAGGTAGGCAATCGCCGCATGCGCTTCAGGATTCGGATAAAGCGTATGGCCTTTGACCGAGACGTAATGATGTTGTTTTAACCGATCAATGGTCGCGGCGTACGTGGACGGACGACCGATGCCTTGATACTCGAGTTCTTGAATGAGTTTGGCTTCTGAAAAGCGTCCAGGACCCGAGGTTTGATGGGCTTCAAATCCATCTTGATGGAGTGGATACACTTGACCTTGGAAGAGTTGCGGTAATTCGGGGTCATCGGTTTCTTCACTCATGCCATAGGCACGGCGGAACCCTGGGAAGGTAACGACACTCCCTGAGGCTTTGAACGTAAAATCGCCCCCGGTGAACGTATAGGTCGTAATTTCATATTGTTGCGGCGTCATCAGCGAGGCTAACGCTCGATTAAAAATAAGGCGATAAAGTTTGAGTTGGTCTAGACTCAAGTACGAGGCAATCGATTCTGGGGTTCTTAAAACACTGGTGGGTCGAATCGCTTCGTGAGCGTCTTGACTTTGCAAGACCACCGTTTTGGATTTCGGCGCGCTTGCCACATACGCTTCGCCAAATTGCTTTGCGATAAACGCTTGTGCATCGGAGGTAAATCCTGCGGATAATCGGTCTGAATCGGTACGCATATACGTAATTAACCCGACTTGTTCACCCTGAATGGAAACCCCTTCATAGAGCTCTTGAGCAATCTTTTGGGTTTTCTTTGGCGAGAACTTTAAATAACTACTCGCATCTTGTTGAAGAGTGGAAGTACGAAACGCGGCTTTGGATTCGCGTTTTTTCTTTTGCATACTCACATCAGTCAATGTGACTTCGGTCGGAAGTTTGTTTAATAAATCATTCGCTTTGGCTTCGGAATCAATCGGAATAATTTTTTTATACCCCTTGGGATCGGATTTATCGTCGGCCATTTTCAAGGTTTGTCCTTGATACTGAGTCGCTTCAACGTTCAGCGGTCCTTGAGGCAAGGTCAATGATGTTTTTAATGTGTAATACGCTTGAGGGACAAAAGCGAGCACTTCAATTTCACGTTCAATGACAAACCGTAAGGCGACCGATTGAACACGTCCTCCTGCGGGTGAGTACACTTTTTTATTAAGAATTTTTGAAAGCATAAACCCAACGATACGGTCTAAAATACGTCGTGCTTCTTGGGATTGAACCATATCCATATTAATGGCACGGGGTTGGGCAATCGCTTCAAGAATTTTACTTTTGGTAATTTCATAAAATTCAATGCGTTCAGTCTTTTTCGGATCAAGTTGCATCGCATCGGCTAAGTGCCAGGCAATGGATTCCCCTTCGCGGTCAGGATCAGTTGCCAGAATCACTTTATCCATTTTCTTGGCTTGTTTCGTTAAGGTATCTACAAGTTTTTCTTTGCCTTTAATAATCGTATAGGTGGGTTGAAAACAATGGTCGATATCAACACCAAATCCTTGTTTTCCTGAAATCGCTAAATCACGAACATGGCCTTTGGAAGAGGCAATCGTGTACGTATCGGGTAATTTGGCCACATATTTTTCAAACGTCTTTTGTTTGGTGGGCGATTCGACAATTAATAAGATGTTCATACAGACTCCATTCGACTAGAAAGTAGCAAGGAACCTTAACACGTGTCAATGAATTTAACTCATGCTTTTTTCTTTATTTAATATATTAAATAAATTTTTTCTCATGATTTTCGGTAGTTGAAGTTGATCCCTTTTGTTCATGTTGACCTAGCATGTGCTCTACGATATCTTGTGCGGATTCAACTAAGATCGCCCCGTCTTTAATGAGACGATTGGTGGAATTATCGGTACTTGCTAGATGCGGCAACACATACACATCTTTTCCCAAATACAACGCATAGCCAACCGTAATGAGTGTTCCACTTCGTTTTTTGGCTTCTGCGACAAACACCGCTTGGGCCAAACCCGCGATAATACGATTTCGCCACGGGAAATGCTCTTTATGAGGTTCGGTATTATGGGGATATTCCGATACCACAAGATGATCTTGGCAAAGCGTTTTGTATAAAGTCGTATTTTCTTCGGGATAGCAGCGATCAATACCTGAACCTAAAACGGCAATCGTTTTTCCATGCGCATCGAGCGTGGCCTGATGGGCCATGGTGTCAATGCCTCGTGCCAAGCCAGAAACGACAATAATGCCTTCTTCGATTAAAGCTTGGGTAATTTGTTGTGTCATCTTTAAGCCATACGGAGAGGCTTTCCGCGACCCAATCATCGCCAGGGATCGTGATCCCATATGTAAAAGTTGCACATTGCCGTAGTAAAAAAGCACAAAGGGCGGTTTATATATCTTTTTGAGAGATTCTGGATAATCATCATCAATGATCGTTAGTACGTGGGAACGAACACGTGCTAACGCATGATGGACCTCTTCTTCTTGAACGTGCTCTTTTTCTTTAATCGCTTGATAAATACGATTCCAATCCCCTTCGTATTTAATGGCTAAAAAAATAATAATATCTCGACCTTTCATCATGGGTATACCTCTATCTAGGAGTAGATAGGGAAAAGACTATTTATCCCACAAAGAAATTGAATGGAGGGTTTTTACCGGTCCAAAGGAGGTGCGATGCACGTGAGGTAGGATGCCGAGTCGGTTTAATGCATTTAGATGCATCGGGGTAGGATAGCCTTTATGCGCGGCAAATCCATACCCAGGATATTGGCGATCAAGTTGGACCATGATTCGATCGCGAGTCACTTTGGCAAGAATAGAAGCACAGGCTACGGCAAACACCTTTTGATCACCACGAATGACCGCCGCATAGGGAGCATATTTTTCCGGTAATTTCATCGCGTCGGTGACGATAAAATCAGGGCGTGGCATCAGGCGATCTAAACTACGCATCATCCCGAGTCGGGATGCTTCTAAAATATTGATTTGATCAATCGTATCGGCATCAATAACTTCAATGGCATAACTAAGGGCATGTTCACAAATCCACGCATATGCAAGGTCGCGTTCTTTTTCCGTCATCTTTTTCGAATCGTTAATATAAGGAGCATCGCGGTGGGAGTGAATGAGGACGGCAGCCGCTACAACCGGACCGGCAATCGGACCGCGACCCGCTTCATCCGTCCCTGCGAGCAAGCGATAGCCTTGGGATTGATAATGTAGATCGAGGGTGAATTCAGGCTGTTTTTTCATTGAAACGTAAAGCGACCTAATTTACCGGTTGCCATATGGTGGAGAAACGTTTCTTCGGCAAGAGAAGTATCCCATGTTCCTGCTTTTTTCATCTGACGTTTTTCAGCAAAGGCGAGTAAGAAAGTATGATAATCCTCTCCCGTAAATCCGTTCACGAAGGGATGGTGGGCGACCACCAAGCAACCAAAGAGATAACGGGCCAGGACTTCTTGAGGAAGAATTGAAAATTTCATCGAGCCAATGGCCGCGAGTTGATAGGCTACATCTTGGGATTCATAGCGTGGCGTTAAAACACCGGGCGTATCTAAAAGCGAGTAACCTAAGGTCGTATGAATCCACTGTTGTCCCCGCGTAGAACCCGCGCGATTTTCTGTCGCCACTTTTCGCGTCCCACATAAGCGATTGATAAGGGTGGATTTCCCGACATTAGGAACGCCCACAATCATGAGTTTAAGCGGTTGAGGTTTTCGCCCTTTTTCTGCATCGATCTGATGGGCTTTTGCTTGCATCGATTTTAATGTTTGGCTTAACGTTTTCCATCCTGAGGGAGTGGTTAACGAGACATGAATCGTGGTGGAATCCCCCTCTTGAAGATCCTGAGAAAGGGGCGCTGCTAAATCCACTTTGTTATAGACGATTAGATGCGATTGACGGGCTTTTAAGGGAAAGGGAGGTAACGATGTAGCGACAGGGGCACGTGCATCCCGCATTTCAATCAACACATCAATCAGCGGTAATTTTTCTAAAATTTGCCGCCACGCTTTTTTCATATGGCCCGGAAACCAATGGACATTTTTTTGGTTCATACATACCACCGGGGCCACGAATACGTTCGACTGACGCAGTTACTTAAAACAACCCCCGATTGGGATGTCCCCGTGGAGGTCGTACACACCCCTTCAATGGCAATAAGTTTACCAATAATCATTGACCGTTGAATTGGACCAAAGATGCGAGAATCTAAGGAGGAAGGACGATTATCTCCTGAGACAAAAAAAGCGTCGTTATTTAAAGAAACAGGCGCTTCACAACCGATATAGGTGGAGCCGGTGCACGTTTGGGAAACATAAGAGGCATCGTCATAAAAGGGTTGATCGATGGTAACGTCATTGATCAAAAGTGTTCCGTTTGTTTCAAAGGCAAGTGTTTCTCCTGGTAGTCCTAAAATACGTTTAATGATGAAGCGATCAATCGAAGGGTTTTGTTGAATGACGATAATATCAAATCGTTCTAATGACATTAAGGTACGGTCATGGACATCCATGATACCAAATTCATTATTTTGTAAGGTCGGTTGCATCGAGGCTCCCACGATTTTGATGGGCGTGAAATAAAGATTATGAAAAATAATGCCTGATCCTAAAATCATAAGGATCACAAAGACAATTTGTGAGAGAATGGCAAGACCTTTTTTGAGCGGATGTGGCAGTCGATTCATACGAATAATTATAAACGCTATCTCACAGAAAGAAAAAAGATTCCTTGCGGAATCTTTTTTTCAATCTACTTGTCGAGAATTTCTTTAATGCGTGCCGCTTTACCAGAAAGTTTTGTCAGGTAGTTGAGCTTGTTACGACGAACCTTCCCGCGACGTAAGACGTCGATGGAGGCAATCGTTGGTGCGTGTAACGGGAAAATACGATGGACCCCGATACCACTAGAAACTTTACGAACCGTAAATGTTTCGCCGATGCCACTTCCTTTGCGAGCAATGACAACCCCTTCAAATGCTTGAAGACGTTCCTTGCCACCTTCGATAATTCTGACCATGACTTTGACCGTATCCCCTGATTTAAATTCAGGAAGATCCTTACGAAGTTGGTCGGCGGTGATTTGATCAACTAAATTCATTGATTCACCCTCCTTTGGATCGTTTTGTCAAAGTGTTCATATCCATATCGATGATAGCGGACCACTTCTAGCACGTTTTCGTGCTTTCCTATAGTAGCAAAGCTAAGGCAGAATCGCAATATATTTATCTTTCAATTTAATCCGGTAGCATCTTGAATCCAACCGTAAAGTAATTTTACTTGACGTCTACCTTTTTACAACCTACAATAAGAAAGTCAAAAAAGGAGATTATTTATGGCAGTCAAAATTCGTTTAGCTCGAACCGGTCGTCACTCAGACCCATCCTACCGCATTGTCGCCGCCGATTCACGCTATGCCCGTGATGGTCGCTACATTGAACAACTCGGTTATTACAATCCTCAAAAACCTGCAACCGAAGCGGTCATTGATGATACGCTCGCAGTGAAGTGGATGCTTTTAGGTGCCCAATATTCCGATACCGTTCGTACATTATTTAAAACCAAAGGCATTATCGCCAAGTTCTTAGACGCAAAGAAAGCGAAGTAACCGTATGGATTACGCCGCAATTCTTCATGCGTTCATCGATGACTTTGTTGAAAATAAAGATGCGATTCTCATTCGTGAATTACCGAATGACAATCCCAAAGATCTCACCTTACTCATCGTCGCAGAATCCGAAGATACCTCGCGTCTCATTGGCCGCAAAGGCATCATCGCCGATGCGCTCCGCGAAGTGCTCGCGATTGCTGGGAAAATGGAAGATCGTCGGGTCCATCTCAAATTCGAATCGTTTGAACGTTCATCCAGCGAGGAGTAAATCTCCTCGCTTTTCTTTATAATAAGACTATGGAATTTTTAACCATTGGTAAAATTATTAATGTTCGCGGGCTCAAGGGAGAAGTCAAACTTCAATCTTTAACCGATTTTTCCCATGTGCGTTATCGTAAGGGAAAAACCGTGTATTTAGAATTCAATCGTACGATGCAACCTTTAATCGTGAAATCCCATCACACGGTGGGAGCGCTTGATTTTGTTCAATTTAATGACTACGCGACCGTCGATGCGGTCACCCCTTGGATTGGGTCGTATGTCTATGCGAACAAAGCCGATATTACCCTAGAAAAAGGCCAATACTTTTTCGCCGATTTAGTTGGATGTATGCTTCATGATCATCTATCCCATGCCCCCGTAGGCGTTGTTAAGAAAGTTGAAGAGTATAACGGGAAACATCTTCTTCGTATGACACGGGAAGGTCAAGCGGATGTCCTCATTCCCTTTGTTGAACCGTTTATTCAACACGTGGATATTGAACATAAAGTGATTCACGTCCAATTTATTGACGGGATGTTATGAAATTTCACGTCTTAACGTTATTTCCAGAGATGTTTGAAAGCGTCCTTTCCACGTCCATTTTAAAACGGGCGATTGGTCAACACCATCTTGAAGTGAATCTTATTAATTTCCGTGATTTTACCACGGATAAATATCGCCGTGTGGATACCCCTCCCGTCGGAGGTGGTGCCGGTTTAGTCTTAAAAGCACAACCGATTCATGACGCATTAAAAGCCATCCCTCAACGCGGGAAGACGATTTTACTCACCCCACGAGGCGTCCCTTTTCAACAAAACCTCGCTCAGCAACTGGCCAAGGAAGAAACATTAACCCTTATATGTGGTCATTATGAAGGGTTTGATGAACGTATTTACCAAGACGTCGACATGATGATTTCCTTAGGCGATTTCATTTTAACCGGAGGCGAACTAGTCGCGATGACCCTGATCGATGCGATAGCCCGTTTACAACCCGGGGTCATTGACGAACAATCTCCGGAAGAAGAATCCTTCAATGAGGGGTTATTAGAATACCCTCAATATACCGAACCGTATGAATACAACGGTCAACGTATCCCCGATATTTTATATTCGGGGAATCATACGGCCATTCGTCAATGGCGACTCCAACAATCACTTGTTCTAACACGAACATATCGTCCCGATTTATTTGAAAAATTAAACCTATCTGCATCGAGTCAAAAACTCCTCCAACAATTCGATGATGGTATCACCCCCGATTGGGAAAAAAACGCGCTTGAGAAAGGCAAGAAATTTATTAAAAAATGATGGATTGGCTTCATTATATTCTCTTAGCCATTTTACAAGGTATTGCCGAAATTCTTCCCATTTCAAGTTCGGGTCATCTCGCCTTATATCAAGCGATATTCAACATTAATGAAGGGTATGAAGGCACTTTTTCGATTTTCCTACATGGGGGAAGCTTACTTGCCTTACTCGTGTATTTTTCGCCTTCGTTATGGCGATTACTTCAAAGCGTAGTTATGTATGTCCAAGGAAAGAGAACGACCGCCATTGTGGAAGATATGCGCTTCATCGGGTATTTAATGCTGGCTTCGCTTCCCGCGGGAATTGTGGGCGTTTTCCTTTCCGACACGATCGATACAATCTTTTCATCTTTAATCTTTGTAGGTGTAGGTTTTTTGATAACCGCAGGACTATTATTTTTTGTGTATCGCGTTTCGAATCGACGCCAAAACGATACCCATTCTTTAAAAAGCGCACTGGGCGCAGGCTTCGCGCAAGTGCTTGGTATCTTTCCAGGCATCTCACGCTCAGGTTCCACGATTTCAGGGGCCTTACTGACGGGATTATCATTAAACAAAGCGAAAGAGTTTTCTTTCTTTATGTTTCTTCCCATCAGTGCAGGAAGTTTTATCTTATCTTTAGATCGTCTTCAAAACGTCGACACGATTAACGGGACACTGATGTTTGTCGCCGTCCTTATCACTTTTGGGGTCACTTGGATCACACTTCATCTTGTGTTAAAGCGGCTCAAGGTCACACACTTCCCTTATTTTTCGATCTATTTAGTCGTGATCGGCATTATCACCCTCATCCTTGCGGGGTTGCCATAAGGCTAATAGCGATTCCCGTAGCGAAGCCGGTGCGTCTTTTAACATGTCCATCATTGCTGCCGTTCGTTTTAAAAGTTGAAATTCTACTTCTAAACTATCAAGTTTTTCTTTCATTTGGCGTAAGGCATCACTGACAGCCGCTTTCGAAATGTGGTGATCATCGGCAATTTCTTGCAAACTTAAATCATAATGAAAATACGCTTTAAATAACGCTTGTTGTTTTTCCGTAAACAACGAATGATACCAGTCAAAACACGCATTATAATGCGTGAATTCTCGTAATTTAGAATCGTCCGCCATAATTAAATA
Source organism: Bacilli bacterium (assembly GCA_023268805.1). Classification (GTDB taxonomy): domain Bacteria; phylum Bacillota_I; class Bacilli_A; order RFN20; family CAG-826; genus UBA970. Next base: position 35,806 of record JALRKT010000009.1, read on the forward strand.
AAAAGCGTAACGTGAGTAACACAATAAAGATAAAGGCAAAGTTTTTATGAAATTGAAGATTGGCCCAGACGGGTTTACGCGAATTCATATAGGCAAAAATAAAGGCAATCGTGAACGAAACAATAATATCCACAATGCGAATATCCACACCGAAAGTCACTAATAGACTACTGACAAACGTATCCACGGCGACAAAAATTAAAAAGCTAATAAAAAATCCCATACGTCTATTGTACACGTGCTTTCTTACTTAGGGCAGCTTTTGCTGCAAGTTGTTCAGCAATTTTTTTAGAAGGGCCTTTCCCTTCTCCTAAAGTGATTTCTTTAAATTTGACGTGCACGGTGAAGATTTTTTCATGCGCAGGTCCCTCTTCTTTAATCGTTTCATAATGGACCGCTTCGCGGAATTCCGCTTGCATGTCTTCTTGAAGTTTCGTTTTATAATCGGTGAGTTCATCCATCGTTAAGTGACGAATACGCTCTTCAAAAAAACCACGAACATACTTCGCGGCTTTATCCACCCCTTGATCGAGATAGACCGCCCCAATAAACGCTTCAAAAATATCTTCTAAAATCTTTTTGGATTGACTGACCCCTTCCCGGGTAATCGAATGACCAATGGTCACATAATCGGCGAGTTGAAGCTGTTTGGCAATTTTGACGAGATTTTCGGTTTGTACAAGTTTCGCTCTAGTTTTACTTAGTTCCCCTTGTGACCACTCAGGGTGAAGACGAAAGACTAAATCCGCGACGACCATCGATAAAAAAGCATCGCCAATAAATTCGAGTCGTTCATAGTCTTTACCGATACCTTTGTGTTCATAATTGACAGAGGTATGGGTAAAGGCTAATTCATAAAGCTCAATCCGTTTGGGTTGAAGCTTTTGTTCCTTGAGGAACTGCAGCAGTGTTTTCATGTTCAAATCCTTTCGTGAGTGTTTCTACGATCTTGGCTTCGGCAAGTTTTTTACCCACTTCTATCGCATAGGAAAAAGCGACAGCATCACTACTTCCATGGGCTTTGACCACGACCCCATTGAGGCCAAGTAGCATACTGCCTCCGGTGGAACGGTAGTCCCAACGGTGACGCATGGCCTTAACCCCTTTAGAAGCGAAGAGATACCCAATCATCGAAAAAAGATTGCGCTTAAAAATCTTTTTGATTTCATTGGACATAACTTTAAAAACCCCTTCGGTCGTTTTTAAATAGACATTACCGGTAAAGCCATCGGTGACAATGACATCGGCGATTCCTGATAAGGATTCACGACCTTCAATGTTGCCTTGTAGACCGGGGAAGTTGCGTTCTTTTAAGATTTCTAAGGCCCGTTTACTTTCCGGGGATCCTTTTTTATCTTCCGTTCCATTGGCTAAAACGTACACTCGGGGTTCTTTATTGCCATAGACCGCTTGATTAAAGATACGGCCCATTTCGGCGAATTGGACGAGGTGTTCGGCGGTGTTTTCGTTACTCGCGCCAATGTCTAATACATTGGTAATTTTCCCAATCGCATTGGGCATCGGGACAATGAGTGCAGCCCGTTCAACACCCGGAATGAGTTTGAGTTTTAACGTTGCGGCAGATAAATAAGCCCCGGTTCCTCCACAACTAATGATGGCATCGGCTTGACGTTCTTGGTAAAGATCAATCGCTTTCATCATCGAAGAATCTTTCATACGTAAGACATCACGGGCTCCTGCTTCCATCGGAACGATATCCCTTGCATCGACAATTTCTGCGATATCCTTGATGGAATGAAGCTCCTCTTGCTTGCCAACGGCAATAAAATGGTAGGAACCCGGATTGCGTGATAAAAACTGACGAAGACCTAAGGAAAGTTCTTCTGCCCCTTTATCGGCACCCATCATATCAAGAATAATTGTTAATTGCATATTAAAATAGTAGCAAAAAACAAGCATAAAGTATTAATAAACGTTTATGAATGACTTAAAAGATTTCAAAAAATAGAACCAAAATTGGTGTAATAAAAGAATAGTTTACAAAAGATGAGGATGCATAAATTTACGCACCGCCTCAATAATTTTATGGTCTTTGACTAAATTGAGGACATGAAAAGAAGGCATACCCGCTTGACGTTCCCCAAAGATTTCTCCAGGTCCACGTAATGCAAGGTCCTGTTCGGCAATGACAAAACCATCATTGGTTTTCACTAATACGTTGAGGCGTTCATGGTCGAAAAGGTTTTCTTCTTGAATCACGAATAAACACGTTGCGGGTGAACCATCACGACCAATCCGTCCCCGTAATTGATGAAGGGTCGCGAGGCCAAAGGTATTCGCATCATGAATAATCATCAAGGTTGCTTCTTTAACATCAAGCCCGACTTCAATAACTGTTGTAGAAACAAGTATGGGTTTCTTTCCTTGCGCAAATTCAGAAAAGATCGCTTCTTTTTCTTCGGGTTTTAATCGCCCATGCATCATTGCAACTTGAGTCGGATATTTGGTCTGATACATGTGAAATAGCGCATCCACCGTTTGTTTTCCAGTTAAAGATTCTTCGATTGCAGGGGCAAGTATGTACACGCGCTGTTGCGCTTCTAATGCCAATTGAATATGATAATCGATCAACGCATTTTCTTCTTGGACAATGAGTGTTTCTACCTTTCGTTCTAAAAAGGGGAATTGGGTTAAAGTTGAAACATCCATATTCGCATACACCGTCATTGCAAGGGAGCGGGGAATCGGCGTAGCCGACATCATTAAATAGTCCGCATAAGGTCCTTTTTGTCGTAATTTTTCACGTTGTTGAATCCCAAACCGATGTTGTTCATCAATGACGACTAGACCGAGATCATGATAACTCACATCTTCGGAAAATACGGCATGGGTCCCCACACATATATCCACGGTTCCCTCGATCAAAGCTTCTTTAATTGCCTTTTTTTCTGCGGCGGTCAGGGAACCTACAAGCAATGCAAGGCGTATCTTTTCCCCTGTAAACAATTGGGATAAGGTCAGATAATGTTGTTTGGCTAACGTATCCGTCGGGGCCATAAGCACTCCTTGTTGATGCCGTTGGACATTGGCGAATAATGCTAAAGCAGCCACCACAGTTTTACCACTACCCACATCACCTTGGAGTAAACGATGCATAACGTGATGATGATTCATATCATGAATAATTTCATCGGTAGCAAGGAGTTGGTCAGAGGTTAAGCGATACGGAAGTCGTTCAATTTTATCAACGATGGTCCCATAAGCAATGGTATTCGACTGAGGTTTTTTCCATGCTTGCTGGGCTTCTTTAAGCTGCTTCATATACACAAAGTAAGCGTAGGCTTCTTCAAATTTAAACACCCGCGAAGCATGTTCAACCTCATCGAGGGAGGTGGGAAAATGTAAGACCTTCAGTGCCTCTATCACAGACATAACGTGATGATCTCCGTAAAAAGATTCGGGTAATTTTAAGGAAAACGTCAAGGTAGGAAGAAACGATAATGCTTTTTTTACCAGACGGGTAAAAACATACCCTTGAATCTCATCCGGAAGCCGATAAATCGGTTTTAATATCGGCAAATTTCCATCATCTTTGAGTAAACTCGTTAGATTTATACTCGAACGTTTTTGATCATAAATGCCCAAAAGGCGATACGTTGTTTTAAGTTGAATCGCACGCAAGAAAAACGGACGATTAAAGGCAACCACGGAATAAAGTTGTTGATCATGAGCAAGAAATTTAAAGGTCACCGAGGAAAACCGACCATGTCGAAAGAGTTTCGGTTGGGTGGCAACCACACCCGATAACACCACACGCTGGCGATCGACTTTCAAGACGTGTTCCGTGATGGATAAATCTTCATAAGCACGCGGGAGATGCATTAACACATCTTCATACGTATAAATACCCATCGTTTCTAAGGCAGTTTGTATCCGAGCGGAACTCGATAATTTCATACGTTTATTGTAAAACAAAAAAAGAGGCGTTGCCTCTTTTCTTTTTTATCAAGGTAGACGGTGTTATTCGACGCCAATGATGAAGGAATAAACCGGTTGATTGCCTTCACGGAAATCAAAGTCAACGCCACGATAGGCTTCGTAGGTATAATCGCGTAAGCGTTCAATCACAGCATCACTCGCCCCTTCGCCATAAAAGATTGTCACCAAACTGGCAGCATCATCGACCATCGTTTCTAAGAGTTTTTTGGCGGTATCAAATAAGTCTTTGGCTGTACACACAATGGCTTTGCCCATAATGCCCATAAAATCATCTTTTTTTACGGTTAATCCGTTAATGGATGTATCCTTAATCGCAAAGGTCACCGCTCCGGATTTAACTTGTTTCACGGCGGTATTCATCGCGTCGATATTTTCCGCCATCGATAAATCAGGAATAAAGTTAATCACCGCCGTTAAGCCTTCCGGAATCGTTTTGGTTTCGATGACGGCAGCATTAATGAGTCCTTCTTCATTGAGGGCTTCTGCCGCTTGTTTCGCGGCCAAGACAATATTGGGATTATTCGGGAAAAAGAACACATTTTTGGCGTGAACCGCACGGGCAGCATTCAGGAAATCTTCGGTGGAAGGATTCATCGTTTGCCCGCCACTGACGATATGATCGACATTGAGGTCTTTAAAGGATTGTTCCATTCCTGCCCCCGCGGCAACGGCAATCAAACCAAACACTTTTTCTTCGACAGGCTCCGCTGGTTTGCTAGCAAGCGCATGGGCGTGATCTTTACTCGCTTCGGTAATATTTTCGTGTTGAACGGTCATATTATCCGCTTTCATCGTGACAAATTCACCGTATTTAAAGGCGTTGGCGAATACCGCCGCTGGATTTAATGTATGAATATGCACTTTGACAAGGTTTTCATCTTTGACAAGGACAATCGAATTGCCTTGTTGTTCTAAGTATTCATAAAAGCGTTTTTCAATGAATGGTTTTTTATCAGGATTATTTTCATCGAGCATGAGAATAAATTCGGTGCAGTAGCCAAATTCTTCGGCTTCGAGTTTCGCCCCCGCCATTTCTTTGCCGGCTTTGGCGGTTAACGCGGTCGCTTCAAGTTTTTCCACCACTTGATCTTTTAATCCAAGATCAAAGCCTTCTAGGATTTTAATGAGACCTAAACCGCCAGAGTCGACCACACCCACTTCTTTTAAGATCGGAAGTAAGTCGGGGGTTCGTTTTAACGATTCGTGCGCTTCTTTGATGAGAAGTTCCATGCATTGTTCAATCGACCAACTGTCTTGAACATGATCAAGAAGCATTTGGGATGCTTCACGAATGACGGTTAACATGGTCCCTTCGACTGGCCGCATGACCGCTTTATACGCCACTTCTTTACCTTGCATCCACGCTTCGGCAAATTGGACAGCGTTGATTTCCGCTTTACCTTCTAAATATTGAGCAAAACCACGGAAAATTTGTGAGGTAATAACCCCAGAGTTCCCGCGAGCACCCATTAAAAGCCCTTTCGAAAAGGCTTTTGCTAAATCATAAATGTTTTCATCATTGCGGTTAGCCACTTCTTTAGAACCGCTCGATACCGTTAAATTCATGTTTAAACCCGTATCACCATCGGGGACCGGGAAGACGTTGAGGGCGTC